>NZ_JAGIOC010000001.1:2433867-2738100 GCF_017876515.1 Brachybacterium fresconis | reverse complement strand
TATGCCTTCGACGGCATCACGATGTTCCATCTCGCGGTGCCGCAGATGGTGTTCGACGAGGTGACCCGGCAGGGGCTGGCCTCGTGGGAGACCTTCCTGTTCAGCGACCGGAAGGGATCGGTGAGCACGGCCGAGGGGTATCGGATCGAGGGAGTGCTGGGGCTGACCCCCGCTGCGCAGGCTGACGTCGTGGTGGTCCCCTCGTGGTTCGACGACGGGCGCGACTTCGGTGCTCGCGCCGAGCGCGTGCTGGTCGAGGCGCATGCGCGCGGAGCCACGGTCGTCGGATTGTGCCTCGGAGCTCTGCCGGTGGTCGAGTCAGGTCTGCTCGAGGGTCGCCCCGCGGTCACGCACTGGCAGGCCTTCGACCTGCTCCGTGCGCGGCACCCGGAGCTGACGGTCGACGACTCCGTGCTGTACATCGACCACGGCGACGTCCTCACCTCGGCCGGGACCGCCTCCGGGCTGGATGCCTGCCTTCACCTGGTGCGCACTCGGCTCGGCGCGGCTGCTGCCAACCAGATCGCCCGCAGTCTGGTGATCGCCCCGCACCGCGAGGGCGGGCAGGCCCAGTACGTCGAGCGGCCGTTGCCGCGAGAGGCGGGGGACGACGCGATCTCACGGACCCTGCAGTGGGCCGCCGAGCACCTCGAGGAGGAGCTCACGGTGACCAGCCTGGCCTCCGTGGTGCACCTCAGCACCCGCACCTTCCTGCGCGAGTTCCGCGCCGTCACCGGGTCCACGCCGGCGGCCTGGGTGCGGGCGCGGCGGCTGGACGAGGCGCGGCGCCTGCTGGAGACGACGAGTCTGCCGATCGAGCGGATCGCCGAGGCATGCGGCATGGGCTCCGCCGTCACCCTGCGGCAGAACTTCGCCGCTGCCTACGGAACCACCCCGTCGGGGTACCGACGGCAGTTCGGGGATCGCACGGGCACGTGATCCCCTTCCGGCCGGCGGGCGCCGGGCAGTCGGTCACCAGGCCAGGTCAGCAGGGGCCTCCGAGAGGAGGGTCAGCAGGAAACCGACGACATCGCCGGAGGTCGTCTCGTTGCCCTCGGGTCCGTGCCGCGCCGGCTTGCCGGTGACGGTGACCTCGACCCCGTCGGGCGAGGTCAGGGGGCATCCTCCCAGAAGGCGAGGCCCCGGGCATCGCCCCCGAGGCGCGTGGCACCGCTGCGGGTGGTCAGTGCACAGGGGCGAAAGCGGTGGTCATCGAGGTCCTCCGGGGATCGGGGGTGGGGGCGGGGTCTTCGTTTCCTCACGCTCCGGGCAGGCCGTAGTGGTCGGCGATCAGCTCCACCGTGCGGGACTGGACCGCGCGCGAATGGCCCATCGTCACCAGCATGATCTCGTCCACGTCGGTGAGCTCGTGGAGCTTGTCGAGGTGTTCGGCGGCCTGCGCGGCGGTGCCATGGGCGGACCTCTGGGTGTACTGGTCCAGGATCTGCTGCTCCTGCAGGGTGGGGGAGTAGGCCTCGACCTCCTCCGGCGGAAGCAGTTTGTAGCCCTTCCGCGTGAACATCAGGAGCATCGCCATGGCCGCCGTCCGCGCCTGACGCCGCGCCTCGGCGGGATCGTCGTGGGCGACCGCCCCGATGCTGACCAGGCTGTACGGCTCCGCGAGCACGGCGGAGGGCTGGAAGCTCTCCCGGTACAGCCGCATCGCGGTCACGACGTCGGCGTCCCCGAACTGCAGGGCGAAGGCGTAGGGGCGGCCCAGCTGGCCGGCGAGCTGGGCGGAGAACGGTGAGGAGCCGAGGACCCACGTCTCGGGGGTGCCCGGGCGCGGCACCCGGTTCTCGTCCGCCTGCCACGGCCCGGGGACCGCGTGGACGTTCCGGTAGGGGTGTCCGTCGGGGAAATCGTCCTCGACGAAGCCGAGCAGCTCGAGAACCTGCTCGGGGAAGGCGTCGTTCGCCTCGCGGCCCCGGCGCAGAGCGGCGGCGGTCGCCGGATCGGTGCCGGGAGCTCGACCGAGACCGAGATCGATGCGGCCGGGGGCGAGCGCCTCGAGCATCCCGAACTGCTCCGCGATCAGCAGCGGCACGTGGTTGGGGAGCATGACGCCGCCGGCACCCAGGCGGATGCGCTCGGTCTCCGCCGTAAGGCGGGCGAGCATCATCTGCGGCGACGAGGTAGCCGCGGCCGGCATGGCGTGGTGCTCGGACATCCAGAAGCGACGGAAGCCGCGGCGCTCGGCCAGCTGGGCAAGCGCGGTGATCTCCCTGAAGGTCTCCGTGGCCGTCTGCCCGACGCCGGTGTGAGCGTTGTCGAGCACGGACAGGGCGAAGGGGGCGGTGCCGGAGGGTGCGGGGACGGTCATGAGGGACCTCTTTCTCACGGGAGAACGAGAAGTGCAGCGTGAGATGACCGTAGCACCACTCTCACGGGAAAAGGAAAGTGGTACCATGAGAGATGTGTCCACGATTCCCCTGCCCCCCGCTCCCGGAGCCACCGAGCACATCAGCCTCGCCTTGGCCGACAGTGCTGTGATGCTGCCCGGCGGGCGCCACGAGGACGAACTGGACAGCCCGGCCGCCGCCACCACCTGGCTCGTCGATCGCGGACTCGCCCCCGAAGACACCGAGCTGCTGGAGTACTGCCAGAACCAGCTCGCGGATCTGCGTCATCAGCTGCGTGCGCTCTTCGCCGCGCAGGTCGACGGCACACCTCCCGAGAGATCCGTGCTCGAGCACGTGAACCGGACGCTCACCCGCGTCCCCAGTGCCCCCCTGCTGCACCATGACGCGAACCGCGGGCTGTATCGCGCCCCCGGGCATCCCGTGACCCAACTCGTCGAGCACTCCATGGCGCAGATCGTCGAAGACGCGGCGGCGCTGCTGACCGGGGAGGATGCCTCCTCCCTGGCACGGTGCGGGGCGCCTCCGTGCGACCGTTTCCTGCTGCGCACCCACGCTCGCCGCCACTGGTGCTCCACCCGCTGCGGGGACCGGGTGCGAGCCGCCCGCGCCTACGAGCGACGGCGGAGCGTGGTCCACGAACGCTGAGCGGGACGGCGCCTGCGTTCCTCCGACGCACATGCTTCATCTGCATGACCAGGGGAGGTCATGCGCGAACTCAGCCCTGCCCGTCCTGGCTGATGTTCACCTGCCACACGATCCCGAAGCGGTCGGTGAAGGCGCCGTAGACATCGCCCCACATCTGCTTCTCCAGAGGCATCGTGATGGCCCCGCCCTCGGTGAGCTTCTCGAAGGCGCTGCGCAGCACGGGCTCGTCGTCGCCCATGAGCGAGAGGGTCACGTTGGTGCCTGGCACGTAGGCGCCCATGCCCTCGATGACATCGGAGGCGTACAGGCGGATCAGGTCCGTGACCTCGAGGGAGCCGTGCATGATCTTGTCGGCCGCGGGGTCGCCGTCGGGCACGGCCTGGAACTCGCCGAAGGTGGCGAACTGCGGGGTCGCCCCGAGGGCCCGGCCGTAGAACTCGAATGCCTCGCGGGCGTTGCCGTCGAAGTTGAGATAGGGGTGCAGGGCTGCGGGCATGGCGTCCTCCTCGACGTCGGCGCCGGCACGATGCCGTGCGCTCGAGGTGAGCGTAAGCCGCAGCACCGACGAACGGAACCGCTCCGGGGCAGATCTCGGGCCGCTCGATGCCCGCTCCCGGCGCTGCCGTCGGAAAATCGGTGGAGCATGGCGGCATCCCGTGGTCCGATGTCCCCATGAGCGCTGTGCAGATCACCGACGTCGATCCCGCTCGCGAGGACGAGATCCTGGCGTGGAACGCCCTGCTCGGGGAGGGGTTCAATGCCGGGCGCGAGGCCGCCTGGTGGGCGAGTGACGAGACCACGCTGGCCCAGTACGGCGACCCCAAGCCCGGCCGCACCTCGGTGCTGCTGGTGGCCACCTCGGACGGACGACCCGTCGGCGCCGCCGGGGCCGACGTCGACCCCGGGGAGGCGGCCGACGTGGAGATCTCGGTGCTGCCGCAGCAGCGCCGTCAGGGCATCGGCACCGCGCTGGCCGCAGCGGTGCGCGGGCGACTCCGCGGCGCCGCGGAGCTTCTGCAGGCAGAGACGTACTCCGAGGCCGGGGTCGCCTTCGCCATCTCGATCGGGCTGCGGACCGGCCACCAGGAGCGTCGGCTCCTGCTCGACCTCCCGGTGGACTTGGAGGCGCTGTGGGCGCACCACGCCCGGCCCGACCGGGCCCCGTCGGCCCCGGACGTGCAGGTGCGGTCATGGACCGGCGCCTGCCCGGAGGACGTGATCGAGGAGTGGACCCGACTGACCACCCAGATGGAGGAGGACGTCCCCCTGGGGGACCTCACCCGTCCGGCCGCGCGCAGCGACGTGGACAGCGTGCGCCGCGGGGAGCGGCGGATGGCCGACCAGGGCTGGATCCTGGTGCGCAGCCTCGCCCGCCTGGATGGCGTGGGGGTCGGGTACACGGAGCTGTTCGTCTCCCGTCACGACCCGGAGATCATCACCCAGGACGACACCCTCGTGGACCGCGGCCACCGGGGCCACGGCGT
This sequence comes from Brachybacterium fresconis, assembly GCF_017876515.1. NCBI lineage: Bacteria > Bacillati > Actinomycetota > Actinomycetes > Micrococcales > Dermabacteraceae > Brachybacterium > Brachybacterium fresconis. The sequence goes on along the minus strand of NZ_JAGIOC010000001.1, from coordinate 2,733,608 downwards.
GGGCCGCGCCCTGAAGCTCGCGAACCTGGAGAACCTCAGCGGCGTCGAGGAGGCCCGTGGTGCCCGCTGGATCCAGACCTACACCGCGCCCGACAACACCGCGATGCTCGCGCTGAACAGGGCATTCGGCTTCCGGGACGTCGATCAGCTGACGATTCTCGAAGGTCCCGTCGGCTGACCTACCGTCGGGCGCGCGGACGTCAGCCGCCGAGGAGAGCGCCCAGGTCCCCGTTCAGGAACGTCAGGCCGATCCCGGTCACGGCGAGGAGGGCGAACGCGATGATCCAGCCGACCATCGCCAGGACGCTGAGGACGATGCCCCATCCCGCCCGGCCGCGGGCGTCGGGCTCGTTCCCGAGCGACATGATGCCGAGGACCAGACCGATGACGGGGGCGATCAGCACCCACCCGGCCAGGAGGGAGCAGATGCCGAGGACGAGGCTGGTGGTGCCTTTGCCGGTGCCGTGGTGGGCGATGGTGCCGTAGGTCGTCACGGGGGTTCCTTCGTCGTCAGGGATGTCCCGTCCGGTGTGCCGGGCGGATGTCCTCAGCGTAGGAACACCGGGTGGCCCGCGGGATCCCCCCGGGGGATGGTGCGGGTCAGACCGGGGGTGGATCTCCGGGCCGCCTTCCGCTGTGCCCGAGGCCGGGACTACGGTGGACGGGGAGCGAGGAGGCTCCATGACGTATCCCGTGCTCAGCTGCACCGCGATCGATGCCCGTGACCCGCGGGCACTCGCCGACTTCTACAGCGCCCTGCTCGGGCTGCACTGCCGGCCCGGCGATGACATGCCGCCGCCGCCCGCACCCGATGACACCGACTGGATCGTGCTGCTGGATGCGGCGGAGCGGCGCATCCTCGCCGTCCAGGACAAGCCCTACCTGCGCCCCTCGACCTGGCCCAGCGAAGAGATCCCCATGCAGCTGCACATGGACTTCCGAGTGCCCGATGAACAGGAGCTCGAGGTCCAGCGCGAGCGCGCCGAGGACCTCGGCGCCCGGTTGCTGATGGACCGCTCGGGCGATGCCGAGGAGCCGCTGTATGTCATGGCTGACCCGGAGGGTCATCCGTTCTGCCTGCTCGTGGGGTGAGGCATGGGGAGGCACGAAGTCAGCGGGGCGCGAGTTGCGGTGCCGACGGGCCCGTCGCATCTCCCCTGGATCGAGATCGACATGATGGGCGCCTCAGGATGGCGGGAGACGCCCACGATGACGGTCTCGATCCTGGCTCAGGATCTCTCGGGCCTCAGCAGCAGTGCCCGCCTTCCTCGCCCTCGGAGATCAGCGCCGAGACCGGCTGCTTGCAGGCGTCCCCGCGCCACGCCTCGAGACCCTCACGGATCGCGAAGACGGCGATCACCAGGGCCGCGACCGAGTCCGCCCAGGCCCAGCCCAGCACGCTGTTCGCCACCAGCCCGAGCAGCACGGCGGCGGAGAGGTAGGAGCAGATCAGGGTCTGCTTCGAGTCGGAGACGGCGCTGGCGGAACCCAGCTCGAGCCCGGTGCGACGCTCGAACCAGGAGAACGCGGGCATGATCACGACGCTCACCGCGGCCAGGGCGATCCCCACCGAGGAGTGATCGGCCCCGCCGGCGCCGAGCAGCGATCGCAGCGCATCGACGCTCACGAAGGCGGCCAGGGCGAAGAACGAGATCGCGATGACCTTCAGGGCGACCTTCTCCCGACGGTGTGGATCGGGGCCTGCGAACTGCCAGGCCACTGCGGCCGCGGAGAGGACTTCGACGATCGAGTCGAGGCCGAAGCCGATCAGCGCGGCGGAAGACGCTGCACGGCCCGCGGCCAGGGCGATCACGGCCTCGAGCACGTTGTAGGTGATCGTCGCGGCGACGATCCAGCGGATGCGGCGCTGCAGGACGGCCCGGCGCGCATCGGTCGGGGTGGCGGAGAACGGGGTCGTCGTCGGGCTCATGCGCAGGTGCACTCCTCGCCGGAGCAGCAGTCGGGGTCGACGACCAGCACGAGCCTCATCAGGTCGCTCAGGGCGTCGGCGAGGTGCGGGTCGCTCAGGCGGTACCAGGTGTTCCGGCCCTCCTTCACCCCCTCGACCAGCCCGCATCCGCGCAGGCACGCGAGGTGGTTCGAGAGTTTCTGTCGCGAGACGCCGAGCGCTTCGGCGAGGTCCGACGGGAATGCCGGGGCCTCCCGGAGCGCCAGGAGGGCGCGGGTCCTGGTCTCGTCGGACAGCGCGTGGCCCAGGCGGGCGAGGGATGCGGTGTGGCTGAGCGTCACGGTCTCGTGCATGCCATGACTGTACAGCGTCGGCTGTACGGTCGCTGGTCCGCCGCCGCCACCAGTCGTCAGTCGGTGAGGGTCCGGCCCTCACCGGTCTGCTCCTGGCCGGCAGCGGAGGCTTCGAGGGCGAGCGCATCGCGACGCCTCAGGTGGGCGTGCACGGTGGTGGCGAGTTCGGCCACCGGCCGCGGCGGCAGGTAACCGGAGGCGCCCGCCTCGAGCATTCGGCTGACGGGGCCGCCGTAGTGGACGCCCAGCTCCTCGTCCTCGATCTCGGTGACCAGCAGGCGCGCGTCGGGGAACTGCCCGCGCAGCGCCCCGACCAGCTGTGGGCTGATCGGCGGGACGAGCAGCACGTCGGCACAGGGCGGTGCCTCGTGGAGGTCGAGGACGATGTAGTCCTCGCCGAGCTCCTCGGAGATCCGCCGGCGGGCCTTCTCCGAGAGCTCCATCGCGGTCGCGACCACGGTGATCCCCTCGGGCACCGGGCGCGGGTCCTTCGTTCGGGGTGTCTCGTGGACCACGCCTTCCAGGGTCGAGGAGCGGACGACGAGGGTGCCGAGCGGAGCACCGGACCGCGTCAGCATGACCTCCTCGCCGGCGACGGCGGCGTCGAGGGTGGCGGCGAGGGCGGGCGGCAGCTCCTCGAGGTCCAGTCGTGGGCGACCTCGGCGTCGTGGGCTCATGTCGACTCCTTGCCTGTCCAGGGGCGGTCGGTGACCGTGCGGGCCTGTGGCCGACGGGGGCGGCCCCGCGCCGCTCGCGTACCTGGGTCCACCCTCACTATGCGGTTCCGGGGTCACGTGTCGCCACCCCTTTCACCACGTCCTCACGGAAGCGCCCTCCCTGCGGGCCCGACGGAGTGTTCTCGGCGGACACCAGGGGCTCGGGCAGCCCGTCGGTCACAGAGTCGTCGTGGCAACGGTGACCAGCACGAGCGCCACGACGATGATCCCGACGCGGGCCGTGTGCAGACGGTCCCAGCGCTGCTGCAGCTCACGCCAGTTCTCGGGGAGAGACTCAGCGGTCCACTGGGTAGCTTGGTTGTTGATCGGCACCAGCAGCGCGACCGAGAGCACGACGCTGAGCAGCAGCAGCCCGATGGCGACGAGTGCCACCACGGCCGTGGTGGAGCCCCAGGTCAGTACGGCGAGTGCCGCGACGAGAACGGTCGAGCCGATGTACCAGAACGGCATCACGCGGCCCAGCATCCGTGCGCCGTGCGCGCGCCCGGCGATCGAGGCGGCGACCGGCAGGCGTCGGAGGATCGGATGGACGACGACGGCGACGGCGAACTCGACGCCGACCAGGAGGCCGACGCTGGTGGTGGAGACGACGGCGAGGACGGGCAGCATGGGGTCACTCCTGAATAGCAGTGCTAGATCTAGCAGTGTTAGATTACGCTGGCAGAGCACGGGAGGGCAAGAGGGGCGGCGTCGGGAGGACCAGTGGTGGAGACGAAGGCACGTCAGCAGCGCACCGAGGAGAGGCGTCGTCGGATCCTCGAGATCGCTCGGGAACGCGCTGATGCCGACGGATGGTCGGCGGTGACGACCCGGCACCTCGCCGATGCCATCGGCTATACGCAGCCGGTGCTCTACGGCCACTTCCCCGGCGGAAAGGCAGAGATCATGCTGGCCGTGGCGCTCGAAGGCTTCGCCGACCTGACGCAGCAGTGCCGTGCCGCGCTCGGCGGCACCGACGGGCAGCGCGACATCGAGGCCGTCGCCACCGCCTATCTCGACTTCGGGCGTGCCCACCCAGCGGTCTACGAGGCGATGTTCCAGCTCTCGATCGACACGCAGTTCGCCGGCGCCGAGACGCCCCCGGACCTGCGCACAGGCTTCGAGACCCTGGCTGCCGCGATCGGGGACGACGGCGACGGCACCGTGACCGAGGTGTTCTGGGGCGCGCTGCACGGCATCAGCCTGCTGGAGCGGGCCGGGCGCATGCGGCCGGAGCACCGCAGGGAACGAGTGGCGGAGCTGAGCGCCCGGTTCGCGCCGTGAACGAGGGGGACGGTCAGAGGGCGTGCGATCGGCGAGACATCATCTCGCGGACGTGCTGCAGCCACTCGGCGCCCAGGCGCTCTCCGCTCGGCAGCGAGTCATCGCGGTCCCAGCGCCACGAGGTCGCCAGCGCCCAGGAGAGGATTCGGCAGTCCGCGAGCAGGTCGGTGTCCAGTCCCGGATAGTGCGCGGCGACGTCCATCGGGGCGTGGGCGAGATCGAACTCGACCGGGCCCGTGCAGCAGGTCTCCAGGTCGATGAACAGCGGGCCCTCGGCGGTGTCCAGGATGTTGCCGGGGTGCGGCTCCCCGTGCAGCACCTGGTGGGTGCCGCGCCGCTCGATCTCTGCGCCGAGCCCGATGAGGGCCTCGTGCAGGAAGGCGCGGTCCGGGCCGGTCAGGCGCGGGGTGCGTCCCGGGTCGTCGACCAGGGAGAGTGCGGAGCCGACGCGCTCGGAGAGCGGCGGGACGTCCAGGTCCGCCTCGCGCATCGCCATGTGCAGACGGGCGAGGGCGTCGGCGTAGCAGGCCGGGGGGAGCTCGCGATCGCTGCGCTGTGCATGATGGGCCCACAGGGTGATCTCGAAGCCGTCGCGCACGTGGACTCGCGGAGGGGTGCGTGGATCGAGGGTGCCCACGGGTGCGCCGACGGCGGCGAGCCGGAGTGCCCGGTCGATCTCGAGCTCGGCGCCGCCCGGCGAGATGGGACCGATGCGGGCGACCAGGTCGCAGGGCAGCAGGAGCACCGTGAGTCGGTTCGAGTCGTGGAGGACGACGGCTTCCTCGACGTCCAGTTCCAGCGATGCGAGGAGCTCCTGGGCCGCCGTGATCGCGCGACGGGCCACCGCATTGTCCATGCTGATGAACGTAGAGCGCCGAGACCGGTGTGGCAACAGACGTCCCGTGATGTCCGATCTGCGGCCATAGCCTGCGTGAGGTCGACGGCGGCGCGAGCGGGCGGGAGCTGCGTCCGAGTTCCTGCCTGCAGGCGACGGGGCGTCCACCAGCGCGACCCCACGTCACGGCACGGGACGGTCCAACCTCGCCTCCATCTGCGCGCCGAGAACGGCAGAGCCGGCCAGGATCGGCCCGTCGGCGGCGGTCCACGGTCATGGGCCCGGACCGTATCCTGCGCCGCCCATCCGCGACATGATGGAGCCCTGCCACGCCGTGTCCCGGCACCCCGCTCACAGGAGATCCCATGGCCCACTCGCTCGATCCCACCAAGGCGCTGCACACCTGGTCGCTGTTCCGGACCATGGGGCGGTTCGTCGCCCCGGGGTCGGCACCGTCGGGGGTGCTGACCGAGAACGACGGTGCCGAGGGCCTGCCGCTGCTCGAGCTGCCCGGTCAGCTCGCCGCGCACGGATTCGCCAGCGCGCAGCTGTGCCACTTCTACCTGCCCCGCACCGCGGCCTCCTACCTCGCCGAGGTGCGCGACGCCTTCGACACCGCAGGGGTCGACCTCGAGTGCTTCCTGGTCGACGACGGGGACGTCACGCACCCCGAGCGCGGCGAGGAGCAGCAGGACTGGCTGTCGGGCTGGATCGACGTGGCCGAGCAGCTCGGCGCCCCGCGGGTGCGGGTGCCCGCCGGGGACCAGCCGCCGACGGAGCAGACGATCGCGCTCAGCGCCCGTCGGCTCCGCGAGCTCGCGGCGGACCATCCGGACATCCGGGTGATCACCGAGAACTGGAAGTCGCTCCTGGTCGACGCGGACACCACCCGCGACCTGCTGGACCGGCTCGGGGGAGAGGTCGGGCTCCTCATCGACACCGGGAACTGGACCGGACCCGACAAGTACGAGCAGATCGCCGCCGTGGCCGGGGGAGCGGAGTGCTCCCAGGTCAAGGCCCGCGAATCCGCGCCGGGCGTGCTCGATGTCGAGGACCTCACGCGCTGCCTCACGGTGCTGCGCGATGTCGGCTACGCCGGGCGGATCTCCTACGTCTACGCCGGCACGGACGACGACGAGTGGGGCCGGCTCGAGCAGATGCACGAGATCGCGGGAACCGTCACCGGCTGACGAGCTCATGGGACCATGATGCGGCGCCCCCGGGAGTGGCCGGCCTGGCTGTCGACGTGCGCGGACGCCGCCTCGGCCAGGGTGTACGACTGTTCGACGGGGGTGTGCAGCGCGCCGCGGGAGATGAGCTCGACGATGACGTCGAGAGCCTCCTGCACGGGGCCGGGCACGAGCGACAGGCGGACGCCGTGCTCCGGTGCCGAGAGGTCGGCGATCGAGAGCACTCTGTCCGGGTCTCCCGTCAGCTCGACCAACTGGGGGATGACACCCGATCCGGCCAGATCAAGCGCGGCATCGATCGTCCCGAGCGCCGTGACCCGCTCGACCCAGCCGTCCCCGTAGGTCGTGGCCGTGGCACCCAGGGAGCGCAGGTAGTCCAGGTTGTCCGCGCTCGCCGTGCCGATCACCGAGATACCGCGGTCCTCGGCGATCTGCAGCACCGTCGATCCGACGCCACCGGACGCGCCGCTGACGAGGAGCGTCTGTCCGGGCTCGACGCCGACCTGGTCGAGGATGCGCAGCGACGCCTCGCCGACGGAGGTGTAGCCGGCGGCCGTCTCGAACGTGAGGCCGTCGGGCATCCGGGCCCACGACGACAGCACGGCGTGCTCGGCGTAGGTCTCCGACCCCATGCCGAAGACGTGATCTCCGAGCTCGACGCCGGTGACGCCCTCGCCGATCTCGTCCACCACTCCCGAGGCCTCCAGGCCGACGCCGACAGGCAGTTCGATCGGCTGCCCCGCGCTGAACTGCCCTTCGCGCAGTCTCCAGTCAGCGGCGTTCACCCCAGCCGCGCGGACTGCGATGCGTACTTCGTGAGGGCCTGCGTGCGGCGTGTCGGTGTCGGCGAGCTGGAGGACGTCGGGGCCGCCGTATTCGGCGAAGATCACTTTTCTCATGAGCGGCAAGCTACCACTAGCAGATAGGAAACAGCAACAGGTAGTGTTTCGACCTTGGTAGCATCAGACCATGACTGTCACGCCGGGACGACGTGAGCGCAAGAAGGCCGCAACGCGCCGGAACATCGCCGACGCCGCACTTCGACTGTTCTGCGAGCGCGGCTATGACGCGGTGGGCATCCGCGAGGTGGCGGCCGAGGCCGATGTCGCGGTGACCACTCTGTTCTCCCACTTCGCGTCGAAAGAGGCGCTCGTGTTCGATCAGGACCCGGCGTTCGAGCTGCACCTCACGGACGCGGTCGCGGAGCGTTCGCCCCAGGAGCCGCTGATCCCCGTGCTCCACCGGGAGATCCATGCCCAGGTGCGACACTGCGCGTCCGACGAGGCCGCGCCGCTGTGGGAGCTGGTCGATGAGACCCCGGCGCTCCAGAACTACGAGAGGTCGATGAGGCTGCGACATGCCGACGCGCTGGCCGCCACCATCGCGACCGATCTCGGCCTCGAGGAGACGACCACGGCCTGCCGCACGATCGCACGTTTCGTGATCGATGCCTTCTCGCTCGGCCGCGAGGCGAGCGATCCCGAGAGGGCTGTCGATGAGATCTTTCGGATGATCACTGCAGCGTGGGACGCACGGTGACGCAGTACTGCCTCGCACGCCAGGTCACGGGCTGACGCGGGCCCTGCTCACCATTCCTCGTGCTCCCGGGAGTCCCAGGCCTTCTCCTCGCCCAGGTCCAGGCTCGCCAGGAGACTGCGGTCCTCCTCGTCCAGCCGGAGCGAGGACAGATCGAGATTCAGGGCCTGCCGGCCCGGATCGGCGGAGCGGGGGATCACGACGATCTCCCGGTCCACGGCCCAGCGCAGCGCCACCTGCGCGAGGGAGACGTCGTGCTTCGCGGCGACCTTCCTGATCGCGAACTGCTCCGCGAGCCCCTCGCGGGTGCCGAGCGGTCCCCACGCCTGGCTGACGATGCCGTGCTTGCGGTGGAAGGCGACGGGCTCCGGGCGCGGCAGCGCCGGAGAGAGCTGGATCTGGTTGATCTCGGGCCACTGTCCGGTCGCATCGAACAGCTCCTGCAGCTGATCGGGGCGGAAGTTCGAGACGCCGGCATGGGCGACCAGCCCCTCCTCCCGCAGGTCCAGGAGAGTGCGCCAGGTGTCCACCGCAAGCCCGCGCGAGGGGTTCGGCCAGTGGATCAGAGCGATCCCCACCTGCTCCAGCCCCAGGCGGCGCAGGGATTCGAGGGTCCCGGTGCGAGCGGCTTCGCGGCCGTGATCGCCCCCGGCCACCTTGGTGGTCACGAGCACCTCGGCGGGGTCGACGCCGCTGCGGCGCAGCCCCTCGCCGACGGCGGCCTCGTTCCCGTACTGGGCGGCCGTGTCCAGGAGCCGGTACCCGGTGCGCAGCGCGGAGGCGATGACATCCGCCCCGGCCGGCCCCTGGGCGCCTCCGGTGCCGAAGCCGATCAACGGGATCGGGGATCCGCCGGCGAACGTTGTGGTGGGGACCTGAGGTGATGCGGGGCTCGTCATGGCGGGGGCCTCCTGGCCGGTGCAGTCGCTGGGAATGCGGTTGCTCCCATCCTACGGGGCGCCCTTCGGGCGGTCACAGCGTCTCCCGGCCCGTCGTGCTCCGACACCGGCTGGGGGCGAACACCTCGGGAGCCGACTCCTCGTCTCGGCGTGGGTGCCTCAGACCTCCTCGGGGGTGACCCGCTCCCGTGCCGTGCGCGCGATGGTGGCGAGTCCGCCGCCGAGCACGGTCACCACAGCGGCCAGGGACAGGGCGGCGAGCACGAGGCCGACCACGAAGTCGTTCGTCGTGCCGGCCGTCCAGTCGGCCCCGCGACCCTGGAAGCCGACGAGGAACGGGGCGAGCATCATCCACAGCCCGCCCAGGCCGAGCAGGGACAGGATGCCCATCCCGACCTTGTCGAGCACGTTGAGGGGCTCGGCGACGTGGGCAGCGGCGACCCGCCCTTCGGGGGTCGCAGCGTTGGGAGCGGATGCAGCGGTGTTCTGCAGGTTCTCGGTCATGACGGTGTCTCCTTCGCGATCAGCGGTCGGCGGCGACGGCGGCCTGGGCGCCGGTGTCGGTGCCCACGGCGCTGCGGCCGTACTCGCGGTGGGGGGTGGTGGTCTCCTGGGCGGAGGTGGCCGGGTCGGGGCTCTCGCGGTCGAGGTCGCGGGCGAGGGCCGCGATCAGCGGCTCGAGCATGGCGTCCATCTCACGGGGGCTGTCAGGGGTGGCGGCGGGCGTGACCACCGGGGCCGGTGCCGGGCGGGGCGTGATGTATCCGGCCTGCACCATGTGGGTGCGCAGGGAAGCGGCGAACACGATCAGACCCACGAGACCGACGAGTGCCAGCGGCAGCCCGGTCCACACGTCGGTCAGGGTCGCATCGGTCCAGTCGGTGTCCTCCGGCTGGAAGCCGAGGGCGAAGGGCGAGAGTGCGAGCCACAGTCCGGCCAGCAGGGCGAGGAGCGAGACGATCGCTCCGACGAATCGACGAGTCATGAGGAAGTCCTTTCGGGAGAGGCTGCTCAGGACTGGGCAGCGAGCTGAGGGGTCGGGAGGGCGGGTTCCGAAGCGGGCTCGCCGTCCCGGGGGTCCTGGGCGCGGTGGCGCCCGGGCCGCTCCGCGCCGGGGTCGCCGTCGGTGCCGTCCAGGAGGGCGAGGGCCGCCGGGGTGATCAGCGTGCGCACCGCATGCTCGGCGCGTTCCGAGGTGCTGCCCGGGTGGTCCCCGGCCAGGCGGGCCAGGGCGATGGTCAGCTCGGAGTCCTCCCTCGCCGTGCGGGAGCGCTGGACGATCAGGGAGAGCACCAGGCCCAGGCTCAGGTTCTCCTCGATCCGGCCCGGCCCCGGGGAGAGCGTCCCGGGGGGAGCGGTGGCCGGGGCCGCTTCGGTCGAACCGGAGCCGTCGACCGTCGTGGCCAGGGGGACCTCCTTGACGAACAGCACGATCACGAAGGCCACGCCCAGCAGCGGGACCAGCCAGAGGAAGACCGGGGTCAGCGCGTCGGTGTAGACGCCGACGATGATGTCCTGGAGCTTCTGGGGCAGGGACTGCACGAGTTCCGGGGTGAGCGAGTTGGCGCCCCCGCCGTCCATCTGGGTCGCGGCCCGGGCCGGCATCCGCTCGCTCAGCAGATCGGTGAGGCGGCTGGTGAACACCGAGCCGACGACCGCCGACCCGAGCGAGGCGCCGATCTGGCGGAAGAAGTTGTTCGACGCTGTCGCAGTGCCGACCTCGGAGGCCGGGAACGTGTTCTGCACGATCAGCACGAGGTTCTGCATCCCGATGCCGAGGCCGGCGCCGAGCACGAACATGTGGGACATGATCACCCAGGTCGCCGTGTCGGTCTCCATCGTGGACAGCAGGAACACGCCGAGCGCGGCGACCAGCATGGACAGGATCGGCGCCCACTTGTAGCGGCCGGTCCGCGAGACGATCTGGCCCGAGGCGATCGAGGTGATCAGCAGACCGGCCACCATCGGCAGCAGCATCAGACCGGACTCGGTCGCGCTCACGCCCGTGGACATCTGCAGGTAGGTGGGCATGTACCCGAGGGCTCCGAACATCGCGATGGCGATGACGAGGGAGGCGATCGTGGTCAGCACGAAGTTGCGCTTGCGGAACAGGTGCAGCGGGATGATGGGTTCGGCGGCGAAGCGCTCGGCCAGCACGAACAGAGCACCGAAGACGACGGTGGAGACGAACAGTCCGATGATCTGCCAGGATCCCCACTCGTAGGTGTTGCCGCCCCACGAGGTCGCGAGGATCAACGAGGTCACGGCGACCGCCATGGTGAGGATGCCGAGGACGTCCAGGCGGGCGCGCTGTGACTTCTTGGGCAGCTTCAGGAAGAACACCGCGGCGAGGATCGCGATCGCTCCCAGCGGGATGTTCAGCCAGAAGCCCCAGCGCCAGCTGAGCGATTCGGTGAACCAGCCGCCCAGCAGCGGGCCCACCACGGAGGACAGCCCGAACACGGCGCCCATGAGGCCCATGTACTTGCCGCGTTCGCGGGCGGGGACGACGTCGGCGATGATCGCCTGGGCGAGCAGCATGAGGCCGCCGCCGCCGATGCCCTGAATGGCGCGGCCGATGATGAGCACGCTCATGTTCCCGGCGACAGCACCCACCAGGGAGCCGACGACGAACACGGACAGCGCGAAGATCAGCAGGGGCTTGCGGCCGACGAGGTCGCCGAGCTTGCCGTAGATCGGCATCATGATCGTCGAGGCGAGCAGGTAGGACGTGGTCACCCACAGCATCTGGTCGACCCCGTCGAGGTCGCCCACGATGGTGGGAAGCGCCGTGGTGAAGATGGTCTGATCCAGCGCCGCGATGAACATCGCGACGAGCAGGCCGGCGAACAGCGGGACCAGTCGGGTGCCGCTGCCGTTCTCCCGGGGCGCAGCGGGCGCGGGGGCAGCAGTTCGGGTGGCGGTCATAGCTCTGCTTCCTGGATGAGGGTGAGGGTGTCGAGGAGCGATTCGATGAGCTCCTCGGTGTCGGTCTCGGGGTGCTGGACGATGGTCTGCATGGTGTAGCGGGCCATCCCCCACCACAGCGCGACGATCACCTCGGCCTGCCGCGTGATCTGCAGATCCGTGGCCCGCCCGGGGGCTTCGGCAACGCCCTCGGCGGCATATCGCGCGCGGATCCGACGTCCCACGAGGTGGAGGAGGTCGGCGTCCTTGGCGGCGATCGTGTCCGCGAGGGTCATGGCGAGCTCCGGAGTGGCCCGGATCAGGGCGAGGCGGTCCCGCCACCGCGCCGGGTCGACGTCGTGCGGTCGTTCCTGCAGGGTCTTCAGCAGCATCCGGGCGAGATCGGCGAGGATCGTGCCGTGCGTGCCGTGCACGAACGCCTGCTGGTCCTCCGGCGAAGGGCCCTCCGGTGCTCGGCCGAGCACGACGGTCTCCTTGGAGCCGAAATAGTTGAAGAACGTGCGCCGCGAGACCACGGCGGCCTCGCAGATCATCTCGACCGTGACCGCGTCGTAGCCCTGCTCGAGCATGAGGTCGAGCGCCGCGCGCTCAACGGTGGCGCGGAGCTGCTCACGCTTGCGTTCGCGCAGGCCCGGCTTCTTTCCGTCCTCGTCCGCGGACATCGGGCACCTCCGAGGTCGTCGTCCATCGGCGTCGGTGCACGGGGTTCCGTGTCGACGACGACCACAATATGCACCCGGTGCAAGTTTGCCTAGAGTGCAGCGAGTTTCGTGCGTCACGCGCCGGCAGGATCTCGTGGACCGGCGTCGGGGCGGACGACGACGAGCCGGGCCGCCCTGAGCGGATGCCGGAGGGTGCGCGCACCGTCACCGACCGACGGCGAGCTCCTGCGTGGTCCTGAGCTGAGCGGGCTCGTCCTCGGCGGCATCGGCAGCGTCGGTCGTCCGGATCGGCGGCCGCCGCAGGCCGAGCCCCACCAGCGCCAGGCACAGCGCGCAGACCACCGCGACGATGACGAGCCCGCCGGTGTACGACAGGACCGGGGCGAGTGCGGCCAGGATCGTCGGCAGCAGGAACCCGAGGTAGGACAGCGAGTAGTACACCCCGGTGATCCCGGCCAGGTCGCGCGGGGTCGCGAGCGATTGGGCGATGATCAGCCCCGCGACCACGCACACTCCGTAGGACGCCCCGAGCAGGGCGGCCACGGCGACGACGAACACGGGACTACGCAGATCGCTCGCCACGGCGGCCAGGGCCATCCCGGCGGTCATGCCGCTCATACCCACCAGCAGTGCCCGCCCGCGGGTGAGGCGGTTCAGCAGTCCGACGGTCCCCTGCGCGAGGGCGCCCACCCCGAGGGTGAGGACGGTCAGGCCGGTTGCGTAGATCGTGGCCGAGTCGCCGAGATGTTCCTCCACGGTGCTGGGCAGGATCGCGTAGGCGACGCCGGCCGCGGCGAACACCCACGGCGCCGCCGGGAGCACCAGGCGCACGAAGACCGGATGGCCCGCCGTCGGGACCCGCAGGTCCGTGCGGAGCGATCCGCGTGCCCGGAGCTCGCGGGGCAGGCTCTCCGGTGCCGTGACCAGGGCGGCCGCGGCGAGCAGGCACAGCAGCAGATGGACCGCATAGGGCAGTTGTCCCGGCAGCGGTGCCCACTGGGCGAGGGAACCGGTCACGCCGGCGCCGATCGCGAAGCCGAGGGTGAGGGTCAGCGAGGACCGTCGGGCACCGGCCGTCGCCGTCGCGGTGAGGTCGTGCGGAGGGCTCGAGAGCTCTTTGACCCAGCTGGAGCCGACAGACATCCCGATGCCCACCCCGACACCCGCCAGGACGCGACCGAAGCACAGCACCAGGAAGCTCTCCATCCCGGCGGCCAGCAGCATGCTCGCGATCGCCGCGCCCACCAGCCCCGCGATCGCGAGGGGCCTGCGGCCGTGGCGGTCCGAGAGCGCCGCGGCGAGCAGCATGCCGGGGATCAGGCCCACCACGTACATCCCCAGCAGCAGGTTCGCCTGCCACGGCGCGTACCCGCCGAGCGACTCGTAGACGTGCAGCAGGGGCGTGAAGTGGTTGCCGCCCCAGGCGAGCACGAAACCGGTGGGGGCCACCCGCAGCCAGGCGGGCACCGGTCGTCGGCTCACGGCTGGACCTCGTAGTGCTCGTGCCCGGAGGTCAGGTGGTGCTCGATCAGGTCGCGGAACGTCACGACATCCTGATCCCGCACGGCCGCGGTCAGCTCGACGTGCTCCCGGTGGAGCGCCGTGAGATCGGCCGACGGGGCGGTGACCGCGAGATGGCTGAGCCGGTACAGCCGCGGGGCGAGCGAGGCGATGAGCTCGTCGACGACGCTGTTGCCCTGCTGGCGGATGATCTGCAGATGGAAGGCGTGGTCGTGGACGGCGAACTCTTTCGGGCGGCCGATGCTGTCGGCCTGCGCGGCCAGGGTCGCCTCCAGCGCCTCGAGCAGGTTCGTGCGTCGTCCCTCGTCGCCGACGATGCGGGCCACTGCGTGGCCTTCGAGCATGGAACGCACCGACAGCAGCTCGCGCCGCTCGCGGGCCGTGGGGCTCGTCACCAGCGCGCCCTTCTTCGGCACCAGGCGCACCAGGCCCCAGGTCGAGAGCTTCAGCATCGCCTCGCGGGCCGGGGTGCGGCTCGCTCCGTGCTCAGCGGCCACGTCGACCTCGGTGAGCAGGTCGCCGGGATCGATGTCCCCCTCGGCGATGCGGCGGGCGACGGCAGCGGCGATGCGCTCGGCGAGCGGCTGACGGTCGGAGGCGTCGAGCCAGGGCAGTTCCAGGGATTCCACACGGACACCCTAATGCATGCATCAATGGATGCAACGCTGGGGTTGGTGGCCGCGGGCCATGGGGGAGCAGCAGCGGCCTGTGACGGGCGGCGGCGTCGGTGGACACGGGGCGATCCCGCCAGCTGCAGCGACGTCGAGGTCTGGTCGCTGACGCATCAGAGCAGGTGTCTTGACTCGTTCGACGACAGGTGCTCGAGTGGGGACAGGCTCGGCGCTCGCCGGGGTCGTCAGCAAAGGAGTTGTCATGTCACGGACCTACGCAGTGACCGGCGCGGCCTCCGGAATCGGCAAGGTCACGACGGGGCTGCTGCGCGAGGATGCGCATACCGTCATCACGATCGACCTCAAGGACGCCGACGTGAACGTCGACCTCACGACCGAGGACGGTCGTCGCGAGCTGGTGACGCAGGTTCGCGAGCGGTCCGGCGGAGTTCTCGACGGAGTCATCGCCTGCGCTGGTTTGTCGGCACCCATCGTCGCCACCGCCGCCGTGAACTACTTCGGGGCCGTCGCGACACTGGAAGGATTGCGCCCTCTGCTCGCCGCTGCCGAGACGCCTCGCGCTGCGGTCGCCTCGTCGCTGGCAGCGCTGGATCCCCTCGACGACGACTTGTTCGACGCCCTGATCTCCGACGACTAGGAGCGGGCACTGGCACGAGCTGAGGAGATCGCCGAGGGTGCAGCCACGGGAGCCTCGAACTCGATCTACAACTCCTCGAAGAACGCCATCGCCCGCTGGGTGCGCAAGAATGCGGCCACCCCGCAGTGGGCTGGCGAAGGCATCGCCCTCAACGCGATCGCGCCCGGCGTGATCGAGACTCCGATGACCGCGGAGCTTCTTGCGAATGAGGAGGGGCGCAGGCTTCTCATGGAGGGCTCACCGGCACCCTTCAACGGCCCGGCAGGCCCGCCGACTGCCCCTGCGGGGTTGTTGCGCTACCTGACCAGCGAGGAGAACAGCTATGTCACCGGTCAGCTGATCTTCATCGACGGTGGTGCCGAAGCGATTCGCCGGCCGGAGACACTCTGAACGATTCTCACGGGTCCGGTGAGCAGCTGGGGTCGGCGTCGTCGCCGAGATCGGGTCAGACCTCCGGCTGCAGTTGGAAGTCCCAGGCGACGACCCCTGGCTGACCGGCCTTGGCGGCGTTCGCCGCCTCCCTCGCCCGGTGACCCGCGGCTACGCGTGCAGGCCCCGTGCCGCCTCACGCTGGTGGACCTCCGGGCTCTCCATCTGGATGGTGGCGTGCTCGAAGGCCACCGGGAAGTGGGTCCTCACGCAGGTCTGCACCTCTTCGAGGATGCGCAGGGCGTGCGCCGACTCGAAGCACTCCTCGCTCACCACCACGTGCGCAGAGATGATCGGCAGGCTCGAGCCGATCGCGGAGGCGTGCAGGTCATGGACGTCCTGGACGTGCTTCAGGGCGAGGAGGTGCTCGCGGACCTCGTCGAGGTCGACGCCCTTGGGGGTGTACTCCATGAGGATCCGCAGCGTCTCGCGCAGCAGGCGCACGGCGCGCGGCACGATCAGTGCCGCGATGAACAGCCCCGCCAGGGCGTCTGCCTGCTCGAAGCCGGTGTAGCGGATGACCAGTGCGGCGACGATCACGCCGAGCGATCCGAGGGCGTCGTTGACGACCTCGAGGAAGGCCGCGCGCAGGTTCAGGCTCGAGTCCTTCCCCCCGACGAGCACAGCGATCGCGAGGATGTTGGCGAGCAGGCCGATCACGCCGAACACGAGCAGCTCCCCGGAGGGGACGGCCGGCGGGTCCGCCAATCGGGAGATGCCCTCGATGGCGGTGTAGGTGCCGACGACGATCAGCAGTGTGGCCTGCGCCAGGGCCGCCAGCACCTCGATCCGGGCGAAGCCCCAGGTGCGGGCGTTGCTGGCGGGGCGCAGCATCATGGTCGCCGCGAGCAGGGCGACGAGCAGCCCGGAGGCGTCCACGAGGGCGTGGGCGGTGTCCGTCAGCAGGGCGAGGCTGCCGGTGACGACGCTGCCCACCGCCTGGGCCAGGACGATGAGTGCCGTGATCGCGAAGGCGATCGCGAGGCGGGTGCGGGCGGTCCCGGCGGCGCCGTGGCTGTGCGTGTGGTCGTGCCCGGCGCCCATCAGAGCTCACCGTCCAGACCGACGTCGTGGTCGCGGTGGTCCTGCAGGGAGAGCGAGGTGCCGGCGGCGCCGAGCAGCACGTCGGCCGCGGTGAGGACATCCGTCAGGCGCGCCAGGTCCGTCAGCGAGAACCACGAGGCGCGGCCCTCGCTGCGTGCGGTGACGAGCCCGCAGTCGCGCAGGCAGGCCAGGTGCTTGCTCACTGTGGACTGGGCGAGATGCATGTGGTCGACGAGGTCCCGCACCCGGTGCTCCCCCGTGGAGAGGTGCTGGAGCAGCGCCAGCCGCGTCGGCTCGGCCAGTGCGTGGAACAGCGCGGCCTGACCGTCGCCGATCTCGAACTGGGGCTCGCGCGTGACGTCGATGATCGTCATGGAGCGATCATATCGTCGATGAGCGATGAAAAGAAGAGCCGTGATGGCCGTCGGTTGGGGTCGCGACGCTCACTCGGCGGGGGCGGCAACCCTGGACGGATACCCCTAAGGGGTATAGCGTGCAGGCATGATGACCCATCGCGAGCCCCCGCACAGGGATCACGTCGAGCCCGAGAGGGACCCGGTCCGCGCGGCGCACCCCGCCCCTGCCGAGCAGGACGACCACGAGGGTCACGGCGACCACGCGGGCCACTCTGGCCACGGCGAGCACGGCGAGCACTCCGGCCACTCTGGTCATTCCGGCCACGGCGACCACGTCGCGCAGTTCCGTCACCTGTTCTGGATCAACCTCCTGATCGCGATCCCGGTGGTGATCTTCTCGCCGATGTTCGCCACGCTGCTGGGCTACTCGCTGCCCCAGTTCCCCGGCGCGCTGTGGATCTCCCCGCTGCTCGGCACCGTGATGTACGTGTGGGGCGGGCGCCCGTTCCTCACCGGCGGCGTCGCCGAGATCCGCTCCCGTCAGCCCGGGATGATGCTGCTGATCGCCCTCGGGATCACCGTCGCCTTCCTCGCCTCGTGGGGCTCCACGCTGGGCCTGCTCGATCCTCAGCTCGAATTCTGGTGGGAGCTTGCCCTGCTGGTCGTGATCATGCTGCTGGGGCACTGGGTCGAGATGCGCTCCCTGGCCCAGACCTCCTCCGCACTGGACTCCCTGGCGGCGCTGCTGCCTGATGAGGCCGAGCGGATCGAGGGCGACGAGATCGTGACCGTCCCCCCGTCGGACCTGCTCACGGGCGACCGGGTGCTGGTGCGGCCCGGCGCGAGCGTCCCGGCCGACGGCAGGATCATCGAGGGCCGCGCCGACGTCGATGAATCCATGGTCACCGGCGAATCCCGCCCCGTCTCTCGCGGCGCTGGGGAGCAGGTCGTCGCCGGCACGGTCGCCACGGATTCGAGCCTGCGCCTGGAGATCACCGCCACCGGGGACGACACCGCGCTCGCGGGGATCCAGCGCCTGGTCAGCGAGGCGCAGAACTCCTCCTCCCGCGCGCAGCGCATCGCGGACAAGGCCGCCGCCTGGCTGTTCTGGTTCGCCCTCGGCGCAGCTGTGCTCACCGCGATCGTCTGGTTCTTGGTCGGGCTGCCGGACGATGCCGTCGTGCGGACCGTGACCGTCCTGGTCATCGCCTGCCCGCACGCCCTGGGCCTCGCGATCCCGCTGGTGGTCTCGATCGCGACCGAGCGCGCCGCCCGCGGTGGCGTCCTGGTCACGGACCGCCTGGCGCTGGAGGCGATGCGCACCGTCGACGCCGTCCTGTTCGACAAGACCGGCACCCTGACCCGGGGCGAGCCCGTCCTCGCCGAGATCGCCGCCGACGACCCCGACCGGGTCCTGGCCCTGGCCGCCGCGGCCGAGTCCGAGAGCGAGCACCCCCTGGCCCGCGCCATCATCGAGCGGGCACAGGCCGACGAGGTGGACATCCCCGCCGCGTCGGACCTGTCCTCGACCCCCGCGCTCGGGGTCACTGCCCGTGTCGACGGCAGCGAGATCCGCGTCGGCGGACCGCGCCTGCTGGAGGAGACCGGGCAGGCCGAGCATCCCGACGCCGCCGACTGGCGCGAGGAGGGTGCGATCATCCTCCACGTGCTGCGCGACGGCGCCGTGATCGGAGCGCTGAAGCTGAGCGACGAAGTGCGGACAGAGTCCCGTGAGGCCGTCGACGCCCTCCACGCCCGGGGCATCGAGGTCGTCATGATCACCGGCGACGCCGAGGCCGTGGCCCGCAGCGTCGCGGGTGAGCTCGGGATCGACCGCGTCTTCGCCGGCGTGCGCCCCGAGGACAAGTCCTCGAAGGTCGCCGAGCTCCAGCAGGAGGGGACGAAGGTCGCGATGGTCGGTGACGGCGTCAACGACGCTCCGGCTCTCGCCCGGGCCGACGTCGGCATCGCGATCGGTGCCGGCACCGACGTCGCGATCGCCTCGGCCGGCGTCGTGCTCGCCAGCTCCGACCCCCGTGCGGTGCTCTCGGTCATCGAGCTCTCCCGCGCCTCCTACCGCAAGATGCGCCAGAACCTGTGGTGGGCGGCCGGCTACAACCTGCTGTCCGTGCCGCTGGCGGCAGGCGTCCTCGCCCCGATCGGCTTCGTCCTGCCGATGTCCGTCGGCGCGATCCTCATGTCGCTGTCCACCGTCGTCGTGGCGCTCAATGCCCAGCTGCTGCGCTGGGTGGACCTGCGCCCGGAGGTCGCTGCCGCCGCGGTGCGCGACCGCGACTGAGGCAGGACGCCGCACTACCTCACGGAGCGCCGGTCACACCTTGACATGCATACCCCCTAGGGGTATAAATGGCAGGAACGAATACCCCGTAAGGGTATGCCACGACAAGGAGGCGCCCCATGGCCCAGAACCGTTATGAGTACCAGGTGACCGGCATGACCTGCGGGCACTGCGAGATGTCCGTGCGCGAAGAGGTCGGGGAGATCCCCGGCGTCGACCAGATCGAGGTCAGCCACGAGACCGGCACTCTCGCGTTCACCGCTGCCCAGCCCGTCCAGGACGACGTCGTGCTCGCCGCGGTCCAGGAAGCCGGTTACGCCGCGACCCGCGCCTGACGTCCCGCCCCCGCGCGCGCTCGCGCCCTGTCCCGCCCTCGCGGGAGCCGCCTCGTCGGCCGCGAGCCCCCCTCGAGTGAGAGAAGACCCGTCATGACCACCCCCTCGCCCCAGATCCCCCTGGGTGCCGATATCGAGCTGTCGATCAGCGGGATGACCTGCGCCTCGTGCGCGAACCGCATCGAGCGCAAGCTCAACAAGCTCGACGGGGTCACCGCGACGGTCAACTACGCCACCGAGAAGGCGAAGGTCACCTACCCCGCGGAGTACGAGCCGCAGGACCTGGTCACGACCGTCGAGCAGGCCGGATACGGCGCGGCCCTGCCCACGCCGACGGCCGACGGGCCCACGGGGGACGGCGACGCGGACGGCGAGCAGGACGACCCCGAGCTGCGGGCGCTGCGTCAGCGACTGATCGGCGCCGCCGTGCTCTCGGTCCCGGTGATCGCGATGGCGATGATCCCCGCGCTGCAGTTCACCTACTGGCAGTGGGCCTCCCTCGCCCTCGCCGCCCCGGTGATCGTCTGGGCCGCCTGGCCGTTCCACCGCGCCGCCTGGAAGAACGCTCGCCACCTGAGCGCCACCATGGACACCCTGATCTCCGTGGGCGTCAGCGCAGCCTTCCTCTGGTCGCTGTACGCGCTGTTCCTGGGCACCGCCGGGGTCCCCGGCATGACGCACGCCTTCGAGCTCACCATCGCCCCGGGCGACGGCGCCGCCAACATCTACCTCGAGGTCGCTGCCGGCGTCACGACGTTCATCCTGCTGGGGCGGTACTTCGAGAAGCGCTCGAAGCGGCAGGCCGGCGCGGCGCTGCGCGCCCTGCTGGACATGGGGGCGAAGGATGCCGCCGTGCTCCGCGACGGAGCCGAGGTCCGCGTGCCGATCTCCGAGCTGATCGTGGGCGATGAGTTCCTGGTGCGCCCCGGGGAGAAGGTCGCGACCGACGGGACCATCGTCTCCGGTTCCTCGGCCGTCGATGCCTCGATGCTCACCGGCGAGTCCGTCCCCGTCGAGGTGGGCGAGGGCGACGCCGTCACCGGCGCCACCGTGAACGTCGGCGGCCGGCTGCTGGTGCGCGCCACCCGCGTCGGCTCCGACACCCAGCTCGCCCAGATGGCGACGCTGGTCGAGGACGCCCAGTCCGGCAAGGCCGAGGTGCAGCGTCTCGCCGACCGCGTCTCCGGGATCTTCGTGCCCATCGTCATCGTCCTCGCGATCGTGGTGCTCGCCGCCTGGCTCCTGCTCGGCTTCCCCGTCGAGGCCGCCTTCACCGCCGCCGTGGCGGTGCTGATCATCGCCTGCCCCTGCGCCCTGGGCCTGGCCACCCCGACCGCCCTTCTCGTGGGGACCGGCCGCGGCGCCCAGCTCGGCATCCTCATCAAGGGTCCCGAGATCCTCGAATCCACCCGCCGGATCGACACCGTCGTCCTCGACAAGACCGGCACCGTCACCACCGGGACCATGACCCTCGCCGGCGTGGTACCCGGGGCCGGGGTGGATCGCGACCAGCTGCTGCGCCGCGCCGGCGCTGTGGAGGACGCCTCCGAGCACCCCATCGCCCGGGCGATCAGCCAGGGCGCCGCGGCCGTGGCCGGCCCGCTGCCCGCGGTTCAGGACTTCCTGAACCTCGAGGGGCGCGGCGTGCGCGGGCTCGTCGACGGCCAGGAGATCCTCGTCGGCCGCGAGAACCTCCTCGGCGACGGCGACGGCGACGGCGACGGCGGCGAGCTCGACGTGGACCTCGCTGCCGCGAAGGCCGAGGCCGAGGCGCAGGGGCGGACCGCGGTCGTGGTCGCCTGGGGCGGACGGGCCCGCGGGGTGCTCGTGGTCGCGGATGCCGTCAAGCCCACCAGCGCCCAGGCGATCGAGCAGCTGAAGCACCTCGGCCTCACCCCGATCCTGCTGACCGGCGATCACCGCTCCGTCGCGCGGCAGATCGCCGCGGAGGTCGGGATCGACGAGGTCATCGCCGAGGTCATGCCCCGCGACAAGATCGACCACGTCGCGCGCCTGCAGCGCGAGGGGAAGGTCGTCGCCATGGTCGGCGACGGCGTCAACGACGCCGCGGCCCTCGCCCAGGCCGATCTGGGCCTGGCGATGGGCACCGGCACCGACGTCGCCATCGAGGCGGCGGACATCACGCTGGTGCGGGGCGACCTGCGCAGCGCCGCCGATGCGATCCGGCTCTCCCGCCGCGCGCTCGGCACCATCAAGGGCAACCTGTTCTGGGCCTTCGCCTACAACACGGCCGCGATCCCGCTGGCGGCGCTGGGCCTGCTGAACCCGATGCTGGCCGGCGCCGCGATGGCGCTGTCCAGCGTGTTCGTCGTCGGCAACAGCCTGCGGCTGCGAGGCTTCCGCAGCCGCGCCCAGGACCCGGCGCCGGTCGCGAGCGCCGACGCCCCGCGCACCCCGGCCCCGGCGGCCGGCTGACCTGCTGGCCGCAAGCCACCCCTCAGCCGCCCCCGAACCCCATCCCCCCTCCGGCCCCAACCCCCATCCCTCCGGCCCCAACCCCCGGTTGAGCTCTACGTTCTCGTTGCCACAAGCGTCGGTGGCACCGAGAACGTAGAGCTCGACCGATGGGTGAGTCGGGGGGTCGGGTGGGTCGGGTCTGCTCGGTCTGCTCGGTCTGCTCGGTCTGCTCGGGAGCAGTGTCCCGGAGCGCTCAGCGCGACAGGAGCAGCGCCTCGCCCTGGCCCCCGCCGCCGCAGAGCGCGACGGCGGCGGTGCCGGATCCCCGGCGCCTCAGCTCATGGGCGGCATGTACGGCGAGGCGGGCGCCGGAGGCGCCGATGGGATGACCGATCGCGATGCCCCCGCCGTGGACGTTGACGATCTCCTCGGGCAGGCCGAGCTCGCGCCGTGAATGGGCGACCACCGCGCCGAAGGCCTCGTTGATCTCCACCACATCGAGGTCAGAGGGCGTGATTCCCTGCCTCGCCAGGGCACGGCTGATCGCATCCGCAGGCTGCGCCTGCAGGGAGTTGTCGGGTCCGGCCGTCTGCCCGGAGGCCCCGATCTCGGCCATGACCTGCCAGCCCTCCTCGTCGGCCCGGGCACGGGTGGTGAGCACCAGCGCCGCGGCGCCGTCGGAGATCTGCGAGGAGTTCCCCGCCGTGATGCTCCCGCCCTCGGCGAAGGCGGGGCGGAGCCCTCCGAGGCTCTCGAGGGTCGTGTCCGGGCGGATCCCCTCGTCCGCGGTGACGACCACCGGGTCCCCGCGGCGCTGCGGCACCTCGACCGGGACGATCTCCTCGGTGAGCACCTCGGCGGCCGCGGACGCCCGCTGGTGCGACAGCGCCGCGACCCGGTCCTGGTCCTCGCGCGTCACCGCGAAGCGCGGATTGTGCCGCTCCGTCGACTGCCCCATGCTCTCCCGGTCCTGCGCGTCGGTCAGACCGTCGTGAGCCATGTGGTCGAGCGCCTCGACGGTTCCGTACTTCCACCCGGAGCGAGACCCCATGAGCAGGTGCGGGGCCTGGGACATCGACTCCATGCCGCCCGCGACGACGACCTCCGCGTCCCCGACGGCAATCATCCGGGCGGCGTCGATGACGGCGGTCAGCCCCGACAGGCATACCTTGTTGACGCTGTGCGCCGGCACGTCCCAGCCGATCCCCGCGCCGATCGCAGCCTGCCGGGCCGGGTTCTGGCCCGAGCCCGCCGGCAGGACCTGCCCCATGATCACGGCGTCCACTCCGGATGCGTCCACGGCGCCCCGCGCGAGCGCTCCCTCGATGGCGAAGGATCCCAGCCGGGGTGCCGGGAACGAGGACAGCGCACCCTGCAGACGTCCCTGCGGGGTGCGCGCCGCGGCGACGATCACGATGTCGTTCATGGTGGGGCCTCCTTGCCCGTCGACGACGGTGCACGTCAGCACCCAGTGTGCCGCATCGGCGGCGAGCGGAGGGCGTCCCTCGGCCTCAGCCGTCCCGGCGGGCGTCCAGTGCGCGCTGGTGCTCCGCGTAGAACTCCGTCTCGACCGGCTCGGGGCGGTCCTGGCCGTTGAGCAGACGGTGCCACAGGGGGTAGTAGGCGGGCTGCTGCGAGGCCAGGGTGATCCGATCGCGGGCCTCGTCGGGCAGGATGAGATCGGCGGCGGCGAGGTCCTCCTGGAGGTGCTCGAAGGACCGGGCGGCGATCACGGTGCCGTCCACGCCGGGGCGGTCGAGGATCCAGGAGATGACCACCTGGGGGATCGTCCATCCCAGGTCGCCGGCGATCTCGTCGAACAGCTCGATGAGGTCGTAGGCGCGCTCCCAGTCGGTCACGTGCGGCTCCGGCCACCCGGTGCCCTGCCTCGTATCCGACGGGGTCTTCGTGCCGCGGCGCACCCTGCCGTTCAGCAGCCCCTCGCCCAGCGGGCTCCATCCGAAGGTGGCGACGCCCAGGTCGCGGGCGGCCGGGATGATCTCGTACTCGATCTCCCGCGCCTCGGGCGTGTAGTAGACCTGCTGCGCGATCGGGGCCTCGAGCCCGGCCTGCCGTGCCTCGTAGACCGTCTTGGTCAGCTGCCAGGCGCTGTAGTTGGACACGCCCCAGTAGCGGACCTTGCCGGCGCGGATCAGGTCGGTGACGGTCTGGATGGTCTCGAGGATCGGGGTCTGACCGTCCCACTGGTGCATGTACAGCAGGTCGAGATGGTCGGTGCCCAGCCGCTGCAGGCTCTCCTCGACCGCGCGGGTCACGTGGTACCTGCTCGCGCCGGAATCGTTGGGCCCCTCGCCGATCGAGGTGCGGGCCTTCGACGTGAGGATGATGTCGTCACGGCGCGTCCCCAGAGCCTTCCCCAGGACGCGCTCGGAGTCGCCGGCCGAATAGATGTTCGCGGTGTCGAGGAAGTTCACGCCGTGGGAGAGGGCCTCGTCGAGCTGTCGACGGGCCTCGTCCACGGAGAGTCCGGCGATCTTCTCGAAACCGCCCCCGGAGCCGAACGGGATCGTTCCCAGTGCCAGGCGGGAGACGTAGAGCCCGGAGTGACCGAGACGGATGTGGTCCATGGGATGCATTCCTCTCGCGCAGTGGCGGGTGATCGCCCGTGCGGGACGAACCGCGTGGCCCCGACGTTACGTCACCACCATGCCGACGTCACGGGTGCGGTCCGAGCGGTCAGACGGGCGTCGCGGCGGCTGCAGGGGCAGTTCGCAGCAGCTCAAGCATCGGATCGCCGGGCGCGGCGCCGGACCAGTCGATGATGCCGACGACCTCATCGCCGTCGTCGACGAAGACGTGCGCGATCTGCAGGTCGCCGTGGATGAACGCCGGGGCCCACGGCCGGAGCGCGGCGATCGCGAGGACGGGCAGAGTGAGACCGAACGGTCGATTTCCCGCTCAGGGGTCGAAGTTCGTGCGCTCAGCATGTCTACTCGGGGCACAGCGACGCCGCGACGAAGGAGATCTCTGAGATGACCTCGTACGACTATCTGATCATCGGCGGAGGCCAGGTGGCGGACGATGCCGCCCGGGCGCTTCGAGAGCACGATGCGGACGGCACCATCGGCATCGTGAGCTCCGACGAGGACGCTCCCTACACCCGGCCCGCCCTGACGAAGAAGCTGTGGATCGACCCGGAGTTCGGGGAGGACTCCGTCCCGCTGAACACGGCCGAGGACACCGGTGCCGACCTGCGCGTGCGCACCGTGGTGACCGCGATCGACCGGACGGCGAAGCAGGTCGAGCTCGAAGGCGGGGAGCGGATCGACTACGGGAAGCTGCTGCTGGCCACCGGCTCGGAGCCGCGCCGGCTCGACGGCCCGGAGGACGAGCGCATCATCCACTTCCGCAGCTTCGCGGACTATCGCACCCTGCGGCATCTGATGACCGACGGGGCCCGCGCGGTGGTCGTCGGCGGCGGGTACATCGGTGCGGAGATCGCCGCCTCCCTCTCGCTCAACGGTGCCCACGTCACCCTCGTGTTCCCCGACGAGGTGCTCGGCGGTTCGCAGTTCCCGCCGAGCATCGCGGAGCGCTACCAGAAGCTGTTCACGGACCACGGCGTCGAGCTGCTCCCCGGTCGACGCGCGGAGATGCTCACCGTGCAGGACGACGCGGACGTCGGCGTGACGCTCGACGACGGCACCGCCGTCGGTGGCGACATCGTGGTGGTCGGCCTGGGCGCCGAACCCCGCCTCGACCTGGCCCGCCACGCAGGGCTGGAGGTCTCCGAGGGCGTCGTCGTCGACGAGCACCTGCGCACCTCCGACCCGTCGATCTGGGCGGCCGGCGACATCATCGAGTACCCCGACGCGATCCTCGGCCGCACCCGGATCGAGCACGTCGACCACGCGCGTGAATCCGGCGCGGCCGCGGGACGATCGATGGCCGGGTCCGAGGCCCCCTACCAGCACACCCCCTACTTCTACTCGATGGTCTACGGGGTGCGCTGGGAAGCAGTGGGCACCCTGGACCCCTCCCTGGAGACCCTCGAGGTGCACCACGACACCGCGCACAGCGTCGTCTACTACCTCGAGGACCGTGGGCGACCCGTCGGCGTGCTGATGTGGCAGATCGACGGGGCACGGGACGCCGCACGCACGGTGATCGCCGACGCGATCACCGACCGGGACCTGCTGCGAGGGAGCATCGGCTGACCAGGGATCTGAACATCACCGGGAAGAAGGCACTGATCACCGGAGCGCCGCGCACGAGCGCCGGGGCGAGCCCGAGGAGGTCGCCGCCGTGGTCGCGTTCCTGTGCTCGGACCGCGTTTCGTTCGTCACCGGCTCGAACTACCGGGTCGACGCGGGCTCGGTGGCGACGATCTGAGAGCTGCGTCGGCCAGCCACGGCAATGATCAGCAGGCCCACCAGAGTGAGCAGCGCGCAGGCGAGGAATGTGGCGCGCTGGCCGAGGGCGGTCGCCCCGCCGAGCACGATGAGCGGGCCGGAGAGGATCGCGCCCACCCGCCGGGTGTTCATGTACAGCCCGGTGGACAGGCCGGGCCGACGGATCATCTGCTGGAAGAGGGTGAGTCCCACCCCGCCGATCCCCGCGAAGCACCAGGCGTTGAGCACCTGCAGCGCGATCAGCAGGATCGGCCCTGTCGCCACGGCGACGCCCAGGTAGTAGGCGATCCCGGCCACGCAGCTGGTGAGGATCAGGCCGAGGCTCGAGTGCCGCGTGGTCAGGCGCGCGACGATCATGAGCGCCGGCACCTCGAGACCGGCGGCGACCCCGAGGGCGATGCCGGCCCACACCACGTCCACGCCCATCGTCTGCGGCACGTACACGGCCAGGAACGACATGGCGGTCGCATTCGTCGCCTGCAGCAGCACGAACGCGGCGGTGACCAGCACGATGCCCGCCGTGCCGAGGGAGACGTCGTCCTCCTCGTGCGCGGGAGCCGGTGGGGTGCCGGAGGCGAGTGCGGCGCGGTGGCCGCGGATCATGAGCATCGTGGTGCCGATGTTCGCCAGCGCCACCAGAGCGATCGCGAGCAGGATCGCCTGCGGCCCGAACCAGCCGATGACGAGCGTCGCGAGCGGAGGTCCCGCGACCCACGCGACCGAGACGATCGCGCGCGTGTTCACGATCTGCGCGGGCCGCGCCCCGGCATGGCGCAGATGCGCCCACAGCAGCGAGACCCCCACCCCGGCGGGCCCGCCCACCACCACCAGCACGATGGTCACCAGGGGCAGAGTGGTGACCAGGGCCAGCAGCAGCACCAGCAGGACCGTGAGCACGCCGCTGAGAAGCATCGGCCCCAGGTACTCCTGGCGGCGGTCCGCCCAGGCGGGCACCACCAGCGAGGCGATGAAGCCGCTCGCGTTGTAGATCGCCAGCACCCACCCGATCTCCGTGGTGCTGGCCCCGTACAGGGTGGAGAGGATCAGCGCGAGCGACGGGCTGAGGAAGGCGATCTGCAGTCCCCACATCAGCGCGGAGGTCGGCACCAGGAGACGGTTCACGGGGGAGAGGTCCTCGGGACGGGTTCGGGGATGGTCCGGGAACTCTATGCGCGTTGCCGCCGGCGGAGGGAGGGGCCGCTGATCCGTGTACTGACAGTTCCTCCTTCCCGCGACGCGGCGGTCTTACCGTGGGCGCATGGATCATCGAGCAGAGGTGTCTCAGTTCCTGCGCACGCGCAGGGACCGGATCACGCCGGAGCAGGCGGGCATCATCGGCGGATCTCGTCGCCGGGTGCCCGGACTGCGCCGGGAGGAGGTCGCGATGCTCGCCGGCGTGAGCGTCGAGTACTACGCGCGGATGGAGCGAGGCGAGCTGGGCGGGGTGTCCACCGAGGTTCTGGAGTCGATCGCCCATGCTCTCCGGCTCGAGGAGGCCGAGATCGACCATCTGGCCGATCTGGCGCGGGCGGCGGGACCCCGCCCCGTGCGCAAGCGCAGGAAGTGCGGTGAGCGGGGCGTGACCCCGGCGTTCCAGCGCTTCCTCGACGCGGTCACCGGTGCCCCGATGTGGGTGCGGGATCGACGGATGGACTTCGTGGCCTCCAACGCCCTGGGACGAGCCCTGTACGCGCCGCTGTTCGAGGATCCGTCGGGCCGGGCGAACACGGCCCGGTTCACGTTCCTCGACCCGGCGGCGCGCACCTTCTTCCCGGACTGGGAGCAGAACGCGGACGGCATCGTGGCCACGATGCGCACCTACGCCGGACAGAACCCCCTGGACACAGGGCTGACCGACGTCATCGGCGAGCTCGTCACCCGCAGCGACGCCTTCCGGCAGCGCTGGTCCGTCCACGACGTGCGCCATCACCGCGCCGGACTCAAGCGGATCCACCATCCGGTGGTGGGCGACCTCGAGCTCAGCTACGAGGCGATGGACCTGCCCGCCAATCCCGAGTGGTCCCTGTTCGCCTACACCGCGGAGCCCGGCAGCGCCACCGAGGAGCGGATACGCCTGCTGGGAAGCCTCGCCGCCACCGACCACCCCGCGCTGACCGCGCACGAGCCCGCCGCGGAGCACTGAGCCGCCGCCCGGCGACACCGACCACGACCGCCCTCCGAAAGAGACCGACATGACCACCACGCGCACCCTGAACAACGGCGTCGAGATGCCCGCCCTGGGCTTCGGCGTCTTCCAGACCCCGCCCGAGGAGACGACCGCCGCGGTCGCCGAGGCCCTCCGGCTCGGCTACCGCCTGATCGACACCGCGGCCGCGTACGGCAACGAGCGCGAGGTGGGCGAGGCCGTCCGCCGCTCCGGACTGGACCGCTCCGAGGTGTTCCTCGAAACGAAGCTGTGGATCACGGACTACGGCTACGACGGGGCCCTGCACGGCTTCGACAAGAGCGCCGACAAGCTCGGCGTCGAGCAGATCGATCTGCTCCTGCTGCACCAGCCCGTGCCCACCGACTTCGAGCGCACCATCGGCGCGTACACGGCGCTCGAGAAGCTGCTGGCCGATGGTCGAGTGCGCGCGATCGGCATCAGCAACGTCATGCCCGACGTGCTCGCGAACCTCCGGGAGCAGACCGACGTGGTCCCCGCCGTCAACCAGGTCGAGGTCCACCCGTACTTCACCCAGGCCGACGTGCAGGCCGCCGATGCCGAGCACGGGATCCTCACCCAGGCCTGGTCCCCGATGGGCGGGATCACCAGCTACGGCGGGGACAGCGGCGGCTCCACCTTCGAGGACCCGGTCATCGGCGAGATCGCGGACGCCCATGGCGTGACAGCCGCCCAGGTGATGCTGCGCTGGCACCTCCAGCAGGGACGCTCTGCGATCCCGAAGTCCGTCAGGCCCGAGCGCATCGCCGCCAACTTCGACGTGTTCGGCTTCGAGCTGACCGCGGACGAGCTCACCCGGATCGACGCCCTGGACACCGGGGTGCGTTGCGGGCCGGAGCCCGCCTCGATCACGCCGGAGGCCTTCGACCGCGAGATCCCGGAGGCCTGAGCGCGGCGGTGGCGGCGAGCGACGGGACGCGGAGGCGAGGCTTTCCTCTGCTCGCCTGTCAGCTCGCGGCTCTCCGCCCGCCCCGGGTGAGGATCGCCGCTGTCAGCACCAGCGCAGCGAGGATGATCGCGAGGACGAAATAGCCCCGCTGCGGGGACGCCTGGTCGACGAGACGGCCGACGAGCGGTCCGGCGACCGCGGTCCCCAGGGCACTCGCCGACCCGGTCCAGGTGACCGCCTGGACATAGAGCGAGCGCGGGGTTTCCTCCTGGAGCGTGACCGCCGCGGGGATCACGATCGGGGCGACGCAGGCACCCGCCAGCACGGTCAGCAGCACGAACGGCATGAACCTCTGCACCTGGCTCAGCGCGAAGCACGACACCGCGAGAAGGGCTGCCCCTCCGACCATCGCCGGCGCTGCCCCGATCCGTCGCGAGGACCCGTAGAGGAGGCCGGTGAGCAGGCTCGCCGCGCCCCCGGCTGCCGCGACGAGGCCCGCGTATGTGCCTGCGCCGAAGGACAGCGCCGCCGCCGTGAGGCAGAGCGCCATTCCACCGAAGTAGAGGCCGAGCAGCAGGTGCAGCACCACGAACGGCAGGAACGCGGCGTTCGCGAGTCGCGTATCGAGCACCAGTCCGGGCCCGCGCGGTTGGCGCGGAGGCTCCGATTCACGGCGCCGCATCAGCACGGTTGTGAACACCAGCACCAGGACTGCGGCGAGCACCAGACCGGCTGACGGATGGACCGCGGCGCTGAGGGTCGTCACGAGGATGGGGCCGAGCATGAAGGTGAGCTCGTTGACCGCTGCCTCGAGGGCGAGAGCGGAGGTCACCTGCGCAGAGCCGCCGGTGAGATGCCGCCATCGCGCAGCGGCGAGGGAGCCGACCTGGGGGCAGGAGACGCCGGCGACAGCGCTGGACAGGACCCACACCCAGGTTGCCTGATCTCGGAATACGGCGAGCAGCAGGAGCGCCGTGGCGAGACCGAACACCGGAAGCTGTGAGATGGCCACCGCCCGCTGCCCACGGCTGTCCACGAACCGCGCCACCTGCGGAGCGAGCAGGGCCTCCGCAACCGCGAAGGAACCCGTGGCGAGCCCCGCCACCGCGAACGAGCCGGAGGCGCCCTGGACCGCCCAGAGGATGGCGAGGCTCTGCATCGCGACGCCGAGTCGCGCCAGAGCTGCGGGGACGAAAAACCGCCCCGCGCCAGGGCGAAGGAAGAGCTGCCGATAGCTGGTCAGAGCCGACATGAGTCACCGCCCTTGGAGCGGCAAGCCGTCAGACAGGTCGGACTGAGGAATCGGCTTACAGGGACATCGTGACGGGCGCAGGCCGCTGCCGCAAGGCGGTGGAGGGGTGGACCGGGCCAGCGAGCTCGAGGGCTGGAGATTTCCGGGCGCGCGCGCCGAGCCCCCGAGTTCCGCGAACACTCGCTCGATGCCCCTGTCGCACCGGTAGTCTCGCCGGGATGAAGATCTCCCCGTCGCGCACCGTTGCCGACAGCGCCCGTCCGGTCAATGACTCTGCTGTGTACGACGCGATCGCCGAGGGCTACGCGGCAGAGAACGCCGGCAGCTTGCTGAACCAGCACTACAATCGCCCGGAGATCCGGGAGATGCTGGGGGAGGTGCATGGCCGCAGGGTGCTCGATGCGGGCGCTGGCTCCGGGGTGACGATCGAAGACCTGCTCGACGGCGGCGCGAGTGTTGTGGGCATCGACGGCAGCGCGCAGATGCTCCGCCTCGCCAGAGAGCGAGTAGGGGACGGCGCCGAGCTGATCGTCGCCGACCTCGGTGCACCGCTGCCCTTCGATGACGGCGCGTTCGACGACGTCGTCTGCTCGCTGACACTGCACAACCTGCGGGACTGGGACGCGCCGCTGACCGAGTTCCGGCGGGTTCTCAAGCCGGGCGGGCGGCTGCTCCTCTCTGTCGAGCACCCCTTCGCGATCTGGTACGCCGGCCGACAGAATGGCGAGGAGCCGGACTACTTCGCGACCCGTCCGCGCACCGACCGCTGGGAGTTCGACGGGCAGCAGGCGGACGTCACCTTCTGGGATCGTCCGCTCTCGGAGATGATCCAGGCGTTCCTTCGCTCGGGCTTCACCATCGCCGACGTGCGGGAGCCGGGAGTCTCACCAGGGGCCAGGGAGTATGTCCCAGAGCTCTTCGCAGATCGTGACGATCCGCGGTTCCTCGCATTCCTGTTCGTAGAGCTCCGTCGTTGAGGGCGCGGTGTGATGGTCGGCACCGATGACGCAGGACGTCGCGGTCCGAGAAGTGCTCCGGGAGAGCGGCGATCCATAGACTGACCGCATCCACGGATGGACGGGGCGAGATGGGCAAAGGCGAGCGCCGGAGGCTGATCGTGGGCTGGGTGATCGCCGCGCTGCTCGTGGCGTTCCTCCTCGTCGGCGGACGCTATCTCTGGCTGACGATGATGGCCACGGAGGGGGACGTGCCGGCGGTGTCGTCGATCCCCCTGCCGGAGGACGCCGAAATCATCAGCACGAAGCGTGACTGCGCGAGCGGCGGATGCTGGATCGAGATCACCGTGCGGCCTGCGCCGGGATCCTCACCTCAGGAGCTCGCCGAGGAGATCGGGGCGACGCCCCAGCTGGAGATCCCGGGGAACCTCGTCGACCCCCGGACGATCTGGGTGCGGGCGGAGCCGGGTGGCAGCTTCCTCACGTTGCAGGCCGACTACTTCTCGCAGACGTGGGTCCCGTAGCGCGTGGAGACCCGTGCGCTCAGGCCGACTCGTCACCGTCTCGACCGGCGCAGTCGATAGGGCCGCGTGGTGGCCATCGATTCGAAACCGGTGGAGGCGTAGAACGCGCGTGCCGCGGGACGGTTCTCATCGACCGTAAGAGTGATCTTGTCCCGGCCCGAGCTCTCGTGCGCACCGTTGATGAGGCGTTCTCCGACGCCGCTCCGACGCGCGTCGGGACGCACCGCGAGGAAGTCCACGTACACCGCGGACTCCGACTGCAGCTGCGAGGCCACGTACCCGAGCACCGTCCCCTCCGGTGCGAAGACGAGGGTCGAGTAGCGGCTGTCGGGATCGAGGAGCTCGGAGGCTGACGCGTAGGTTCCGGGGAACTCCCGCTCATGCAGCGCGCGGATGGCGGGCTCGTCCGCGCTGGTGGCCGGGCGGGTCCCCGGAGCTCCGGACGGTACGGGCGTGGCGCGGCGATACTCGAAATTGGCCTCCCCGGCCTGCCATCCGCAGCGGCGTGCCAGCTGCGCCATGCCGTGGTTGCTGACGTCTGCGTACATCTCGTGGCCGACGACCGGTGCCTGCGCCGTCACCGCCGCGAGCAGCGAGGGGCCCGCAGTCAGCCATGCGTCCTGCTCCATCCAGGGACCGTGCACCCAGGAACGGTCCAGCTCCTCGTCCCACTCGATGACCGCTGCGCCGACGATCCCGCCGTCTGCCGCGACGGACACGCGGACGGTCTCCAGCCAGTGCTGGTCCAGCTCTTCCAGGTCGCCACGGATCTCCGACGGCTCCGTGCCGAGGTAGGCGCACGCCGTCTCGGGGGATTGCTGCTGGCGGACGATGAAGTCCAGGACTGCCGGGGGATCGATGTCCTGCGACGTCATGAGCATGGCGCCATGCTCCGGTCGCTGCCGTTCAGGGTCAACCGTTTTTCGGACGCCAGTCGATCACCTCTGCCGAGCGGAGCGGCACGGGGTCTTTCGTCAGGACGTGCGGGGTCCCGTTGAACCAGGCGCCGCGCTTGCTCGCTCTCGCGAGTTCGTCGATCCACCGAGCATTCCGTGGCGTCGTCTCCTCCGAGGAGCGGTGGGTGGCGACGTCGAGGGCGTCGATCTCCCGCGGGTCGATCGGATCGCCTGTGCTGCTCAGGTGTCGATCGAAGACGACCGCGGGGCCGAGGTCCTTGATGGGGATCGCCCAGAACTCCTGCCCCGGCAGCTCGACCCCGGCGATGGTGCGCCATGCCTCCCAGATCGCGCGCTGCTGCACGGGAGACAGAAAGACCACCTCGGTCCACGTTGCGTCGAGAACCGGAATCCACGTATCCCGGAGCCGTCGGCGTTCCGGAGTGTCGTCGCATTGGGCGATCGCGGCCGCGAAGGCACGAGGATCCGTCCGCTCGAGCGCGCTGAGGGGTGCAGCTCGTGTGCGTCAGTGTTGTGCATCGTGCGGGCATGGAAGACGCAGCGCTCCGGACTCATCCTTCGATCATGCTTCCCGGAGCATCGCCTGCACACCGTGTTGAAAACGGTCTGACACCCGGTGAAAGGCTGAGTATCCTCGCCGCATGTTCTCCGCGTGAGGCTTCCCTTCCATGACACCGATCCGTAGGAGAACTATGCCCATCGTGATCCGCAGCTACGAGCCGGCCGACGAGACCAGCTGGCTGCGATGCAGAACCCTGACCTTCCTGTCCACCTGCTACTACGACGATGTGTGGGCGAGGCGCCCGCCGAGTCCAGCCGTGCAGCTCGTCGCGCTGGACGGCGATGATGCCGTCGGCATCCTGGACATCGAGATCGACGGCGATCTGGCCACGATCGACACCGTGGCGGTGGATCCGGACCACCAGGGCAGAGGTGTCGCGTCCGCATTGCTCACCCGCGCGCGATCCGAACTGCCCGGCACTGTGTCGGTCGTGGACGCCTGGACCCGTGAGGACGAGCCCGCCCTGGAGTGGTACCGTGCCCACGGCTTCGCAGAATCGGAGCACTACCTCCACGTCTACAAGACCTGGGAGGACACGGATGCCGGCTGGGAGAGCCCGTCTGGACTCTCGGCTCCGCTGACCGCGTTCTGCCACGCGAGTGTCCAGGACGAGCCTGAACTCCGGGGTCGGTTCTCGCGGGTCTACGTGTGCAGACGCTTCAGTCGGCCCGTCACCGCGAAGTGACGCTCAGCGGGAGGGCGGGATGAGGTACGTCCGATTGCGGCTCTGGGGCGGGGCCGTTGCTAGGACGAGCCCCTGATCGACGAGATCGCGCAGGAGGGGACGAAGTGCGTTGCGCGTCTTCCCCGTCGCCTCGGCGATCTCTGCGATGGACTTCGCCGTCGTGACATCCAGGATCGAGAGGATCTCCCAGCGCGCACCGGAGACTGCCTCGGTCATTCCCGGATCGACCAGTACATACGGCCCATCGTTCATGCCTTCCAGGAGTCCGTCGGCGACAAGCTCTGCGAGTACCTCTCGGCAGTCGTCCGAGTCGAGCCCGAGGTTGATCCGCAGGTCCGCGACAGAGACCTGCTGGTTGAGCTTCGCGAGCGCGAGTGCCACGTCATGCTGGCGGTCTCTGTGGTCGCGCTCGGAGAGCCCGTCGATCCACGCTCTCATGCTGGGATCGATCAGCCCGAAACGAGCGAGCTTGACGACGACGTGGTCGATGGAGGTTGAACTGTAATCCGGGGCGGGCAGACCGTGCCGGCGCATCGCGGCGACCATCAACTGCACCCCTGAGCCCTGGTTCTCGGCGACTGTTGACTGGCCGTCGGGCATGGGAACCACTCGCAGCAGCTGTACGAGGCTCTCGTTGCGCGAGGTCGAGTAGCCCTCGGCGACATTCTCCTTGGTCCGGTCTCCCCAGAAACCTCCGGGGCTCTTCACCTCGACGCGGTCCGGGAAGATGTCGACGGCGACCTGCTGGCCGCGGACGTACGGTGAGTAATCGCGGTGCAGCACGGCATTGGTGATCGCTTCACGCAGCACGTCGGCGGGAATCTCCGGGACGTCCGTGCCCGCCGTGCCGTCGACGACGCGGCGGGTGCGGAGATTGCGCAGCACTGCTCGCACTGCGTCGTTGATGGCCTGAGGCATGGGCCCGTCGCATTCCTGGCGGTCCAGGAACCGAAGGGTTGGATCGTGAGATTTCTCGGTGCCCGGGTGCGCCGCCACATCGATGGCCAGATGAGGGAACTCCTGCTGCGGGTAGGCGCCCAGAGCAAGGTATCCGGCCAGAGTCGGCACGCCGTCGGCGTCGACGGCGTTGACTCGGTGTAAACCTCCCTGTATGTCTCCGGTCTCGATTCCGGTGAGGGCCCGACCCCGAGTGCGAAGGCCCTCGAGGGTACGGCTCACCAGGTCGGTGGAGAGCTCGGCCAGGGTCCGCCCTTCGACCGTCTCGCGGTCGGTGCGGTCCTGTCTCCTCTTCGAATGCAGGAGATAGACTTCGTAGTGAGTGAGGCGTTTGTTCGCATCGGCGACTCGCTTGTAGCTGCCCGCTTCGAGGCCCTGCGCCGTGACGAAGCAAGGCAGTTTCGCTCCTGAGGTCCCGTCTAGGGCGTCGATGCGGAGGGTGACGACCTGGGCCCCGTCCACCTCGCTCCGGCCGAGCTCGTGCGGAGGAATCGGCGTGATCTTCGCGTGGGTGCCGGGTGAGGCGTCGAAGCCGGTGAGCACCACATCGAGGGTTCGCTGCGGGTCGAATCCTTCCGCGGGGACGAAACCGCTCGCCTCGTCCAGGCCGAGGATGATGAGACCGCCCTCGGTGTTGGCGAAAGCGGACACGCTGCGCCAGAGATCTTTCGGCGCTCCACTGGCTGCTGCCTTTGCCTCGACGTGGGCGTCATCCTGACGCTGTCGACGCAGGCGGGCAACGTGCTCCGCGAGCTCCTGATCGTCCATTCTCTCACTGTATGCACTGAGGGGCTCAGTGTATAGACTGAGCCCCTCACTTTCTACAGTGAGCACCTCACTGTAGAGAGTGACGTTCTCGCTGTGCAGAGTGACGATGTCTCCGCGGACGCGGATCGGGGATCTGCATGGCCAGGGCGCAGCGGAGCCAGTGCGCGGTGAACAGTTCCCTTCAGGGTCGGCGGGCGATCACCCGGAAGGTGTGCCAGTGCTTGCGTCCGTCGAAGGAACGGCCGTCGCGTTCCTCCTCGGTGAGCTCGATGATCTCGAGTCCGTCGAACAGCGCCTCCAGAGCGCTGCGGCTCAAGTAGGTGCCGTCGGTGTCCGCCCAGTCGTCATGGTCGCCGAAGAGGTCGACGGCGAGGACCCCGCGGGGGAGGAGCGAGTAGCGCATCGTCGACCAGAGGGCGTCGAAGGCGGGCTGCTGCACGAACGGGAGTGTGGCGCAGGACAGGATGAGATCGGCGGGTGGCAGCTCGCGCAGCTGCGCGAGATCGGTGGTCCTGTGGTGGACCGGCAGGTCAGCGGAGAGCGCTGCCATGGCGCGCTCGACGCTCGCATCTGCGTCGACAGTGTGCACGGTGAGGCCGTTCTCGGCCAGGAAGCGTGCCTCGACGCCGATGCCGCACCCGAGCTCCACCGCGGTCCCGGAGCCGTCGGTCCGTGTACTTTCTGCTGCCAGCTCCACAGCGCGGCGAGCGAGCAGTCGCACGGGCCGTGCCTGCTGGGCGGCGTTGTACGCCGAGAAGTCCCGGTCCGAGCTGCAGCGCTGCATGGGTGCGAATCCTATCGATGCCCTGCGGGGCGCTGCGGGCGCGGGCTCGTGAATCGCTGCTCCATGTGCCCGTCGGCATGCGTGATCTCCTCGAAGGGCACCGGGATCGCCCGCCGCCAGAACTCGGTCGCGGCCCTGTTCGAGGCGAGCTGGCTGATGGACCACGTCCCGGGGAGCATCGCGAGAAGCTGCCGGGCCGCCGTGGTGCCCACGCCGCCGCGGCGGTATTTTCTGAGCACGAAGAACTCCGCCATCGTCGTCGGCTCGCCGCGCCGGACGAGTGCGAACCCTGCAGGATGAGCCCCCACGCGGAAGAGGTACGCGTGGCGATCCGCCTCGTCGCGATAGGCGTCCAACCATGCGTAGTGGTACTCGCCGCGCTCGTCGACGTCGTACCCCGCGTGCTCGGAGAAGTCGTAGAGGTAGAGCTGGAGCAGACGCCCGAGCAGATCGAATCCAGCGTCGGTGACGACCGTGACGGTCGGGGTGAGCGGGGCGCCCGCGGAGGTCATGTGTTCAGGGTAGATCCGGGCTATCGGGTGCGCATCCCGGTTTCCCGGGTATCGTCCGGTGCTCGTTCGACGGGAGGATGGAGGAATGATCGATGAATCCGACCTGGTCGAGATCTTCGAGCGCGTGCGGAGCCTCCCGTACGACACCCTCGCCGCACATGACGCCGCAGGACTGCTCGTGGATGGCCGGGGGAACTGCGTCGCCACGGCCGGTCTGCTCTCCGAGGAGCTCAGCGCCCTCGGCGCCCGATGTCGAGCCGTGTCCTGGGAGTACGAGCTGCCTGTCCTGGTGGACGCACAGCAGCATCTCGCCTTCCGCAGCGACATCCATACGACGGTGCAGGTCCGTGTCGAGGGCCGGTGGGTCCTGGCCGACGCGACCCACGATCCGCGCCTGGGAATCCTCGGCCTCACGATCGGCCGCTGGGATGGCCACCACGACACGGAGCCCGCCTATCGGGCCGTCGGGCCATGCGTCGTGCACGGACAGGATGGACCCGGGTCAACGCAGCTCAAGGGGGCGATGGAGCGTATCGGGCGTCAGGTGGAGGCCACCGATCCGGACCTGATAGCGCAGTACCAGCGCGATCTGAATGAGTTGTTCGAAGGATGCCGGTCGACCATTGATGGCAGGGCAACAAAGCCATACCCGGCCGAGCGACCAGACCCCCGTCCATCGGGGGCACTCACAAGGTAACGGGTCGCCACGACCGAGATGTGGCCAACGCTACTCATCGAGCGAGCGCTGACCGACTGACCGAAATGGTCAGGTAGGTCAATGATATTGCTATGACGTACGCATCGCACACCCCACGCAGGGCCCTGGTCGTCGGGGCAGGAATCGCCGGACTGTCGGCCGCGATCGCACTCGAGAAGGCGGGCTGGGAGGCCGAGATCGTCGAGCGGTCCCCTGGTCGGCGTCGCGGCGGCTACTTCATCATGATGTTCGGCTCCGGCCGGGTCGCCGCGGAGCACCTGGGCATCACAGGGTTGCGTGCGCGCAACCCGGCAGACGGCAGGACCTACAAGGCCGACCGCCAGGGGCTGCAAGGCCCCAGCGTCGGGTTCGGGGACACTCCGACGAGCCCGTGGTTGATGCTGCGCGGGGACGTCGAGAGAGCGGCCTTCGAATCGCTGCCCGCCTCCGTGGACGTCCACTTCTCGACGACTCCGATGGCGATCGTCCAGGGCGCGGACCGTGCGACAGTCACTCTGCGCAACACCGTCGACGGCACCGAGCGGACCGAGGACTTCGACCTGGTGGTCGGAGCCGACGGTCTGCGCTCCACGGTCCGCCGGCTGGCCTGGGGCCCGCACACCGACTATCTGGACCGGGTGGCCGACATGGTCTGCGCCTACGAGCTGCCGCAGGGCCTTCCCGGTCTGCGGGTCCAGGACGGCGCGAGCATCAAGGAGGCGGGACGCTCGTTCACCGTCTTCAGCTTCGAGGACCACGCGCCGACCGTGCTGTTCTCCTACAAGACCCAGGACGTCGACGCAGATCGGGCCCGTGCCAAGGAGATCGGGGTCGCTGCGCGACTGCGTGAGGTCTACGGACCCCAGCCGCTGGGCGATATGGTCGAGGCTGCGCTGCGTCACCTCGAGAACACCGACGAGTTCCTCTTCGACTCGGTCGAGCAGGCACACGTCGACCATTGGCATCACGGCAACGTCATGCTGCTCGGCGACGCGGCCTGGTGCCCCACTCTCTACTCCGGGATGGGCGCGACCTCGAGCCTCAGCGGCGCTGACGTGCTCCGGGCGATGCTCCAGAAGCACCCGGACTCGCTCGAGAAGGCCCTGACCGCCTGGGAAGCGGCGCTGCGCGGCCCGGTTGAGACCTTCCAGCGGTCCGCGTCACCGATGCGTGCCATCTTCACTCTGGACACCGAGGAGGAGATCAAGCGGAGCAGTCGCATCCAGGCCTTCTACCGACGCATGTTCGCCCTGTCTCCAGCACGGGCCATCTTCGCCCGGTTGCCCCTGTACCGCATGCGCGAAGCCGATCTCGCCGCTTGATCCAGCGACACCGCGGCAGCCGGACAGCCGCAGCGGCGACAGATCCGACGATTCATGTTCGACATGCGTCCGGGCCGCGACCGCTGCGGCATGCTGGCTACCCGGCTCCAGCGAGAATGGGCGCCATGGCCGGGCTGTGCGGCCACAGCGATGGAGACGACGGACGCGACCACCCGGCAACCGGTAGGCGCAGGACACGAGGAGTCACTGATGGGGACGACGAGCACCATGTCGCCGCGGATCGAGCGGATCTTGCAGGTCTCACGGGAACTGGCACTGCAGGGCGGGATGCGCGGCATCACGATCGCGGATATCGCCCACCACGCTGGCGTCGGCAAGGGCACGCTCTACCTGTACTGGTCGACGAAGGAAGACCTCTTCGCCGACTTGCTCGCCCATGACTTCCTCGACGTGCTTTCCGAGATCGGCGCCGCGATGCGCGACAACCCGGCGAACGTCGTCCCGCACCGCCTGTTGCCGCTGGTCGGCAGCACCTTCGAGCAGCATCCCTTTGCAGCCACCGTGCGCTCGACCGGACCGAGTGTGCGTAGCGTGATGGAGAACCATCCCGCTATCGTGCAGATCACCCGCATCATCGGCCCTGTGGCAATACTCCTGCGGATCTTTCCCGTCCTGCGACATCACGGAGTGATCCGCGCAGACCTGCCCCTGGAGATGCAGGTGCACGCCGCCGCCGGACTCATGCATGGGCTGCACGACATCGCGTCCCGCGAGCCTGTCGCCGATCTACTGCCCGGCAGCGACCCCCAGATAACACTGGCCACGGCGTGTACTGCACTGCTCGAGCCCGCAGTCGCCGTCAATCCCGAAGCAGCTGCCCGCGAGGCGCGTGCCGCGCTCGACGATGCATGCACGGCCGCGATCGCCAGCCTCCACGAGCACGACTTGGGGAAAACGGTATCGCCATGAAGAGACGGGCCGAAGCGTCCATACTTTGGTTGGGACCGATACGCGCGTTGTGCCAGATACTTCTGAATTAGCCACGCGACCTATCGCTCGACCTGACAAGTTACGGTCGCGTAGCTGTCACGCAGGGTGATGCTTAGCGGGACGGATGCGCTCAGTTGAGGTACCTCGACCTGCGCAACAGGTCCGCCGGCGTTGGCCCCATTGGATTCCGGTGTGATGGGTTGGCGCTCGAAGGCGCGTGTTCAGTGGAAACCGGGCAGCCGTTCGCGTCGGATCGGGCACCGTGGAGTCCATGAGCGCCGATGAATGTATTTTCTGCCGGGTGGTAGCCGGAACCGTGGAGTCGAGCCGGGTGTACGAGGACGAAGATGTCCTCGCCTTCATGGACATCCAGCCTGTGGCTGACGGGCACCTCCTTGTCATCCCCAAGCGGCACGCGCCCTACCTGGCTGACCTGGACGAGCAGCTCGGGATGTCGATGTTCCGGGCCGGCCAGCGTCTCGCCGCGGCACTGCGCAACTCGGGGCTTCCGTGCGAGGGCGTGAACTTGTTCCTGGCCGACGGCGAGGTTGCGTTCCAGGAGGTTTTCCACGCCCACCTCCACGTGTTCCCGCGGACGCCCGGCGATGGCTTCCGCATCGACGCTGACTGGCGTGAACAGCCGCGCGCCGAGCTCAACGACGCATCCGAGCGCATCCGGAGCGGCATGGCTGCCTCGCCGTCCTGACGTCAGGTTGCCGGGCGAGCGGTGAGCGTGAGGGGGACGCGCGGTTCCCCGGATTCTCCCGGGCGTCGACCACGGCTGCGATGAGCGCGATCAGTCCGGCGTAGCCGATGCCCTGGCTCAGACCCACGGCGAGCCTCGGGTGCCGCGCGCCCCGATCCGTGAAGAACGCTTCCATGCGCCTGTCCGCCGCCACTCCGATGGCGGTGGCGCCGCCGGACATCGTCCCCGCCACGGCGGCGATGGCAGCTCTCCGTGCCAGCGCCCGACGGTCCTCCCCACCCGGGGGCTTCGCTCCGTCTCCCTCGGTCTTCGCAGGACCAGCCAGGGCAGCCTGCCCATGGGGAGTCCACGGCATCCAGCCGTCGGGAGCGGCCGTGCGTGCTCTCGCGGCGGCCCGGAGGCCGAGGAACGTTCCCGCCGCGCCGAGGGCGGCGGACGCCGCAACGAGGGCCAGGGCTTGCCTGCCGTGCAGGCGCCCGACGGGGATGGCGCCGAAGGCTGAGTACGCCGCGGCATCGCGAGCGAACTGGGACAGTGGGCGAAGAGACGCGAGGGAGGGGGTCCGCATGGTCGTGACGCTAACAAGCGGAGGTTCCGAGGGGACCCGACCTCCAGCGATGCTGGGCGCTTCTGGAGGCCGACGATGGTCGACGAAACAGTCGTCAGCCGTCTCGTTGGGGTATACCCCACGAGGCAGATCTGTCGCAGAAATGCCGTTGTGACTTCGTCTGCTGAATGGCGGGGTTCTTCGGTCGCTTCGTGGCGGGGTCAGGTGACACCGATGACCAGGGTGCTCTGTGCGGCTTCGATGACGTCGTTGGTGATGGTGTCGAGTTCGTTGATCTTCAGGACCCGCTGGATCTGGGGGAAGAGGCGTTCGAGGAGCCGGAAGTTGCCGCGGGTGATCCGTGCGATGGCTGCGATGGCTTGGGCGTCGGTGAAGTCGTCGGGATCGAGGGTCTTGCCGAGGGATCGCCAGTGTCGCTCGAGGACGAACAGCAGTTCGTCTTGTCCCAGGGACCGGTACTGGTGGGCAAAGCCGACTCGGCTGTAGAACTGGGGGTAGTGGCTGAACTGCTTCTCCAGGCCGGGCATGCCGATCAGGATCAGGGCGATGTCGTCGCGGTCGTAGCGATCGCGCAGCAGTTCCAGCGCGGCGGGACGCAGTCGTTCGGCCTCGTCGACGATGATCAGCTCCACGTAGTTCCTGCCGTGTCGCCATCCCCAGGCCTCGGGAGTGGCCGTGCCGGGAGGTACGAGGTGCTGCTCGATGCACATGTTGGTGCGGGTGATGGCTTGGGTCAGCTCGTCCTTCAGGGTCCGCGGGGTGGTCAGCACGCTGGGGGTGTAGAGCACGGTGCGGCTCCGGTTCAAGGCGGCGTAGATCTTGGCGTCGTTGTCGGAGCGCGGCCCCCAGTAGGTCAGCAGGTCATGAGCCTTCTCGTAGTGTGCGTAGCGGCGCGCGGAGAGTGTCTTTCCTACGCCGGCTGATCCGAAGCACAAACCGATGGTGTGCCCGCGGCGCACGGCGTCGGCGAACTCGGTGAAGCGGCGGTGCTCCTTGGTGACGATGAAGCGCTGGCTCACCTGAGGTCCTCCTTGTAGATCTTCAACGCCGACCTCGGCGCCGGAGCCGGTGCTTCGGTGATCCGTGGCGTCTCGGTAGGTGCGGCCACGAGGGCGATGCGTTCGTTGATGCCGGCTCGCAGCGCTCGGCGGCGGGCGTTGCGCGCGGCCTGGATCTCCTTGAGGCTGACCTTCTGGTCGTGGTGCTCTTGGTTGACGGCCTTGCAGACGAATTCGTCGTGATCGAAGACGCGGATCTCGGTGATGTCGCGGGGGTCGTAGCGGATCACGACCGAGCGTCCGACGTAGCCGGCCAGAGTTGGCGAGACGTAGCGCAGGCCCTGGAAGCGGATGCCATCGCGGCGCACGACGCGGGTCTTGGCGACGGTCAACAGCAGTCTGTCGAGGTCTTCCAGGCTCTCGGGCATTCGGGGCAGCCAGCCGTCGGCGATCCACGCGCTGCGCGGGGAGGTTCCGAGCTCGCTGTGCGTGCGGTCGTTGTAGGTGGCCACGAACGCCTCCAGGGCGCTATCGAGGGCGGCCAGGGACAGTTTCGGTGTCGGCCAGGGGTGCCCTTCGGTGATGTGTCCGGGCAGGGTGGCGAGTAGCTCGGTGTTGATGGTGCCGAAGAACCGCTCGATCTTGCCCCGTCCCTGGGGTCGGGCGACGGTGGAGTGGATCAGTCGGATGTGGAGGTCGACGGCGGTGTGGGCGAGCTGGTCACTGGTGAAGTCGCTGCCGTGGTCGACGTAGAGCACGTCGGGCAGGCCGCACATCGGCCAGGCCGGGTCGGTCTTGTGCCAGATCGCTTGGCGCAGCGCCAGGGCGGTGTTCATCGCCGACGGTGCGCCCAGGAAGACTGTGTAGCCGCAGACCGCCCGGGAGCAGTCGTCGAGGATCGTTGTCAGCCATGGCCGCGCGGGCCTGCCATCGGTGCCCACCACCAGGATGTCGAGCATGGTGTGATCGGATTGCCACATCGCGTTGGGCAGCTCTGCTTGCCGGCGTAGCACCAGCTCGTGCTTGTCGCGGTAGGACGCTGCGCCCTCCAGGGCGAGGGTGACCATGCCGGGATCCAGGGTCCGCACGATGTCCCACACCACCGAGTAGGAGGGGACCGGCCACCTCCGGGCGGCGCAGATGCCGGTTACTTTGCGGTGGATGGTGGCGATGGCCGGCCGCGGCTTGCTCAGTGCCAGTCCCTCGATCAGGTCGACGAGGTCGGGCGGCAGGCGGCGGGAGCCGGCGTCCGCCCGTGAGGCTGTCTCCAGTCCGGCGTAGCCGTCAGCGCGGTAGCGGGCGTGCCAGCGCTCCAGGGTCCGCAGCCCAACTTCGGTCTCGCGAGCTAAGCGCGCGAGGGGCACCTGGTCCTCGACGTGGAGCCTGAGGATTCGCCACCGCGCTCGAGCGTCCATCACGCACCTACTGCAAGGCGTTCTCGCGCCCGCGCTCGGCGCGCTGAAGGGCGCGGTAGACCGTGGAGCGGCCCACGCTGAACAGCTCGGCCAGCTCGCCCACGGTGTGCTCGTCGGCGGCATGTAGCTGGACGAGGTGAGCTTCTTGCCGGGGGGTGAGTTTCGGTGACTTCCCGCGCAGCCGGCCCTTGGCCTTGGCGACCTTCATCCCCTCGCGGGTGCGGGCACGGATGAGGTCGGCTTCGAACTCGGCGACCATCGCCAGCACGTTGAACAACAGTTTCCCCATCGGGTCGGTCGGGTCGTACACCGATCCGGCGATGCTCAGCTTCACTTCCCGCGCCGCGAGGTCGTCGGCGATCTGGTGGGCATCACGGACTGAACGCGCCAGCCGATCGAGCTTGGTGACCACGAACGTATCGCCGTCCCGACAGGCAGCCAGC
This sequence comes from Brachybacterium fresconis, assembly GCF_017876515.1. Lineage (NCBI taxonomy): Bacteria > Bacillati > Actinomycetota > Actinomycetes > Micrococcales > Dermabacteraceae > Brachybacterium > Brachybacterium fresconis. Next base: position 2,689,161 of record NZ_JAGIOC010000001.1, on the reverse strand, counting down.
GCCTGCCGCAGGCCCTCACGGTCGGCGTTGCGGCCCGTGAGCCCGTGATCGACGTAGATGCGCTTGGGATCGACACCGAACGCCGCGAGTCCGTCACGCTGCGCGGTCAGGTCCTGCTCGTCGGTGGAGACTCGGGCATAGCCGACCTTCAAGGGGGACATGCTCCCCAGTGTGTCATATAGCCTCCCTTCACCGGACAGTTCACCGGACGGGTCTTACGGGACAGCCCGCCAGGCGTGCCGTCGTTCCTCTCGATAAGTAGCGGTGGTGTCCGGTGAGGGTTCCCCTTACGGGCATGCGATCTGGGCTGACGCCTGTGACCGAGTGTTCAGTGCGCGCTGTATAGTTCAGTCTATGCTGACTATTGCTTCGCGTCTCGACGTGATGAACCGCCTGGGTCGTGCACTGGCCGACCCCACTCGATCCCGGATCATCTTGACCCTGCTCGACCATCCCGCTTACCCGGCGGAACTGGCCCGAGATCTGGACCTGACACGCCCGAACGTGTCCAACCACCTGGCATGCCTGCGCGATTGCGGGATCGTCGTCTCCGAGCCCGAGGGTCGTCGGACACGATATGAGATCGCCGATTCGCACCTGGCGCAGGCGCTGACGGCACTGGTCGATGCCACCCTGACAGTGGACGAAGACGCCCCGTGCATCGATCCCGCCTGCTCGCTTCCCGGATGCGACGCAGCTGGGGAGGGCGCATGATCCTCACCTCGGTCTTGCAGGCGATGGGCCTGTTCGCAGCGACCAACATCGACGACATCATCGTGCTCTCCCTCTTCTTCGCGCGAGGGGCAGGCCAGCGCGGCACTACCGCCCGCATTCTGGCCGGCCAGTACCTCGGATTCGTCGGCATCCTCGGTGCCGCGGTCCTGGTGACCATCGGTGCCGGAGCATTCCTGCCCTCGGCAGCCATCCCGTACTTCGGTCTCATCCCTCTGGGCCTCGGCCTCTGGGCCGCATGGCAGGCCTGGCGCGGAGACGATGACGACGATGACGACGAGGCCAAGGTTGCCGGCAAGAAGGTCGGCGTGTGGACAGTCGCAGGCGTCACCCTTGCCAACGGCGGCGACAACATCGGCGTCTACACCCCTGTCTTCCTCAGCGTGGAACCTCTCGCAGTAGTCGCCTACTGCATCGTCTTCCTCGCGCTCGTCGCGGTCCTGGTGGCCCTGGCAAAGTTCGTCGCCACCCGCCCCCCGATCGCCGAAGTGCTCGAACGCTGGGAGCACATCCTCTTCCCCATCGTTCTCATCGGCCTCGGCATCGTGATCCTCGTCAGCGGCGGAGCCTTCGGACTCTGACGTAGCGGCAGCGATCCAAACGGCCCCGACCGGGCGCACCCCTCTCGGTTCAGACCGCGACACCTACCTGCAGCCAGTCCTGCGTGATCGCGGCAACAAGACCGCCACGGAGCGCTGCAAAAACCCCGCCACCAAGCGAACGAAGCCACACAAAAGTGCACTTTCGGGCCCTATCGGGAACCGTAAACGACGGCTCAGTAACTGTTTCGCTGGAGTGCCCTAGTTTGATACGCGCCATGCTGTGCGGCGCGCTCTGCTCCGAGAGGGGCCCTCCACGGGCGCGTCAGTGCTCGCGGAGGGCCCCGGTTTGAGGTCGAGCGCTTGGTGGGATCAGCGACCGAGGAGACGCGCCAAGAATCCTCCGCGGGATTCCTCCTTCGCGTGGCCCGGGCAGCGGTCCTGGCGGGCGACGTTCTTCATGACCTGGTCGACGTGCTGGCCGCAGCCGGCCCAGGTGGTCTTGCCGCAGGTACGGCAGGTGGTAGCTCTGCACATGGGGTTCTCCTAGCGGTGATGGCGGGGTGGTTCAAGCGGCCTGCGAGGGCGCCTTCTCGAAGAGGGCTGCGAGGGAGGGGTCCGGTGCGACGCGGTTCCAGGGCATCTTCGAGAGGACCGAGGCCATGGCGCAGGAGTCGCTGAGGGCGGAGTAGGTCAGGCCCGCGCCGATGGCGCCGGCGAGCAGCCCCAGGCGGGGGTGGATCAGCTGGCCGGCCAGGGTGCCGAGCAGGACGAGGGAGCCGGCCGTCATGCGGACCTGACGGTCCATCGCCCAGCGGGTTCCGCGTCGCACCACGGTGCCGCCGGCTGCCTGGTAGGCGGCGATGCCGCCCTCGAGCACGTCGACCGCGTCGAAGCCGGCCTCATGCAGAGCCGAGCAGGCCTTGCTCGCCCGGGCACCTGACTGGCAGACCAGCACGACGTGGTCGTGCATGCGTTCGGCGAGGTCGGCGGTGTGCTCGGTGAGGAGGTCCAGGGGCACGTTGTAGGAGCCGCGGATGTGGGTGGTGTCGAACTCGCCCGGGGTGCGGACGTCGACGATCATCAGCTCCGGATCCTCGGAGAGGCGTCGGGTGAGCTCGGCCGGCGCCACGGTGCGGGGGGCGTTTCGCAGGGGGGCGGTCATCGGGCGTCCTTTCCAGTGGTGGCGAGGTCGTGCTGCTGTGCGGTCCAGTGGGACCAGGCGGCGTAGCTGCCGTCGAGTTCGACCACGTCGTAGCCCGCGCGGCGCAGCGCCGCGGCGGCGACGGAGTTGCGCAGTCCGGACTGGCAGAACGTGATCAGCCGGCCCGCCTCACGGTCGGGCAGGTCGTCCTGGTGGAAGAGCACCTTCCCGGCGGAGAGCTGCTCGGCACCGGGGACGGTCCCGTCCGCGTGCTCGCTGCGGTTCCGCACATCCAGCAGAAGGGCGGTGGCGTCCTCGGCGCGCAGCGCCTCCAGGTGGGCCGGGGAGACGACCGCGGGGACCGTGGTGGGCAGGCCGTCGAGGGAGGTGACATAGCCGGTCAGGGAGTCCACGCCGACGCGCACGAAGTGGTCGCCGTACTCGGTGGCGGTCTCGGCGTCCTCGGCGAGGACGACGAGCTCGGCGTCGTCGGTCTCGGGGTCGAAGGCCCAGGCGATGTGGGTGGCGGCCTTGCCGAGCGAGGGGATGCTGAGCGCGCCGGGCACGGTCCCGGTGTGGACCTGGTCCACGGGACGGGTGTCGATGAGGGCGTAGGTGCCGTCCTGGAGTCCGCGGGTGAGCTCTTCGACGCCGACCACTCCCGGCGTGGGGCGGCGGCCGAGGATGGCGGGACCCTGCTTGTTCTGGCGCTTCATGCGGGCGAAGTAGGCGTGCGCGTCGGGCTGGCCGTCGAGCAGCTCGTCGATGAAGCCCTGTTCGTCGTCGCGCTCGAGGTAGGTGGCCCACCAGGCGAACTTCCGCTCATAACCGACGGTCGTCGAGGGCAGAGCGCCGAGCGCCTTGCCGCAGGCCGATCCGGCGCCGTGGCCGGGGAAGACCTGCACATGGTCGGGCAGGGTGAGGAAGGCGTTCTTCAGCGAGGCGAACAGCTGCTTGGCGCCCTCGAAGCGGGTGTCCTCCATGCCGGCGGCCTCGTCCAGCAGGTCCGGGCGGCCCAGGTCCCCGGAGAACACGAAGTCGCCGGTGAGGTAGTAGCCGGGTTCGTCGGTGAAGGCGCCGTCGGTGACGAGGTAGGACAGGTGCTCGGGGGTGTGGCCTGGGGTGTGGCGGGCGGTGACGGTGATGTTGCCCAGCTGGATCGTGTCGCGGTTGTGCAGCAACTCGGCGTCGAAGCCGTAGGTCCAGTCCTCGCCGCCCTCGCCGGAGACGTATGCGGTGGCGCCGGTGGCGGCGGCCAGCTCGCGGGTGCCGGAGAGGAAGTCGGCATGGATGTGGGTCTCGGTCACGGCGGTGATGGTCATCCCGTGGTGGGCGGCGAGGTCCAGGTAGACCTGGATGTCGCGCCGTGGATCCACCACCAGTGCCACGCTCTGGGACTGGCAGCCGATGAAGTAGCTGGCCTGGGACAGGTCCTCGTCATAGATGCGTTCGAGAAGCACGATTCCTCCTGTGCGGTGTGGGCGATAGCGATCGAGCTATACCCCCGAGGGTATCAGGTACCTCCGGGGGTATGCAACGAGGGGGTCGGGAGGTGGTCGTTGCGGCGCATGCGCAGCGCGACGAGAACTCCGGATGCGGCAGTCAAGGCGGCCACGATGATGACCGCGGCCTCGAGTCCGAGGGCATCGGCCGTGATGCCGGCGACCAGGGCGCCGATGGCGAAGCCGCCGTCCCGCCACAGCCGGTAGACGCCCACCGCTCGTGCCCGCCACAACGGGTGGGCGACATCGCCGATGCCGGCGAGCAGGGTGGGGTAGACCATCGCGGTGCCCAGTCCCAGCAGCGCCATCGCCCCGAGCCATGACGGGAAGTTCGAGCCGGCAGCGATCAGGACAAGGGCCAGTGCCTGGGTGAGCATGCCGGTGACGATGAGGCCTTTACGGCCCCACCGGTCAGACAGCGCCCCGGTCACCAGTTGCGCAGCGCCCCACACGGCCGGATAGACCGCGGTGAGCACGCCGACCTGCCCCAGTGGCAGCCCCGCGGTCGCGAAGAGGACGGGGAAGAGCCCCCAGGCCAGGCCGTCGTTGAGGTTGTTGACCAGGCCGGCCTGGCTGATCGAGGACAGTGAGCGGTCCCGGAAGCTGGTCAGCACGAAGACCTCCCGGTCGCTGCGACTCTCCCTGTCGGGCGCCTCAGCGCCGCCAGGTTCGTGGCGCGCGTGATCGCGGGTCTCGCGCACCAGGAGAACCGACAGTCCCAGGCCGAGGGTGATGAAGGCGGCGCCCAGCAGGAACGGTGCAGGCCGCAGTCCATAGACCTCGGCGAGGTATCCGGTGGCGATCGCGGTCCCGGCGACCCCCAGGTAGCCGGCGGCCTCGTTCAGGCCCATGGCGGTGCCGCGACGATGGGGGCCGACCAGGTCCATCTTCATCACCACGGTGGTAGACCAGGTCAGGCCCTGGCTAATACCCAGCAGGACGTTCGCGGCCACGACCCACCCCCAGGTCGGGGCCAGGATCAGCAGAACCGGGACCGGCAGGGCGAGCACCCATCCTGCGACCAGTACGGGCTTGCGCCCGTGGCGGTCGCTGAGGGTGCCGGCGAGATAGTTCGCGCCGGCTTTGGCCAGGCCGAAGGCGAGGATGTACGTCAGCGCCCCGGAGTAGTGGTCCAGCCCGAACTCCTCAGTGGCCAGCAGCGGCAGTACGGTCCGCTCCTGCCCGAGGGTCGCCCCGACCAGGGCGTTGACTGCCACGAGCAGCAGGAACTGGGGAAGGTTCTCCCGCAGCCCCCATCGGAGCGGAGCAACGATGGCGCGATGGGTCACCCTTGACCAGCCTCCGGGGCCGGCGCGCCCACGGAACCCATGTCCTGGGCGCGCACTGTCTCGAGCATCCTGGTGAGGCGGGGGGCGCGGAGCCCGCCCTGATGGGTCTGCACCAGCAGCCCGTCACGGAAGAGCATCAGCGTGGGCAAGGCCCGAATGTTCGCGGCAGCCGCCAGTCCGGGCTCCGACTCGGTATCGACGGAGGCGAACAGCACCTCCGGGTGCTCGGCGGCGACGGCAGCGAAGATGGGGGAGAAGCGCCGGCACGGGGCGCACCAGGAGGCCCAGAAGTCCACCACGACCAGCTCATGAGAACGGATCGCGGAACCGAACGTGGTCTCCGTCAGACCGAGGACGCGCCCGGGTGCGTGGGGAGCGGAGGCGCTCATGCGGGCCGCCGCGTCGCACGCAGGGGGCAGCTCGGCAGTAGGAACCAGCATCCGGCGGCCGCGAGGGCGAGCAGCACCGCTACCGCGCCGACGATGGTGCCGGCGATCCCCGGCAGCTCCTGGACCAGGACGAAGGCCCCCATGAACAGGACGAAGACCCCGAAGCCCTTGCGCAGGACGTTTTCGGGGATCCGCCCGGCCAGGCGGGATCCGAGCAGTGAGCCGAGGATCGCGGCCAGGGTCACCCCGCCCACCAGGGCCCAGTCCAGCGAGACCGAGGTGAGGTAGCCGGCGAGTCCCGCGAAGGACTTCATCGCGATCACCACCAGCGAGGTGCCCACCGCCACAGGCATCGGCAGCCCTCCCAGCAGCGCCAGGGCGGGCACCACCAGGAACCCTCCGCCCGCGCCGACCAGGCCGGTGGCGAGTCCGACCGCGAGCCCTTCGGCCACTATCTTCGCCGTGGGCAGGTCGCGCGGGGAGGCATCCTTTGCGCGGGCGCCTTTGCGGCCGCGGATCATCGCGATCGACGTCGCGACCATCATCAGCGCGAACGCGATCATCAGCACGGTGCCCGGGATGTAGCCACCGAGGAGGCCGCCTCCGAAGGCGCCGACCATCCCGGCTGCCCCGAAGATCAACCCGGTGCGCCACCGCACCCGGCCTGCCCGGGCGTGGCTGATGGCGCTGACTGCCGAGGTGGTCCCGACGACGAACAGGGAAGCGGCGATGGCCTCCTTCGGTGACAGGCCCGCCACATAGGTCAGGATCGGGACCGTGAGGATCGAGCCGCCACCGCCGAGCAGTCCGAGCGAGACGCCGATCAGGACCGCCAGCAACAGGGTCAAAACGAGGATGAACGTCACGGAGGACCTTCCTTTCGAGGTGAGGCGTCCGTCAGGAGGTCGGCAGGCCGGCGTTTCGCCAGGCGATCATGCCGCCGTTCATGGTTTCGGCCTGGAAACCGGCCGCTGTGAGCTCTTCCGCTGCGCGCGCGCTGCGCTTGCCGCTGCGGCACACCGTGACCACGGGCCGCGCATGGTCCAGCTCTGCCGTCCGCGAGGCCAGCTGACCCAGCGGGATGTGGAGCGCCCCGGGGATCATCCCTTCGGCAACCTCTTCATCCTCCCGGACATCGACGATCTGGTCCCGCACGCGACGGACGTCTACCTCGGCAACAGTGATCTCAGACATGACAACTCCCTCTCGAGCATCGAGGAGCCAGCGACGGGATCCGTCGCGGCAGGCGAACCATCGCCACTGGAACGCACACTCTCACATACCCAGGGGGGTATGCAAGGCACCCCCGGGGGTATAGTGTGGTGTCAACGCCTCGGCTCGTCAGGAGAACGCCATGGAACTGAACCCCGATGACATGACCCCTGTCATCCACCGCCTCAAGCGCGCCCAGGGGCAGCTCGCCGCTGTCACCCGGATGATCGAGGAGGGGAGTGACTGCAAGGACGTCGTCACCCAGCTCTCGGCCGTCTCCAAGGCGCTGGACCGCGCGGGATTCGCGATCATCGCCAGCGGTATGGAGCAGTGCATGACCAGCCCGGACAAGGATCTGGACCGCAAGGAGCTCGAGAAGCTGTTCCTGACCCTGGCCTGAGACCCCGGACCTCGAGATGATCGAGGTCCGGCACGACGACCCGAAGGAGAACGCGATGACCTATACCCATCACCTCACCCTCGACCAGCCGTACACCGAGGCCGTCGAGTCCGTCCGTACAGCGCTGTCCGAGCAGGGATTCGGGATCATCACCGAGATCGACATGCGGGCCACCTTCGAGAAGAAGCTCGATACCGCCGCCGCCGAGGAGATCGGCGACTACATCATCCTCGGAGCCTGCAACCCCAGCCTTGCTCGCCGGGCCCTCGCCGCGGAGCCGCAGCTCGGCGCACTCCTGCCCTGCAACGTGATCGTCCGGGCCGGCGCCGATGAAGGCCGCAGCATCATCGAGGCGATGGATCCGAAAGTTATGGTCCAGATCAGCGGCAGTGACCACGTCCGCGCAGTGGCTGACGACGCCGACGCACGGCTGCGCGCAGCCCTGGAGTCGCTGCCGCGGGCTGACTGACCCTCGGCGCCCCGGCTGAGCCTTGCCAGCTTGGCGAGCGCTGGCTACCATAGGTAGTGCCCCCCGTTACGACGGGTGCGGAAGAAGGCCTTAGAACCCCAGCCGGACGACTGGATCTAGGGCCTTTCGCTTGCCCCTGCGCAAGGGGTCAAAGACTCTGGGGTTCGCTGCTCGAGCAGGATCGTGCTTTGCAAGGCCGCCAGGTGCGCCGGATTGCCCAAGTAAGCAGCGTTAATGGAGCCGAGCACCGCGTCTGCGATCCACAACAGTGGTTCGTCTCCGCCCCTCAGGTGTTGGATCCGCACCCCCCGGTCGAGTCCTTGGTTCTGCAGAGCGACGATGTGCGCACGATCCTTCGAGTCCTGCACTGAGCTTCGGCTCTCAAGCGTCACCTCAAGCACCTCAGCCCCGGCGAGCTCGTAGTAGAGAACCTCTAGGCACTTGCGTCGAAACCGCTCCGTCTTCCGTTGGCGCTCACTCAGGTGCGTCACGATGACATTCATTGGACCGACCGCAACGATCGCATCAACGATCCGACGACGGCGGCGTTCGCTCTCATCTGTCCAATGGAGCTTGATCTGGCCGGGCAAGAGCAGAGGGAGGAGCTCCTCCCGAATCGAGTCTTGATGCTCTGCATCCAAGATCGCGGCCCCGATTAGATACTCCTGCGTCGCAGCGCCCCGATTGGCGCTCGACTCATCGACGAAGGCGCCCATGCCCCGAGTTGCCTGATCCACCGTTACACGATAGCCGCAACGGAAACCTGCCAGCCTGCCCCAGTGGGGTATACCCCGTGCGACAGATGTGTCGCAAAAGTACACGTTCGAACCCTATTGGCAACCGCACGTCACTCGGCCGCAACTGTACCGCTGGGGTACCCATCTTCCGGACACGTCCGCTGGCGGCCTCGTGCGGTCAGCTGAGGCGCGTCCTTCTTTGGGGTGTTGCTGATGCACCTCGACTCCAACAGCGGCGGCATCAATCCCGGGACGGTTCGTCCTCCAGTGCTGCATCGTCGCCGACGACGAGTTCTCGACGGCGTGGGGCAGAGTTGTACCGGTCTGGCAGGCGAGGACTTCGATAGGCTTCTTGCATGAACTCGCCGACGAGGTCACCGAACATCCCAGATAGCCGAGCTCGCTACGACGGCCTCGCAGACTGGTATGACGCCCAGATGGCGGAAGGTCCCCACAGAGACGCGGTCTTGCGCGAGACCCTCCCGCGAGGATCCGGCACGTGCCGGGACATCGGGTGCGGCACAGGCAGGAACCTCGCCATCATCGAAGAACTCGGCTGGACCGCAACCGGCGTCGACATCTCTGAGGACCAGCTTCGCCTGGCGCGTCAGCGATGCCCCCGAGTACACCAGGGCGACGCCCAGGACCTCCCATTCGACTCCGAGTCCTTCGATCTGGTCATGAGCGCCTGGACGTCCACGGACGTCGACGATTTCAGCCGCATGGTCAGGGAAGCCGCACGAGTTCTGCGCCCCACGGGGATGTTTATGTTCTACGGAGTGCACCCGTGCTTCAACGGACCACATGTACACAGCCTCCCCGCAGGAGAGTTGGTCGTACACACGACCTATCGCGAGGCACGACGACATGAGTCTGCCCCCTGGTGGGGAGAGGGTGGCATACGGTACAAAGTCGGCGGCATGCGCCAAGTTCCCCTCGCGGAGTTTCTGAACGCCTTCGTCGACGCTGGCCTTCGGATCGACAGGGTCACGGAACCGGGTGAGAAGGACGTCCCGGTCTCCATCACCATTCTCGCTTCCAAGGACCGGGCGCTTCCTCCGCCCCGCTAGGAACCTGACGACATAGCGAGAAACCGCGCACTCGCCACGGCCGTCGAACCGCTGTTCACAGTGCTGCACGTCTGACAGATCGAGCGAGAATCTACACGGGTGCTGCGTTGACCGGTTGAGACCACCGTAGTTTGCGGCAGGGTGGACATGGTGCGACGAGGTCGGCAGGCCTTCGTGATCTTAGGACGTAGGGCTGCGCGTGCGACATGCTGGTCTCGTGTTCCGCGCCGTGATTTTTGACCTCGATGACACCTTGTTCGATCACGCCAGCTCCGCACGCCTAGGGGTTGCTCGCCTCGTCGAAGAGATGGGTGCCGAGGCGACCCCCACGGTCGTCGCTGCGTGGGAGCGCCACGCCGAGCGTCTGGCTGAACGGCGCGGCCTAGGGGAGATCGATGGACCCCAGTACCGGAGGCTTCGAGTTCGAGGACTACTGGAGAGCCTCGGTCCTGCTCAGAGCATCAGTGACCCAGAGTGCGATCGGATCTATGCGCGATTCGTGGAGCTGTACGAGCGCGAGTGGATAGGTTTCGATGACGCTGTACCCGTGCTGCGCGAGTTGCACCGCCAGGGCGTACGTTTGGCGATCCTGACCAATGGGCCGGAGGCGAGGCAGCAGCGAAAAGCCCACCACCTCGGAATCCGTGAGTACGTGTCCGGGGTGTGGACGAGTGAGGCTCTCGGTGCCGCAAAGCCGAGGCCCTCCACGTACCGGGCGGTGTGCGAGGCATTGGAGGTAGACCCTTCTTATGTGCTCCACGTGGGCGACAACGAAGACCTCGACCTCCGTGGAGCAACGCAGGCAGGGCTCCACGGCCTCCACCTCGACCGTGCGGAACGGCTGCCGAGGTCCCCACGACGTATTACCAGGCTGGTTGACGTGCTCCCGATCGTCATGTCCGAGTGAGTCTCCACGTTGCCAGAGCAGAGCATGCCGACCCGGCGTTCCCCGCGGGTCACGCCGGGTCGGCCTGCTCTGCCGGGCGGCCTTGGGAGTTCCGCTGGAGCTGGCCCCGTCGATCTGCCCCGTTGAAAACGTCACGACCACCTCCGGCCAGCATCATCCGGTGAGTGGTGCGTTGACCGGTTGAGACCACCGTCTTATGTGGACGGGTGGGGGCCTGACCCTTGTTCGTGGACACGCTGATTCCAGCATTTGCTGGGGAAGCGAGATCATGAACCATGGCCAGGAAGCACTACTCCGAAGAGTTTCGCCAGCAGGCGGTTGACCTGTACGAATCGACACCGGGAGCGACGGTCCGCGGTATCGCGGAGGACCTCGGGATCGTCCGGGGCACGCTGCGGCAGTGGCTGGAGACCCACGGGACCGGAAAGAAGACCGCGGCTGACGGCACGCTGACCGACAGCCCGTTGCGGTCCGCGCCGACAGCTTCCACGTCGGATCCTAGTGAGCCGCTCGAGCAGCGCGTGGCCCGGCTGGAGGCGGAGAACGCCCAGCTGAGAGCGGAGACGACGAAGCTCACCACGGAGCGGGAGATCCTCCAGAAGGCCGCGAAGTATTTCGCCGGGGAGACGCGCTGGTGAGTCGCTTCCAGTTCGTCGCCGACCACTCCACCACCTACCCGGTGAAGCGACTGTGCGAGCTCGTCGAGATCGAGCGTTCCTCCTACTACGCCTGGCAGACAGGCGCCCCGGCTCGGTCCGCGCGGGCCGCTTCCGATGGCGAGCTGCTGGAGCGGATCCGCATCATCCACGCGAAGGACGATGCACAGGGTGCCCCGCGGATCACGGCAGAGCTCAACGACGCGGCCGCGCCCGAGGACCGGGTCAACCACAAGCGGGTCGCTCGCGTGATGCGAGAGGCCGGCCTCAGCGGCTACGTCAAGAAGCGTAAGCACCGCACGACGGTGCCGGAGCCGGCCGACCAGGTCGTTCCTGACCTGCTGGGCCGGGATTTCACCGCCGAGGCGCCGAACCAGCGCTACGTCGGCGACATCACCTACCTGCCGCTATCCGAGGCCGGCGGGGGCGGGAACCTGTATCTGGCCACAGTGATCGACTGCTACAGCCGCCGCCTGGTGGGCTGGGCCATCGCCGATCACATGCGCACCGACCTCGTCGCCGACGCGCTCAAGGCCGCCGCCGCGGCCCGTGGATCTCTGGCAGGAGCGATCTTCCACAGCGATCACGGGTCCGTCTACACCTCCAAGGCCTACGCCGAGCTCTGCCAGCGGCTCGGCGTGACCCAGTCGATGGGAGCCGTCGGCTCCAGCGCCGACAACGCGATGGCCGAATCGTTCAACGCGACCACGAAGCGCGAGGTCCTCCGCGACGCCGCGTGCTTCACCGACGAGCTCACCGCCCGCCGCAAGATGTTCCGCTGGCTGACCCGCTACAACACCAAGCGCCGCCATTCCTGGTGCCGCTACCTGTCCCCGAACGCCTACGAGCGCGCCTACACCGCTAAGCTAGCGCTCGCAGCGTAAACACCCCCGTGTCCACGAACCGGGGGTAGGCCCCGTGGAACTGCTCCGTTGAGGTATACCCAGCCCGACAGAAGTGTCGCAAAAATGCGTTCTCGGGCCCTATTGGGAACCGTAAACGACCTGCGAGTAGCTGTCCTGGTGGGGTTCCCTAGTTCGAGACGTACCTGGCGACGCTGCGCGTGACACCGCTGTGCGTGTCAGTCCGGGGCTCGGTTATGGTGGTTCAGTGAGTTCTCCCGAAGCGTCCAAGGTCGAGCTGCCGGTACGCCGGTAGCTCACTACTTCGACGCCTTCCTCTTCGAGTGGGTGCGACTGCGCGACGTTGATCGCGGTCAGTGAGCACGCGTGCCGGTCTAACCCGACCGCCACCTCACTTCGAAAGACTCACCATGCCACTCGTTATCGTCCTGCTCGCTGTAGCGGTCTTCGCCCAGGGAACCTCCGAGTTCATGCTCGCCGGTCTTCTGCCGGAGATCGCGGAAGACCTCGCAATCAGCATCCCTCAGGCGGGCCTACTGACCTCAGCCTTCGCCCTCGGCATGATCGTCGGCGCTCCTGCCATGGCCGCCGTCAGTCGCCGCTGGTCGCCGAGGCTTGCCCTCTCGGTCTTCCTCGTCGTTTTTATCGCGATGCATGCGATCGGAGCCGTGACTGACAGCTTCGTACTCCTCCTCGCCACGCGCATCGTGGCCGCCTTGACCAATGCAGGCTTTCTCGCCGTCACGCTCTCCACAGTCTCGGCGCTGGTACCTCCCGGCCGCATTGCGCGTGCGCTGGCCGTGATCCTTGGTGGGACCACCTTGGCACTGATCGCAGGTGTCCCCGGCGGCGCCGTGATTGGATCTCTGCTCGGTTGGCGAGCAGCCATGTGGGCGGTAGCTGCCATCTCTGTGCCGGCTCTGGTCGCCGTGATGGTGGCGACCCCTCAGCGAGCGGTTGGCAGGCAGCGCCCTGTGTCGCTGGTGGCGGAGATCCGAGTTCTGCGCCGACCGGGACTCTTGATCCCGTTGGGGCTCGGGGCACTGATCAACGGTGCTACGTTCTGCGCCTTCACCTACTTCGCGCCAGTGATCACTGAGTCCGCTGGCCTCGCCGCGCCCGCAGTGCCTGCTGTGTTGGCGGTTTTCGGCGTCGGATCATGCGTCGGAGTATGGACAGCGGGACGGTGCTAGCGGACATGTCAGTCTCCCTTTAGGCGGACACGGACTTCCCTGCTGACGGACAGTTGATCTCCCTGTCTGTGGCGATGGGGTCGGGGTCGTGTCGGTCCCGAGATGCGCGTCCCTCCGGGGTTTGCTCGAGGTCTTCGACCACCACGAGCAGGTTCCACCGGAGGGACGCATGAAGAAGTCTGACAGGGAGATCATGGAGATTCTGGAAGCGTTCGACGCGACGGGAAGTGCGCACTCGGCCGCGCCGCTGGCGGGGGTGGATGCGAAGACAGTGCGGCGCTACGTCGCCGCCCGTGACGCTGGAGCCCCGGTGACGGGGCCGGGCCGGCGGCCACGGATGCTCGATGGGTTCTTACCCAAGATCGAGGAATGGGTCGACCGGTCCAGCGGCAAGGTCCGCGCCGATGTGGTCCACGAGCGGCTGGTCTCGCTGGGGTTCGAGGGCACCGAGCGAACCACCCGGCGGGCGGTCGCGCGGGTCAAGGCGGCGTGGCGGGCCGGACGTCAGCGCACGTATCGGCCCTGGATCACCGAGCCGGGCTTGTGGTTGCAGTTCGACTGGGGCGAGGGCCCGAAGGTCCCCGGCCCGGACGGGACGCTGCGGCGGACGTGGCTGTTCTGCGCCTGGCTGGCCTTTTCGAGGTTCCGGGTCGTGATCCCGGTCTGGGACCAGACCTTGCCGACGCTGATCACGTGCCTGGACGCGACGCTACGGCGTCTGGGCGGGGTGCCGACCTATGTGCTGACCGACAATCCCAAGACCGTCTCGATCGATCACGTGGCCGGGGTGCCGGTCCGCCACCCGCAGATCGTCGAGGTCGGTCGCCACTACGGCATGGGCGTCCATACCTGTGTCCCGTTCGATCCGGAGTCCAAGGGCGGGACCGAATCGACGGTGAAGATCGCCAAGGCCGACGTGGTGCCCACCGACGCGAACCTGCGCTCCGACTACGCCTCGTTCGCCGAGCTCGAGGCCGCCTGCGAGGCATTCATGGGGAAGGTCAATCAGCGCCGCCACCGGGAGTCCGCCCGGATCCCCGCCGAGGCGCTGGCCGAGGAGCGTGCCCGGTTGCATGTGCTGCCGTCTGCTCCGCACACGATGGCGCTGGGCCAGACCCGGATGGTCAATACCGATCAGACGGTGCGGTTCGGGTCGGTGCGCTACTCCACGCCGCCGGGCCTGGTCGGGGCCGAGGTCTGGGTCCGTGCGGCTGGGATGGAGCTGGTGGTCATCGCAGACCTCGACGCCCTGCCACGAGTCCCAGACTGGGCCGGCGGGCGGCGCGGGCTGGTCGAGGTCGCCCGCCACCAGCTCTCGACTCCGGGGACCCCGCGGATCGACCTGTCCCACTATCCCGACCACCCCCAGGACCCCGCCGGCGCGCCACGCCTACTGCGGCCGCGGGCCCGCAACAGCGCCGAGCGCGACTTCCTGGCCCTCGGGGACGGGGCGCAGGCCTGGCTGATCGAAGCCTCCGCGGCCGGGACGGTGCGGATCCGAGCCAAGATGGCCGCCGCTGTTGAACTCGCCGCCCTGGTCGGCACCGAGGCCGTCGATGCCGCGCTGGGAATCGCCGCAGCGGCAGGGCGCTTCGCCGAGGGCGACCTCGCCACGATCGTTGACCACCACGCCAGCGGTGCCACTGCCGCCGACCTCGTGATCGCCGACGAGACCTACTCCATCCAGCCCGGCACCACCAGCTGGGCCGGGTTCACCACCACCCGCAAGGAGCACACCCGATGACCGCCACCACGACGATGCTCGCGCCGCCGTTGCCCGAGGATCTCACCGCAGTTCTGAAGCGCATGCGCATGCCCTATCTGCGAGCTGCGGCCCCGGACGTGCTGGCCACCGCGAAGTCCCAGCGCTGGGACCCCACCGAGGTCCTTCGCGTGCTACTCGCTGAGGAGGTCCGAGGCAGGGACGCGGCCACGAAAGCGATGCGCCGCAAGAGCGCCGGACTGCCGGCCGGCAAGACCTTCGAGACCTGGCGCGAGAAAGATTCCTCGATTCCTGCCCCGACCCAGTCGGCCCTGGCCACCCTGGAATGGATCCACCGCGCCGAGAACCTCGCCATCAGCGGACCCTCCGGGACCGGGAAGACACACTTCGTCGAGGCCCTCGCCCACCAGGTGATCGATGCCGGTATGCGGGTCTCCTGGTTCACCCTGGAGTCGCTGACCGCCGCGATCGGACGGGCCAGCGTGGACGGCTCCATCAGCAAGGTCATCGCCCGCATCGCCCGCGCCGACCTGATCGTCGTCGACGACATCGGCATGCTGCCCTCAGGGCAGGCTGCCGCCGAGGCCTTCTACCGACTCGTCGACGCGACCTACGAGCGCAGGAGCCTGGCCGTGACCAGCAATCTTCATCCCTCCGGGTTCGACAGCTTCATGCCCAAGACCCTCGCCACCGCGGCCGTGGACCGCCTCCTGCACCACGCCCACGTCATCACCACCGAGGGCACCTCGATGCGCCTGGCCGAAGCCACCGCCGGACACGGCGTCGTCCCACTGACCTAACCAGCCGGGAGATCAACTGACCGCGGACAGGGAGATGAACTGTCCGCGGACAGGGAGATCTGATGACCGCCCACAGGGACATCCCGCTGACCGTTGACAGACGGCACGGCGACGCTCACTCCACCCTCATCCTCGTCGCAGGCGGAGCGGCTTTGTTTGTCGGATGGGGATCCCTCGCGGTGTTCGCCACGGTCCCTGCCGCGGTGTTCACCCTCGCACTTCTTCAAGGAGCGCTGTCGTTCGCCGTCGGAAGCACCCTCATCGCCGCCTCGATCCGCGCGGCGGCATCTGCCCCAACTATGTCGGGCTCGTTCGCGACAGCATCCCTCAACATCGGCGCTGCTGCAGGCCCCATCCTCGGCGGGATCGCTTACGCAACAGCCGGAGCCACGGGGCCACTCGTAGTGAGCGCTGCTCTGGTTCTCACCGCCGCACTGACGTTCTTGGTCACGGCAAGGGCAGGGGTTTCGTGAGGGAAGTGTGGTTCACGCGGTGGAGATTCTGGTCGTTCGGCTCCGTGAGTGCGACAGCTGCTGCGCACCGTTACGACGTGGTCGACGCGGCGCCTGGGTGGGGAACGGGCCTCTGGCCGGAGCGGTGGGGGCTGGGTTCGCCCATCTCGCCGGACGAGGCCCGTTCCGTGACCCGAGTCGTTTAGCTGATCGCTGCCCGAGCGATCTCGGCGTCCTGTTCTGGGGTTCCTCCTGAGACACCTAGCGCACCGAGGAGTCGACCTGTGTCATCAGTGATCGGAACGCCGCCGCCCATGAGGAGCAGACCGCCGTTGGTGTGATCGAAGTGAGCGACCGGCTCACCGAGCTGTAAGGGCGCGTTCAAAACTTCGCTTGGTGCTTCGAACATGACGGAGGTACGTGACTTCGCCAGCGCCAGATCATTAGAGGCCAGCCAGGCGCCATCCATGCGCTCGAAGGCGACAAGGTTCGCCCCGGCGTCGAGGACGGCGAAGACGGCGTTCAGGCCGAGATCATGGGCCTTCTCCTGGCCGGCGTCGATGATGCGGCTGGCCGTTTCAAGAGTGATTGTGGGGTGTGACATGTGGTTCTGTCCTTTCCTTCTCTCTTGGTGTCAGGCCTTCTGGGTCCACTCGGTTTCCTGCCACTGCTTGGCAGCGTCGATGGTCTCCAGTGGCCGCATGGTCCGGTAGTCGGGATTGTCGGCGGTGATGGTCTCCACCATCGCGTCGACCATCTCCTGGGGGTCGGCCTGGTCGGCCAGCGATGGACCGAAGTCAGGCATCGGGACATGCGCGGTCTCGCCGTCGTACCACTGCACGTAGCTCTCGGCGCCGGTGTCGTTGAACCCGGTCCCGAACACTCCGGGGTTGATGGTGGCGACCTTGATGCCGAACTGCTCCAGCTCGGCCTTCATCGACCCGGCGACCGCTTCGATCGCGTGCTTGGTCGCGCAGTAGGCGCCTAGGAACGGGACGACGAGGATCCCGCCCATCGAGGAGGTCCAGATGATGCGTCCGCTCTTGCGAGCGATCATCTTCGGTGCGATGGCCTGGACCAGTTCGAGGTGCCCGAACAGGTTGATGTCGAACGACTCCCGCACTCTCTGCAGCGGGATATCGACCACGGACCCGCCCTCCATGACTCCGGCGTTGAGGACCAGAACGTCCACGTCGAAGGAGCCGGCGTGAGCGATGTCGATGGGGTCGAGCAGGTTGAGCTTGATGACGTTGAGTTCGACGCCGGCTGCGTCGGCATCCGCTCGAAGGCTGCGGACCTGGGGCCACGTCTCGGCAGCGGCAATCACATCGTGGCCCTGACGGGCAAGCTCGAGCGCTGCTCCTTGCCCGAATCCACTGCTGGCACCGGTGATCAAGATCTTCTGGGACATGGGCACTCCTTGGGTAACTATCTGGATGCTTACGACAGGGAGCCTGCCACGCCAGGACAGACAGGTCAATAACCAGGTGGTTACCTATAGGCTGAGGGGATGCCACCCGATGCCACGGAGACCAAACGTCGGATCCTCGACGCGGCGCGGGCCGAGTTCGCGCAGTTCGGCCTTGCTGGCGCGCGCGTGGACAGAATCGCTGAGACTGGGCGGGTCAACAAGCGCTCCATCTACGTTCACTTCGGACCCAAGGGCCAGCTGTTCGATCTTGTGGTGTCGGCCGCGCTGGCCGAGATGGCAGACGAGGTGCCATTCACTGCTGAGGACCTCCCTTCGTACGCCGCGGCGCTGTTCGACTACCTGACAGAGCGACCAGAGATCCTGCGCTTAACATCCTGGGCTGGACTTGAGCGGGAGGATGCATCGCCGGGCGAGGTCCAGGCGTACGAGCCCAAGGTGCGAGAGCTGTCAGAGCATTTCGATGGTGCGGCGGTCGATGTGCTCGCCTTGCTGCTTGGCCAGATCACGGCGTGGCAGTTCGCATCGTCTGGGCTTCGCGCGCACGCATCAGAGGGGCCCTGGTCTGATGACCGCCTCCAGCGGCACCGCGCCCTGCTGATCGTTTCCGTCGAGGCGCTCGTCAGCGCCGCGAGGGCCCGTGCTTGAGGGTCACCGTTCCGGACCTTCGGTTGCTTGTTCCAGTCGATGAGGGCTCCACCGTTCGACGGGGCGTCCTTGACTGTCTTGGAAGTCGGTGACGGTCTCGTCTGGATCAATGAGGATGATCTGGTGTCCCTCTTCGACGAGCTTCGTTGCCATGTCGGACGACGTGCGCCGGGCGACGGCATGCACTTCGTCGACTCGGCTCATGTCGAAGATGATGAGGTCGGTCTGCGGAGGATGCTCGATAATCTCGTGCACGAGGGATTCGATGGAGCTGAGCACCAGGTCACCTTGGAGGACATAGATCGTCGCTGGTTGTCCTTCGACGATGACGGTCCGTGTCTCGCGCAGTGAGGAGCGCGCTGGTCTTCCCGTGTCCATGAGATGCAGACCGAGGTCTTCTGAGAGCCGTTTCATCATCTCGATCCCACGGGCACTGTTGCCGTGTGGGTCGAGCCGGGGAGAGAAGACTACTACCCCGATCTGCCCGGGCAGGACGCCGATGATGCCTCCGGCGACTCCGCTCTTGGCGGGGATGCCAACTGTGGAGAGCCAGTCTCCCGCCGCGTCGTACATGCCGCAGGACGCCATGACGCTGAGCACCTGTCTGGTCGTCTGTCGACGCAACACCTGCTCGCCCGTTTCAGGTTGCACGCCGGCGTTGGCAAGGGTTGCCGCCATTAGGGCAAGGTCACGCACGGTGACAGAGGCCGCGCATTGGCGGATGTACCCCTCGACCGCAGGCCCAGGCTCCTGCGCGAGCGCCCCGGCCGCGCGCAAGAGATGAGCGAGCCCGAGATTGCGATCGCCCGCACCAAGCTCCGATGCAGCGACTGCCTCCTCGATGTCGATCTGTCGACCCGTCAGCTGCGAGAACAACTTGAGCATCCGCTCGACCGACGACTCCTCGTCGCTCTTTAGCAGCGCGTGGGTCGCAATGGCACCGGCGTTGATCATCGGGTTGCGCGGTTTGCCGGTCTCTGGATCAAGGGAGAGCTCGTTGAAGGCCTCACCGCTGGGTTCGACACCGACGTTGTCGAGCACCGCGCCCAGGCCGTGGTCCTCGATCGCCAGGGCATACGCGAACGGCTTGGACATCGATTGGATACTGAAACGATGGTCGACGTCGCCGCTGGAATAGACCGTACCGTTGACCGTGCACAGGGCGATGGCCACGCGATCCGGGTCGGCGGCCGCGAGTTCGGGGATGTAACCGGCAACATCACCGGCGCTGATGTGAGCGGTCTCCTCGATGACCGTGTCGAGATAACCGAGAATAGGTGATCTCATCGCGTGCTCCTTTGCGTCAGTCTTGTCGCTTCAAGGGATCTTATGTCGGGGACGGCGAGGAGGCCCCCCGGCCTGCGCGGCGGCACGCCGTGCATGGCGGACATCAGGCGTGCTGCGCCCGACGGAGTCACGGGGGCAGCCCCGTCCGCGATCCGTGCGGCAGTCCCTGACGAACACGTAGAAGCCTCTCGTCGCCACCAAGGACTGCCCCGAGGGCGCCACCTCGAGCCAGATGCGTTGCCACAGCTTGAGACTCCCGCACAAACAGCTCTCCAAGCTTGTGGTTCCGAAAGGCTCTCTGCATACGAAGATGTGCTGCGCTCGCTCCGCGCGACTTCACTACGCGTCCACCACGAACTAGCACCAGTGCGGGCTTGGTGCGGCGCAGAGCTCTGGCCGGGAATCGTGCGACGCGACTTGGCCCCGCTGCTCTCGCGGGCTACGCGGTTCACCGCCGTGGAGCGCGTCGAGGCCATGCTCGACGCCGAAATGGATGCTCCACAGACGTTCTGCCATGGCGATTTCGGTCCTCACAACATCTTGTGGGCCGGGGAACGAGTCGACTCGGTCATCGACTTCGACCATGCCTGTATCGGAGATCCCGTGATCGACCTCGCGCCCCTGATCAGCTTCCACGGCGCCTCGGGCGTCATGCCGCTTGGCGAGTCGGAGGAGATCCGAAGAGCGATGCTCCACCGAGCGACTCTTCGCCTGCAGGTCGCGGCGGCTGCACACCTTGCAGGACTCGGATCGCTGCGCAACCACGCGCTCGGGAATTTCGAGCGCCGCGCTGTCGAAGGCACCCTCTTCGACCCCAGCGGCGAAAGGCCGGACTGACACCAGATCGTGCAGCAGTCCCCATCCATGGATGCTCCGGGACTCGCAGGCAGGTCAGCCACCAGGGGTGGCGGTGACTTCAAACGGGAGTGACCCATCCTTCGGCGCGGGCTGCGCACCGTCCAGTGGCGTCACCGTGGACCACGGTGTGCCGCCAGCCGGCTGGGTCAGGAAGAGAAGCAGATCTTCATCAGCGTTCAAAGGATCGCCGCTCGGGTAAGGGGCGCCGGTAGTGCATGTTTCCGGGGTCGCGGCGATTGCCTCCGTGTCCGCCAAGTCCCCCTTGAGTACCTGCAGCACTTCCACGTCGTGCACAGCGGCGTCGAGCCCGTACATGTTCGTCACTGTTGTGGAGGCGCTTGATCGGCCGATGATCACGGCATCCGCCTCGTCGAACGCTGCCTGGGGATCTGACAGATCTGCCCACGAGACGCACGCTTCAGCTTTGACTCCGCGCCCGGGATCGCTCGCGCAACCAGATGCCGCAAGGAGCCCGAGGACTCCGAGAGCAACGATCTGCGGGACACGACTGGACATGAAGGTCAGTATGCACCGAATCCGGTAGCGAACGGACGCGTCCTGTTGGGGTATACCCCACGGCGCAGACGTGTCACGGAAGCGCCGATTCGGGCCCTGTGGGACGGGGGAGGTGTGACTTCGTCCGCTAAATGGCGGGGATCTTCCGACGCTAAGTGGCGGCCCCGCAGCCGCGGGTCCAGAGCGATTACTTGGGGGTCCGCATTCCGCAAGCCGATGGTTTACTGACAATGCGCCGCGGCCGAGATCGAGGCGTGCGGCCTCTGACCGGGATCGCGGCGCGACTCGATGTCGAGCACGGTGAAGCCGGCCTGGTTGAGCAGATGGCGGATCTGCTCAATCGGCCAGTAGTAGGCCGTTGTGATCGCATGTGGGAAGGGCTCCGCCGTGGCGCTCTCGAAGAATCCGATGAGCACTCGCCCGCGCGGCACCAGAGCCCGGGCGATCGCGGAGAGCGTCGCCGGCAGCTCCTCCGGGGGAACGTGGATGAGCGAGTACCAAGCGAGGACTCCGTGCAGCGATCTATCGGGCACGTCGAGACGGTCGAGCGCGCCGACCCGGAACGGCACGTCGGGGAAGCGGGTGCGTGCGCTCTTGATGAATGCGGGCACCAAGTCGACTCCCTCCACGTCCACGCCTTGCTCATGCAGGAATGCCGCCCAATGCCCGGGACCGCACCCGCCGTCGAGCACCCGACCAGGGATGTCTTCGGCCCATCGTTGGATCCGTCGCCGGTCCAGGTCGTGCATCTCCTCGAGGGAACCGAGCGCCCGGGTGTACTCCGTTGCGCGCGCAGCGTAGGCGTCGCGGACCTGGCCATCAGTCATGCTCACGAGGATAGACGCGCGTTTCGGTGATCTATCGCTGACCGGGCAGACAGCGAAGTGGTGAGCATCAGATTGGCATTGTCATCGATCAAGGACGGACCCAAAGATCACCCATCCCGGTCATCTTGATCGAGCGCGGGTCCTGAGGCAACGCTGCTTAGCGACTTGATCATGTAGTCGCACGAGTTCTGATGAACGACTTCGCCGCGAGTTCCCGATTCAACCCACTCATCGGTCACTTCTCCGCGTCCCCACAGCACGTAGCCGAGGCGTTCGTACAGCCGACGCGCCTCCGGATTGCTTGGTTCGACAGCAAGCCCCATCGAAGCGCGGCCCTGCCGTGCCGCGACCAATTCGGCTGCGGTTATGATTGCCGTCCCGATCCCCTGCCGTCGAGGCTCTGCCTCCAGGGCATTGATCTCGGCCACGCCGGGGTGAGCCGCACGAACTGGCTTGTACTTCGATTCGTTGTAGATCGTCGCTCGTCCGACATTCTGCGGTCCTCGCCATGCCAGAAGGTAGGATGCAACCCCAGAACGTTGCAGCGCAAAGCGCTCGCGATGATGCGCTGCAACCTGCAGCGTGAGATCTTGAGACAAGAGGTGTTCCAGGTCGGACTGACTGCATGGTTCGACGCGCAACTCCTCGCGCCAGGAAACTACCGGCGACACTCCGGCGCCCTCACCCCAATTACTGTAGCTGCTCATGTGATCGACGATAGGCGCACGACCGGCGAAGGGGAAGCATCTGCACTCGTGGCCGTCCGCAAGAGTATGACCGAGGAGTCGGTGCCACACGTGTCGAGCTCCGTCACGACCACGGCCGAGCGTTCCCGCAAGCGGATCCCCTTGCGGTACAACGGACGGCGCTTCGTCCTGGGGTCGAGACGATGCCGTTGCTGGGGTCGGTTACGTCGTCGGTTCCTCGCCGGTGCTTCCGTCAGCCCGCTCACGTAACAGGTCAAGGTGCCCGAGGTGGCGTGCGGTCTCCTCGACCAGGTGCAGCAGGATCCAGCGCATCGATACGTCGCGGGAGGCAGAGGTGACGTCGAGTGAGGGCGCAGCAGTGACTACGGCATCGCAGCGACGGGACTCCTCGGCGTAGCCCGCGAGCAGGTCGGTCATGGTCGTGTCCGCCGCCACCCGCCACTCGGCTTCCGGATCTTCCTCGGTCCAGTCATAGCAAAGATCACGCTGGCCGGCGAAGACACCCCGCAGCCATGACCGTTCCACGTTGGTTAGGTGGCGTACCAGTCCGTGCAGGCTCATCCCGCTCGGTGTGGCGGCTGAGTTCAGAACCTGATCCGTGGTGCCGCCGAGCTTCCACGCGACAAGGTCCCGTTGACGCTGCAGCACGCCCAGCAGCGTCGTGCGTTCATCCCCGTGGTGGGCTGCCTCGGTGATTCCATACCGCGTGCCGTTCGCAATGCCGCTGTCGTCACTCATGAGCCGAGTCTGCCATCAAGTGGAACCTTGCGCCGACCCTGGCCGCCTCCTTTCATGGCTCATCGCATCTAATCTAAGGCTAGCGCCCGACGCGGAAGGTTCTTGTCTGCTGCTGAGGCTTGCCGTTCTGAGTCCACTTCGCTTCAACGGTGGCCTCGAAGGAGACCAAGGGGATAAGGCGCCAGGACCTCTCCGACTCTCCGTGGACCGTGACGGGGCCGTCGGGTCCCTCGAACCTCATTGCCGGTTCCCCTTGGGAGTCCAAGGGGGCGCCCGACAACTGGAATGTAAGCCCTTCGGCATCCACGGGGGAGGGGTTACTCACCACTAGCTCGTTGCGGGTCGTGACCGTCTTGCCTCGCCCATTGACGCTCGTTTCATGGACGTGTCGCCACTTGAGCCCGGGGCTCCCGTGCAGGCCAGATACGCCTGAATCTGCGATGCCGGTTGCCCACTCGTTGTTCTGGACGTCTAGTTCAAGGGCTCTCGTTACCTGGTGCGCGATATCAACTGCAGAACTATACGACCCGGTAAGGACGGTTTTCTGGAGTTCGGCTCGGAACTTCTCGAGTGCCGCTGCCTGGTCGAGATCGAGCTTGCGCGGGCGATCCTCGTCAGAAAAGTAAACATGAACGGGGCGGCCGCGCTCTTGGGCATGGCGGATCTCCTCGGCTGTGCCGGATACGTCCATCCCCGTATCGCTACCGAGGCGACTGTTGAAGAAGGCCACGACCACGTCGGCGTCGTCCACTGCCTGCTCATTGATCAGGGCTTGAGGCCGATCGCCCGATAGGGGGACTGCGTTGCGCTCGTAGAGCCAGGGTAGGGCTACAACACCACGGCGCATGCCCGTGTTGAGGGTCCACTGAAAGACCTCGTCGCGCACCTGCTCCCGGGCCTCGCCCGTGTCGCTCGGGGACGCGATGAGGACGGTGATGGCTGAAACTCTTCGGGGCATTCTCGCCTGCTCTCTGTCGGGGTGAAGACATTATCTCCACTCCACCTGTCTCGATCGTCACCGGGCAAGTGTTGCGCTGGGGTATACCCCAACCTGCAGATCTGTCAGGAAACTGCCGATTCGGACCCTGCGGGACGGGGAAGCCTACGGTGCTGTAGCTGTCACGCAGGGTGATGCCTAACCGGACGGATGCGCTCAGTTGAGGTACCTCGCCCTCCGGATCGGGCACAGTAGAGTCCATGAGCGCCACCTCGGGGCTTCCGTGCGAGGGGGTGAACTTCTTTCTGGCCGACGGCGAAGTCGCGTTCCAGGAGGTCTTTCACGTCCACCTTCACGTCTTCCCCCGAACAACCGGCGACGGCTTCCGCATCGACGCCGGCTGGCGACAACGGCCACGCGCCGAGCTTGACGAAGCAGCTGAATCCGTCCGGACTGGCATAGCTGCCTCGCCGTCCTGACGTCTGGTCGCCGGTTGAGTCGTGAGTGCGAGGGAGACGCGCCGCGACGGTGTTGCGCGGCTGCAACCGGATGCGTAGCTGTCCCTGCGCGTGCGCTGCCGTCGAGCGGCTGATCACCACGAACTCTCCACGGTGTGAAACGAGGTCAGCGCGGCATACTGGGAAGGCGCCTAGGAAGTCGGAGGAACTATGCACTTGGTCTACGTCGATGACTCCGGCGACTCCAGGAGCGGCACCATCCTCACCGCTCTGCTGGTGCCTGATCATCGCTGGAACGACGTGTTGGCGGCATGGCTCGAGGGCCGGCGCCAGATCCACCGAGAGTTTGGGGTCCCCAAGACCAAGGAGCTTCATGCCAACGAGCTTTACAAAGGCCGGGGAAGGTACTGCGAGACCACCGCTGACGACGAGCTGTTCTCGACGCCGCGACGTGAAGCGACGGGTCGCATCATGCTCTCGTGGCTGTCTAACCTCGAAATTTCATGACGCCCGTGAGTGGGGTGGGCCGGCGTCGTTGCCGGTGTTCAGCTGCTGATTCTGGCATCTGGGTGTGACGATCTGTCGCAGTGTCCGTTGCGGGCGGTCGGGTTCCACGCCCGAGGTCGTGCAGCTGGAGATCGTAGGGACGGCTGAGTCGTCTGGTCAGGTCTGGGCGACGGCGGTGCGGAGCCGGTTGACGCCGGTCAGGACGGTGGAGGCTTCCGGGGCGTGCCGGGCGAGGTGGAGGACCTTGTGTCGGCAGCGCCGCACGAGCGTCGCGGGGATCTCGAACAACCGCGCGCGGAGTCGTTTGGGCTCCCATCTCCTTGCGTCGCCGCTGGTGAAGGCGATGGTCTGCATCCAGGCGACAAGCTCAGAGGCGAGCTGGACGATCTGGCACCAGATCTGGTTCTGCGCGAATCCCTGCAGCGGGAACTTCTCAAGGCCCATGTCCTTCGCGTTGCGAATCCGGTCCTCGCAGCGCGCGCGGCGACGGTGACGCAGCTCGAGAACGGGGAGCTGTCCGCGGCTGGTGTTGGTCGCGAACGCGGTGATCCGCATCCCGTCGTGGTCAGTGATTCGCAGCTGTGCCCCGGGGTGCGGTCGTTCTTTCCGCACGATGACGCGCATCCCGTCGGGCCAGCCTGCGAGGTCCAGCAGCCCGGTGAGGTCTGCGACCCAGGCCCCGTCTCGAATCCCGTCATCGTCGCTGTCATAGGCCGGCGTCCACGCGTCTGCTTCGTCAACTCGTTTCAGCAGGTCAGGAGTATGTGCGGGGAGGGTGAACCCGACCGAGTAGGCCAGACGCCGCGTGGTCAGCCACTGGATGTAGTCCTTGGTGCCGCCGGCTCCGTCGGTGCGGATCAGGATCTTCTTCGACCCCCGCCCGCCCCGGCCCAGCAGGGCTGGCGGGAGCTGGGCGAGAGCCTCGCGCGTGACGGCGATGTGATCGGCGGCGGTGTTCGATCCCGCGTTGCCCGGGCGCAGGGCGATGGCGAGGGGTTCCCCGGTGCCGGCCTGTCCGTGATCGAGGAACGCGCATAGAGGGTGATAGCCGAACCCGCGTTTGAACGTCGGTGAGGCCTGCTCCTTCTCACTGTGAACGTTGATCAGTGTGGCATCAAGGTCGATGACCAGCGGGTTCTTCGCGCTGACCCCGTGGCCAGGGGCGTGGTCACCGGCCATGGTCCAGGCTCGTTCGCGCGCGGCACGGCGAGCCCTCGAGATCGCCTCGACCACCGCCGGGGCGTCCTGGGCCAAGGTAGTGAGTGTGCGGGAGATCGTCGGCGCAGAGGCGACGGACCCGAACAGTCCCGGCTCGCACCGCAGCAGGTCAGTGTCGCGGGCGACTTCCCCGCCGATCGCGAGAGTCATCGCGAGGTCCAGCAGGACTTTCGCGGCGTGATGCTCGGCCAGCGGTTTCGTCCAGGGACCCAGCGCTTCGCGCAGCGAAGCGGCCAGGCCAGTGGCATGGAGCGTGTCGGTCAGCAGCACCGCACCCGCCTGCGAGACCGCCGGGACCTCAGCGATGTCCACGCGCGGACGGGGGTAGAAGAACAAGGTAGGCTGGGACACCTGAAAGGTGCTCCTTCCGGTGGATCGATACGAGCTTCAACACCCCGTATCATTCCAGGTCAGGAGCACCTTTCTCCATGCCGTCCGCCGGTCGGGACCACGCCCCCATGAAATCCCGAGGCTAAGGCCGAGGGCCTGCTGATCGTCACAATCGCGACACCCACCAACTCATCAGCCCAGGCATACGCCGTGCTCGTGAACTGGCTGGATCAGTGGGCAGAGAAGGAACAGACCACGGTAATGATCTTCTACGACGGCCAGCAGGGTTACGGTGAGCCGCACGCGGACCGCAGTCCTGAAGAGATCCGAGCAGACTGGGAACAGGCGCTCCGTTCGGCAGCGCCGTACCGCAACACCCATCGAGCACTGGACCTTGGCACGCGGCGAGTCATCGAAGACGTCGTCATGCAGGACAGCAAGTACAACCAGCTCATCCAGGCCGCTGATCTCGTCGCATACGGCGCGTACCACCTACACCTGCAGAACCACCCCGAGGTGTGGGGCCAGAAGAACAAGCCTGTGCCGGCAGCGATCCGGGCTTACTACAGGACCAAGAATCGCTGGCTACCCGGCTCTGACAACGGCATCATCTGGGTGGACGAACGCAAGAACCCCTGACCAAAGGCCAGGGGTTCGCGAGATGCGAGACCCTTTGGGTGACCAACAGGCCACATAGGGCCTCGCGTCTACGAGGGTAGCACTGGGCACCCACTCGCGCCAGGAGTGAGCACCGCACGTCACCTCTGGAGCGGGCGAGTGCGACTGGGGCCGCTGCGCCAACAGGAGCCAACCGCGGCGTCACTCTGGGGTATACCGGCTCTTCGCGGTTCGTGGTGAATGACCCTGCTGTGGAGGGTGTTCACGCTACGGTTCTCGCGGCGCTGGTCAGCAGGATACGCATCCGGTAGTTCTCCGCGTTGCGGAATCCGCGGCCGGTGCGTTTGATGTTCTTGATGCCGGTGTTCGCGGCCTCGACGCGGGCGGTGGTCGCGCCGGTGACGATGAGGACCTCGATCGCGTCCCACCAGGCCACGACGGTGTCGTAGAGCTTTGTCGCCTCGGGCATGTTCGCGATCTGGGCGAAGTAGCCCATCCGCATCCGTTCGTCCCAGGCCTGGGCGAGGGTGTCGGTGGCCAGCAGGCGGCGGAGTTGCTCCTTGATGCCCCAGGCGGCGGAGAGCTCGTCGGTGGGGTCATCGGTGCGGAACACGTCCTCGAGCCGCTCCCAGGCTCGCGGGGTGAGGGTGTCGCCGCCGCGTAGCAGCAGCATCCGGTGGGCCCAGGCCGGGTCGTCCTTGCGGCCCCGGCGACCGCGGTGGGTGCGGGCCAGGCGCTGCCTGATGGTGGTGACCATGTTGTTGCCGAGCTTTACGAGGTGGAACTTGTCGACCGAGACCGCGGCGCGGGGCAGGTAGGTCCGTAGTGCTTTGCGGAACGCGGCCGAGGGGTCGATCGCGACGATCTCGATCCGCTCCCGCCAGGCCTCGGAGCGCTGGGCGAGCCAGTCCCCGACGGTGGCGCTGTCGCGGCCGTCGACGATGCCCAGGACCTGCCCGGTGGCCAGGTCGACCAGTGTCGTCATCCACGGCTCGAACCGCCTCCAGGAGCCCTGATCGGTGCGGAACCAGCGCACTGACCGGTAGCGGTGCTCATCGATGCCCAGCCGGGTCACGCACGTCTTCTCGACGTCGGTCAGGACCACGGCAGCGGCGCTGAGGGCGGCCTGGACCAGCCACCACGAGACGCCGTGGGCCCGGGCGACCTCGGAAGCTGCCCGGCCGGAGGTGATCACGGCCGAGACGACTTGATCGCGCAGCCTGGTGGTCGAGCGGGCGTATCGGGGGATCTGCTCGGTGGCCTCAGCGAACGTGCCCCGGGCGCAGGCCGGCTCGAGACAGAACCAGCGCCGCTTGGCCCACACCACCACCGTCGCCCCGGCGACGGGAACGTCCCTGACTTGCTGCATCCGGCGGGAGTGGACCTGCGTCGCGAGCGCCCCGCAGGACGGACAGCCCGGCGGGACGGTCGAGGCGATCACCACCCGCCGGCTGCCATCGGGCAGGTCGACGGCATCGATGACGCGGTAGTTGGGCAGGTTGAAGATCGTGCTCGCAGCATCCCGCTGCGAACCAGTATTCTCGTGCACAGGCTCGTGGTCCTCTGGAATGTGGATGTCTTGACAACACCCATCACAGCAGGACCACGAGCCGTTCTACGCCAACGACGCGACGCTCCCCATCACCACGAACCGGGAAGAGCCCCCTATGTTCCTCGTCAAGAGGATCAGGGCTACTTGTTTGGGTTCGTGGCGCTGGGACTGGGGCGTGAGGGAGTGGCCGGCAGGGTGGCGTTGCTGCCGGTTCGTGGGTGCGTGCGAGGTGTCAGGCGGCGGTCGCGATGGGCGCCTCGGGGGTGGTCGGTGTGGTGTAGAACGTGCCGTCGCGGAGCATCGCGAATAGCACGTCGCAGCGGCGTCGGGCGAGGGCGATGAGCGCCTGGTTGTGCTTCTTCTTCTCGGCCCGCTTCCGGTCGTAGTAAGCCCGGGAGACTGGATCTTTCAGCGCTGCGAACGCAGAGAGGAACAAGGCCCGTTTCAGGACCTTGTTGCCCTTCCTCGAGGGGTGGTCCCCGCGGATCGAGGTGCCAGAACGCCAGGTCACCGGGGTGAGGCCAGCGTAGGAGGCGAGGTGGCCTGCGGTCTCGAAGTGCTTGCCGGTCACCTCGGTGATGATCCTGGCAGCGGTCCTGACGCCGACCGCCGGCATGGACATCAGAAGGTCGCAAAGAGGGTGGTCGGCCACCAACTTCTCGACCTGCTCGAAGACCTCCTCGCGGGAGGTGCGCAACTGGGCGAGCTGTGTGGCGAGTTGGCGCAGCACGAGGCCGGCCGCGTCGGTGCCGGCGACGGTGACGCTCTGCTGGTCCAGCGCTTCGAAGATGTCTGCGGCCCAGGCGTTCCCGCCTCGGGGAGCGTACTTGCGCATGAAAGTCGCAACGCGCTTCTGCCCCGCCCTCCGGAGCTCCGCCGGGCCCGGATACTTCTCCAGCAGGGCAGGCATGACGGGGTGGTCGAGGTGCTTGCCGATGGTGCGCTCGAGTGCCGGATGGATCTGGGTCAGCAGCCCCCGGATCCGGTTCGATGTGGCGGTGGCCTGCTTGGCGAGGTCGTCGTCGAAACCGCAGAGCATGCTCAACTGCGCGGCCTGCTCATCGGCCAGCACGATTGAACGCAGCGTGTGGGGCATGGTGCGGGCGGCATCGGCGATGATCGCGGCGTCGCGGGCGTCAGTCTTCGCTTCACCGGGGTGGAGATCGGCGATGCGGCGCATGGCCAGACCGGGAAGGTAGCCGACCATGACGCCCATGTCCCGAGCGACCGCCAAGGGCAGTGCGCCGATGGTCGCGGGCTGGTCCACAACCACGAGAATCCGTCCGTGGCCGGTGACTTTGTTGATCAGTGCGCGGAGTTTCGCCTCGTCCTGCGGCAGGGGCTTGTCCAGCAGCTTCTTGCCGGTGCGGTCGATCGCGACGGCGTGGTGGTCGGTCTTGCCGACGTCGATGCCGATGAACACATCGACCGTGTCGTGTTCGGGAAACATGAGCTCCTCCAAGGCGAGGTCGGACGGGTGGAACGGCTGGCTTGTCCTGCGGCCTCAGAGCTCGGCATCCACGTTACGCCCGGCCTGCCGTCGCATCGCTACGCGGCTTGGCCTGGTCCCTATCAGCGATCCTCTGACGCCTATCGAGGCCCGGTGGCAACACCCCCCGGATCATCAACGACTGGGGGTAAGAGCCATGCCGGGCCCGACAGGCCAGCCACCCCGATCCCGTGTGGAACCGGGGATACGAAGAAGGTAACGGGGCACACCCAGCCGGTGACCAGGTCGGTGAAGAGCGCGAAGCCCGGCGCGGTGAACACCATTGCAGTGAGCGCGAGCAGCTGCTCCCAGGACCTCAGCGCCGTCTGCGCCGGGCCCGCAGTGCCTCCACGCCCTGCGTTGCCTGCGCCTCGAGATCCTCGCGAGCGCTCTGGTATCGGTCCAGTGCCGCCTGGGCCGCCGGGACATCGGCCGGACGCACGTTGCTCGTCACCGGCCCGCCCGGCTCGTCGACAGCGCCGGGCTCTCGTGCTGGGCCCCGCTCGCGCATCGGCACGTCATCTTGCCGCACCGGCGGCGCATCGTGATCGGTGTCCCGCGCACCACCGGCGGCGTCGGGCTCGCGTTGTCTGCCTTGCTCACGTCGTGATGATCTCATGCCTCTCCAATCTGCCACTTCCATCAATGACAGATCGGAGAGGACAGGGCACGCCAGCACGCCGTAGAGACTCAGATCGAACCGCACCCGGTGCCCACTATGAGCGGCGGATCAAGTCGACCAAGAAGTGCGAACGCCCACAGGTGTTAAATCTGGTATTGATTCACAAGGAGAGATAGGAGTGCGGAGCCCTCGAGTCGGAGAAATTGGGCGACATGATTCGAGACTACTGCGCGAGCTCATCCCTTGAGCGAGCCGGACATAAGTCCCGACAGGAAGTATTTGCTGAGCAGGATATAGACCAGCAGCGTCGGCAGCGACGCCAGGAGTGCGCCCGCCATGGAGACGCCGTAGTTCGTCAGCAGGGCGCCGTTGGCGAGGTTGTTCAGCGCCAGGGTGACGGGACCGTTGGCCGGGGACGAGAAGAACACGGCGAACAGGAAGTCGTTCCAGGCGTTGGTGAACTGCCAGATCAGGACGACGACGAAGCCCGGAATCGCCAGCGGCAGCGCGACGCTGACGAACGTGCGGAACATGCCAGCGCCGTCGACCTTCGCGGACTCGATGAGCTCGTGCGGGACGGACTCGAAGTAGTTCCGGAAGATCAGGGTCGTGATCGGGATTCCGAAGACGACGTGCAGCAGGATCAGCGACGGGATGCCGTTCGGGACGCCGACGGCCAGCAGCATTTCCATCAGCGGGATCATGACGGCCTGGTACGGCAGGAACATGCCGAAAAGGATCAGCGTGAAGACTAGGTCGGCGCCGGGGAAGCGCCAGCGCGACAGGACGAATCCGTTCATGCAGCCGAGGACGGCTGAGATGATCGTCGCCGGGACGACCATCTGAACGCTGCGCCAGATGGAGGGGGCGAGCGCGTCCCAGGCCCGGGTCCAGTTCTCGGTGGTCCAGTCCTGCGGAAGGAACCAGGCTCGGGTCGGCGAGGCGTCGCCGATGCCCTTGAAGCTGGTGATCAGTAGGACGTAGACGGGGATCAGCACGACGACGATGCCGAACAGGATCAGCGAGTAGCGGACGAGCTGCGCCCACCGCGTTCGCCCCCGAGTGCGGGAAGCGGGGTGGATCTCGACGTCGTCGGGGGCGACCGGGGTGGGAGTGATGGGGGTGCTCATCGGGTGCGCTCCCGGTGCTGGTTGACGAGGTAGGGGACGATCAGAAACGCGACGATGATCAGCAGGAAGGCACCGACCGCCGCGGAGTTCGCGTAGTCGAAGCCCGACTTGAAGACGAACATGTCGATCGCGGGCACCTTGGTCTGGTAGGCCGACGCGCCGGAGATCGACATGATCAGGTCGAAGGACTTCAGGGACATGTGGGCGATGATCACGATCGCGCTCATCAGCATCGGCGTGAGCTGCGGGAAGATCACGCGGCGGTAGATCTGCCACTCGTTGGCGCCGTCCATGCGGGCAGCCTCGCGCAGTTCCTCGGGCACGCCGCGGAACCCGGCCAGGAACAGGGCCATCACGTAGCCCGAGAGCTGCCAGATCGCTGGCAGGGCGATCGCGAGGATGCCGAACGTGACGTTGTTCCACCAGGGATTCTGCAGGAAGTCCAGCCCGATCAACTGGAACAGCCGGTTCAGGCCACTGGCGCCCTCGCCCTGGCTAGAGTTCAGCAGCCAGCGCCACACGACCCCGGAGGCGACGAAGCTCACGGCCATGGGGAACAGGTAGACGGTCTGGAAGAACCGTCCGCCCTTCAGCGGCCGCTCCAGCAGCCACGCCCAGACGAATCCCGTTGCCATCGCACCCACCAGGAAGGCGAGGGTGAACAGCACCAGGTTCGCCAGTGAGTGCCGGAACTGCTCGGTCATCAGCAGGTCGATGTAGTTGGTCAGCCCCACGAAGGCGACGGGTTCCTGGCCGGCCTGCTGGGCGGCGGTGTGGTTGTCGGTCATTGACGTCCAGAAGTTCACACCGAGCAGGGCGTAGACGAAGATGCCGATCAGGAGGATCGACGGGAGGATCATGAGCACCGGTGCGCCGTAGCGCGAGACGAAGCCCTTCATACCCTCTCCTTTCTCCCGGGCTTTCCCCCGGGCGCGTCGGCACTCGGCGGCGGGCGCGGGCCCGGGACGCGGGGATTCCGGTTCGCTCCCGCCGTCGGGGACTGGATCAGGCGGAGAGGTTGGACTCCGCGATCGAGGCCAGCTGCTCCTGGTAGCCGGCGGCGGCGTTCGCGCCGGTGGTGAACTGGCTGGTGGCGTCCGTGATTTCGTTCAGCCACCGCACCGGGGTCGCGGCGCCGTGGGCGAGCGATGGGCAGATGGTGTCGTTGGCGTAGGACTCGATCGCCGTCTGCTGGTAGGTCGGGAACTCGACGGTGTCGACGTCGGTGCGCGCCGGGATGGACCCCTTGGCCAGGGAGAAGCCGAGCTGGCCGGCCTCCGAGCTGATGGTGTCGAGCCACGCCTTTGTGCCGTCGGGATTGGGAGCGCCGACCGGAAGGGTGAACGAGTCCGCCAGGAACCCGAAGATCGCCTCGCCACCGCTGAGCGGGTAGAAGCCGAAGTCCTCGTTGGCCACCATGTCGGCCTGCTGGAACGAGGCCACGGCCCAGTCGCCCATCACGTTGTAGGCGGCGGTGCCGTCGATCTGCATCTGGGTGGCATCGGTCCAGTCCAAGCCGTCGCGGTCGCTGTTGGTGAAGGACATCAG
The DNA here is from genome assembly GCF_017876515.1 of Brachybacterium fresconis. Taxonomy (NCBI): domain Bacteria; kingdom Bacillati; phylum Actinomycetota; class Actinomycetes; order Micrococcales; family Dermabacteraceae; genus Brachybacterium; species Brachybacterium fresconis. The sequence continues at coordinate 2,655,665 of NZ_JAGIOC010000001.1, read as the reverse complement.
AGTCTCGAAGTGCTCGATCGCGGTGGTGACGTCGGCGCCGTTCCAGTCGGTGTCGCCGGTCCAGAGCCCGTTGTAGGCCTCTGAGCCGAGGTCCGCCATGAGGATCGCCTCGAGCAGGTTCACCTGGGTCCAGGCCATCCCGATCGACAGCCCGGTGACGCCCGAGGCCGCGGCTGTCTCGACGTCGGCGGTGAACGCGTCGACATCGGCCGGGATGGCGCTCGGGTCGATCCCGGCGTCTTCCAGCAGCTGGTTGTTCGTCCAGACCATGTTCGAACGGTGGATGTTCGACGGGACGGAGTAGATCATGTCATCGACCGTCAGCAGCTCCAGCAGGTCCTGCGGGAACGCGTCGTTCAAGCCGTACTCGTCGTAGAGGCCCGAGACGTCCTCGATCTGGGCAGAGGCGATGTAGTCCGCCAGCTCCTCGCCGGCGTGCGCCTGGAAGGTGTCCGGCGGGTCGCCCGCCTGCAGACGGGACTGCAACATATCTTTCGCCGCGCTGCCCGCGCCTCCGGCGACCGAGCCGTTGACGAACGTGAAGTCGGGGTAGTCCTCTTCGAACTGGGCGACGAGCGCGTCGAGGCCCGCTTTCTCGGAGCCCTGGGCCCACCAGGTGAAGACCTCGACCTCACTCCCGGCGGAGCCCCCGGTCCCGCCGCCGGAGCCGGAGCCCCCGCTGCAGGCCGCGAGACCGGCCGCGGTAACTCCGCTCCCAGCAAGGATGAGAAGATTCCTGCGTCGCATCGTGTTCTCCTTCGAACGATCCGGTTGTGCGAGGCTGCACTCGCGCAGCAGCGCTTGCGCTGATACCTCGTCTCACGAGGACACTACAGCAGGTCCAAGGCGTTTCGATGAATCATCGCTAACGTTATGACAACGATGTCGGACTGCCGGGCGCGGTACAGTTCCGGGAGCTCGAGGATGAGTTCACCGGGCTTCGCCGTGGCAGCCGAACATCCTCGAGCGATGGGAGCACTGATGGTAAGTGAGAAGGTGGCGCGCGAGCTCCCCACGCTGCGGCAGGTTGCCGCAGCCGCCGGGGTGAGCATCAAGACGGCCTCCCGCGCGCTCAATGGGGAGGCCCACGTCGCGCCAGCTACCTCGGACCGGGTGAAGGAGGCGGCGTCGGCGCTCGGATACCGGCGGAACCTCCTGGCGCGGGACCTCCGCGCCCACGCGGGTGCGGACGTCGTCGGAATGGTTATCGCCGATGCCGCGAACCCGTTCTACGCGGACATTGCCCTGGCCGCCGGGGCGGTGCTGGGTGAGCAGGGCCTGCTCCTGTTCATAGGGGTCAGCGACAAGGACCCCGCGTCGGAGGAGCGCATCATCAGTGGCTTCCTCGAACGGCGCGTCGCCGGCTTACTCGTGGTCTCCTCGCGCGAGGACCATCCGCAGCTTCGGAGCGAGGCCGAGCGCGGAGTGCCGACCGTTTTCCTCGACCGCCCGGCGCGTGACCTAGCAGTCGACGAGGTCCTGTTCGACAACCTCGAGGGAGCTCGCGCGGCGGTCGACCATCTGTTGGAGCAGGGGCACCGGCGGATCGGGGTGATCGGAGACCTCGGCTCCCTGCCGACCCACCACGAGCGGATCGCCGGCGTGCGGCGTGCGCTGACCGAGGCCGGGGTCCCGGTCCGCGAGGACCTTTTCGTCACCGACGTCCACGACGCCGACGGTGCCGAGGCCGCGATGCGAGGGCTCCTGACCCTCTCCGCCCCACCCACTGCCGTGTTCACGACGAACAACCGGATGGCGGTCGGTGCCCTGCGCGCGGTGTCCCGCCGCGACGACCTGCCCGCGCTGATCGGATTCGACGACTTCGAGCTCGCGGAGGTGCTTGGGATGAGCGTCGTCTCGAACTCTCCCGCCGAGATGGGCGAACGCGGCGCGCGCATGCTGTTGGAGAGGGTCCGCGGCGGCAGCGGCCCGTCTCGGCGGGTGCGGCTGGCGACCGAGCTGGTCGTGCGCCGCTCCACGGTGACGCCGCTTGAGCGATCAGGCGGCGATGACCGGGCGGCGGTGACGGGCCGACGCTCTCCCGACGCGCCCCGTCCGGAACCTCCGGTGGTGCGGGTCAGGAGCGGTGCGCTGTCACCGCCATCACGGCGAGGTCGGGGTCGTCGCCAACCGTGATCGAGGCCAGCTCCCGGGCCGGGTCGGCCGGCACGTCAAGAAGCCACAGATCGGTCTCGGGCCCCACCCGACCAACCCCGTTCTCGATCCGATACCCCTGGTGGAGGCCCGGCCGGTTGTCGAACTGCGGTGACCCGCCCGCCCAGTCCCCGACCGAGACCGTGGTCTCCTCGGTGCTCCCGTCGGCGTAGGCGAGCGTCAGCGGCACGTCGGCCGCGTCCCCGTTGCGGGCGGTGGCGAGGAAGGTCAGCTGCTCCGCCGGCAGCCCGACCTCGACGGTGAAGGGACCGACCGCGAAGTTCGGATCCGTGCCCGCGGTCGAGGGAATCCGCATCACCACGTCATCGACCGGCGCATCGCCGGGCGTCGGCAGCTCATCGCCCGCGAACGCCCATCCCTTCTCGTCGAAGTCACCCGCCGTGGTGTCGTCGAGCGTCGCGACGCCATCTAGGGTGAGGACACTATCCAGCGGCACGATGCATTGAGAACCGGCCGACTCGCAGCCGGCATCCAGCACCCGCACCACCAGCTCGGACTCCGCAGTGCCGACGCGGGAGGTCACCGTCGCGGTGACGGTGTGCTCGCCCGCGGGAGCATCGGCCGGAATGGTCAGCGTCACGGGTAGCTCGGCGACCTGCGGTGCGCCGTCTCCCTGCACGCGCAGCTCGCCGTGCTCAGGAGTCACCGACACCGCACCATCGGAGGTGAGTTCGACGTCGGCCGTGGTCTCGCCCCGCCCGGTCAGCACAGCCGACAGTGTGGCGTCGAATGTGGTCTCCTGACCCGTAGTCACCGTCAGCGGCGCGTCGGTGGTGAGCGCGGCACCGAGGTCCTCCCGCTGCCCTTCTCCGCGTCCGGGGACCGGAGCCGGAGGCTGCTCGCCGCGGCGGGTGCCCCAGTCCGAGGGCTCCTCGCCGAGCGAGATTTCGAGGTCGGCGCCGTGGCGCAAGTCGCTGGCGGCGAGCCAGGAGTGACGGTGCTTCCGGCCGTCGAGCTCCACCTGCTGGACGTAGCGGGCGTCCTGCGAGGTGTCGGGCGCCTCGATCACCAGGTCGCCGTCGTAAAACGGCTCCGGGAGGTCGATCACGGCGCGATCGAAGACCGGGGACCCGATCGTCAGAACGTCGGTGCCGGCGATCGCCGGGTAGATCCCCAGCGAGGACAGAACGTGCCAGGCCGACATGGTGCCGACGTCGTCGTTGCCCGTGATGCCGGACGAACTATCCGTGAACAGGGTGAGCGCTGCCCGCACCACGTCCGCGCTCTTCCAAGGCTGCCCCGTCCACAGGTAGAGGTAGGGGGCGTGCAGGTCGGGCTCGTTCTGCGGGTTGTAGCGGGAGGTCCCGTAGTACCCATAGGCGCTGTTGACCCAGACGTCGCGGGCGGTTCCCTCAGGGTCCGTGAGCAGCTGGTCGTAGGCGAAGAAGTGGTCGAGCCGCTCGTTGGTAGCCTCCGTACCGCCGATCTTCGCGATCAGACCTGGCACGTCCTGGGGGACCAGCCACTGGTACTGCCAGGCGGTGCCCTCGTGGAACCCCTCGGTGTAGGCGGGGTCGGGGTCGCCGACGAAGACCCCGTCGGCATTGCGGGGTTGCGGGAACCCAGTGTCCGGATTGATGATGCTCTCCCAGGACCGGGAGCGCTCTGCGTAGCGGAGCGCGTCGTCATCGTGTCCGAGGTCCTCGGCGAGTACCGACATCGCGGCGTCGGCGACCGCGTACTCCATCGTCGCCGACCCGGCGTGGTCCAGGTCGCAGTCGCCGGGCTTGCACTGCGCCCCGGTCTCGGCGGGCACGTAGCCGTGCTCGAGGTAGTGCTCGTTGCCTGCGCGCCCGTTCGCGGGGTGGTCGGCGGGCGGGACGCCGTCGGCATTGCGGACGAGCTGGTCCCACAGGCGGTCCTCCCAGCCCTCGAGGAGCCCGTACTGCTGTGCCGTGACGAGCTGGGGGGTGACAGGGTCTCCGGTCATGATGTTGGTCTCCACCGTTCCCCAGCCCCAGCGTGGCAGCCATCCGCTCTGCTCGCCCTGAAGGATCAGCGAGATCGACTGATCCCGCGCTTCCTGCGGCGCGATGAGCGCTAGTAGCTGGATCTGCGTCCGGTAGGTGTCCCACAGCGAGGATGTCTGGTAGTAGCCGTGGCCGTCGGCGGTGTGGACCTCATCGTCCCAGCCGCGGTAGCGGCCGTCGACATCGTCTGCGCGGTGCGGCCCCAGCAGGCTGCGGTAGAGCGACGAGTAGAAGGTGGCGCGTTGCTCGTCGATGCCACCCTCGACCTGGATGCTGTCGAGTCGGTCTTGCCAGACGGCGCGTGCATTGTCACGCACCTCGTCGAAGGTGCTTGCGCCCTCCTCGGCGAGATTCGCGGCCGCGCCGTCGGCATCGACCCAGGAAAGCGAGGTGGTGACGACGACGTCCTCGTCCTCGGTGGTGTCGAAACCGATCCAGGCCCCCTGCCGTGCTTCTCCCTCGGTGGCCGCGGAGCCGTCGGGGACCGCCTCGGTGAACTCGTCACCGTCGAACAGGTCGACACGCTCGATGTCGCGATCGAAGGTGGTCAGGAAGTGCAATGTATACGGCTCGGTCTCCTGGCAGAAGCCGGAGCCCTCGACCGTCGTGCGGACCGTCCGGGCGTCGAGGACCTCGACCCGGGACGAGCGCACACCGTGCAGCGCCTGCCCGGCGTTCAGCATCAGGCCCGACTCCTCGGAGCCCTCGTAGGTCAGGCGCTGCCAGCCGGTGCGGGTGGTCGCGGTGAGCTCTGCGGTCACCGCCCCGTCGGGATCGTCGAGGGTTACCTGGTAGGACCCCGGGGAAGCCGTTTCGGTCTCGTGCCGGAACGGCTGGGCGTACTGGGCGTAGTCGGTGGTATCGGGTCGCCCGGTCATCGGGGTCATGGGCAGCTCACCGCCTAGCCCGCAGCCCACGCCGGAGACATGGGTCATCGAGAAGCCCCGGATGCGGTCGTGAGTGTAGCTGTAGCCGGAGTAGTGCCCGGTGTCTGGGGACAGCTGCACCATCCCGAAGGGCAGGCTCGCTCCTGGGAAGGTGTTCCCCTCGGCCTGAGTGCCGATGAAGGGGTTCACGAGGTCGACCGAGTCGACCGAGGACACTTCTTCCGCCGATGCCGCGGAGGCGAGCGGAGCGGCCAGGCTCAGCACGGCCGCGAACGCGATGAACGGGGTGAGGAGGCGACGTGACATCGTCTGCTCCTACTTCTCGGGGGTGGACTGGCCGACGTCAATGTCGAAGAACTCGAGCTCGGCGAGCCCGACCTCGTCGGAGGACCCTTCGAGCACCTGCAGCCGGTAATGGGTGTAGGTGCCCGGCCCCCTAGTCCCGGTTGCCTTGAATGGCCGGGTCTGATGCTCCCATTCGAAGGTCTCGTCCTCACGGCTGTCGATCTCGAACCACCGCTCACCGTCGCGGGAGCCCTCCACGACCCACGCGGTCGGGTGCCCGACGGAGTCGTCGCCCGAGGTCAGCGTGTACATCGTGACCTCATTCCGGGGGGTGTCCGACTGATAGGTGATGGCATCCTCAGGGGCGAGGACGAGCTGGGTCGACGAGTCGTCGTCGACCACCTGCTGCACGCCCTCGACCCCTCCTACCTGCGCCGGGTCGGCCAGGAGATCGGTGAGCGGCTCAGGGGGTTCGTCGCCCGTCGTCGGCGACGGCGGGGCGTTCTCCGGCGCGGACCCCCAGTCGGACGGCTCGGGACCCATCGTGAAGTCAAGGACGGCGCCCTTGGCGAGGGACGCGTGCTCGATCCACGCCTTGTTCCGGTCCTTTCCATCGACCAGCAAGGACTGGACGTAGACGTTCTCGTCGCTGTTGTCGGGAGCGTTGACGACGATGTCCTCGCCGTTCGGCAGGTGCGCCGTCGCCTTGGTGAACAGAGGCGATGTCAACGCGTAATTGCCGTCCCCGAGCTGCAACGGGTAGAGGCCGAGCATCGTGAACAGCCACCAGGCCGAGGTCTCGCCGTTATCCTCGTCGCCTGCGTAACCCTGGCCGATGTCGCTGCCGACGTAGTGACGGGACTGGACCTCGCGGGTAATTTCTTGCGTCCTCCAGGGCTGCCCCGCATGGATATACGTGAACGGGATGTGGTGGGAGACCTGGTTCGAGAAGCCCCACATTCCCATCCGGACGTCGCGGGCCTCCACCATCTCGTGGATCGTGCCGCCGTAGGTGCCGGGGAACTCGGCGGTCTCCGGTGTCGCATAGAACTCGTCGAGCTTGGCGGCCAGGCCGTCGCGTCCACCGTACAGGTTCGCGAGCCCCTGCCCGTCGAACGGTGCGTGGAAGGCGAAGTTCCACCCGTTGGTCTCGGTGTAGTCGTGCTGTCCCCAGATCCGCGGGTCGTACTCGTCAGGTCCGTGGCGGAAGCTCCCATCATCGTTCCGGCCCTGGAAGAAGCCGACTTCCGGGTCGAAGTGGTTGACGTAGTTCTTCGAGCGGGCGTCTAGGTATGCGGCCTCGGTGGTGAGTCGCTCCGCCTCGTCATCACTGACGTCGGAGGCCTCGGCGAGCTTCTCGGCTTGGCGGGCCAGTGCGAAGTCGTTGATGGCGCCCTCGAGAGCCCACGAGGTGCCCTCGCCGACCGATGTGTCGGTCCAGCCGCGGAAGATCGAGGTGTTCAGTCCCTTGCGGCCGACGTCCGAGTCGGTCGCGCTGCCGGGTGGAGTCACGGTCGCGTTCTTCAGTCCGGCCTTGTACGTCCCCATGGGATCGGGGAGGTCGACGCCCTTCGTGTAGGCGTCGGCGAAGGCGACGTCGGAGCTGGTGCCGGTCATCAGGTTCGCGTAGCCGGGAGACGACCATCGGGACACCCACCCGCCGTCGCGGTATTGCTGCACGAACCCGTTGACCAGCTCTCCCGCGTCGTCGGGCGCGAGCAGGCTGTAGGCCGGCCAGGCGGTCCGGTATGTGTCCCAGAAGCCGTTGTTGACGTAGATCTTCCCGTCCAAAATTTCCGCACCAGTGGCGGTCTCCGTAGGTTCCCCCGTCGGCTCCGACACCGGAGAGGCATACTGGAAATGCGGGTCCTCGGGGGTGCCGGTGTTCTCGAACCCGGAGTTCGGGTAGGCGTTGAGGCGGTAGAGGTTGGAGTAGAGGGTCGTGAGCTCGTTGGGGGTGGCGCCCTCGACCTCGATGATGGACAGCTTCTGGTCCCAGGCGGTCTGTGCGCGGTCGCGGATGGTGTCGAAGGTGTCGTCCGGGGTGATCTCCTGCTGTAGGTTCTTCTGGGCCTGATCCACGCTGATCAGCGAGGTGGCGATGCGCATCGTGGCGGTGCCGTTGTCCTCGGCGACGAGGCGCACCCACCCGGTGTTGCCGTCCTCGGCCCCCTGGTCGACGACCTCCTGGTCGAACTGGACGTAGACGAACAGTCGCGTGGCGCCGGCGGACAGTCCGCTGCGAACGTCGGAGTAAGCGGTCACGGCGCCGTCGTCGTGGAGCGTCAGACCGGAGTCGTCGTTGACGTTGTCGAAGACGACGGAGGCGTCGTCGCCGGGAAAATCGAAGCGAACGATGGCGGCGTGGTCCGTCGGTGCCATCTCGGTGACCGTGCCGTTGTCGAACTCGACACGGTAGTGATGGGCGGTGGCCTTCTCGTTGTCGTGGGAGAACGTCATCGCCCGGCCGTCGCGGCCGGTCTCCGGGGCACCCTCGGCCAGCGAGGGCATGAACTGGAAGGTCTGCCGGTCCCCCATCCAGGGGCTGGGCGCATGACTCACGGCGAATGCCTCGAGACGCGGACGGTTCTGCGCGTCGTTGTCCTGGTGATAGGCGTACGGCCAGTTCAGGACCCCGGCGTCGGTGACCGGGATCCAGAAGTTGAAACCGTGGGGCATGACGGTGGCGGGTAGATTGTTGCCGCGCGAATAGGCGCCGCTCGAGTGGGTGCCCCGGCGGGTGTCGACCCAGTCTGAGGGGCGCTCGTGGGTCTCGAGCGGCCGGTCAGCGACCTCGATGTCGTCGACCCAGCCGGAGAAGCTCTTCGGTCCCACGGGGGCGTCGTAGCCGATCAGCACGCGGTCGATGGTCTTGCCCGCGGCGACATCGCCCACGCGCAGCGCGCGGTGGTTCCACTGGTTGGTGAAGAGGGCCTTGGAATCTCCCTGCGCGGCGGGTGACGCGCCGAACCGGTACTGGTCCTCTGCGTCCAGCTCGCTGAGATAGGTGCCGTCGGTGAAGGCGAGGTCGATCGCAGTGAACGTCGACGGGTAGCTCAGGTCGTCAGTGAACTCGGGAAAAATCCGGTAGGTGAGCTCAGTGTCCGGCGTGACCGAGATGTCGACGTCGTGCAACTTTTGCCAGTGGTGGCCGCCGTTCTCGCTCGTCGTCTGTCCCGAGTACTTCAGGGCGTTTACGCCGGTGAATCCGACGTTGGTCTTCGAGGCGTAGGCAGCAGCCGGACCGCTTCCGGTAGTGATCAGCATTCCGGGTGCCGCCTCCTCGGAGCCGTCGGACAGGGTCAGCTCCGCGAGCTGAACGGTGTCGCCACTGCCGACGGCAGAGATGTCGAGCCGGTAGAAGGCGTAGGCGGTCTCGTTGTCGGTCTCGTAGGTGTTGGCGGTGCCCCTGCCCTCGAAGGTCTGACTGGTCTGTGTGTCGAAGGTTGCCCAGGTGGCGCCGTCGGTCGACCCCTGAAGGGTCCAGTCCTTCGGGTCGCGCTCCGGCGAGTCATCGGCGGAGGTGAGAACGTAGTCAGCGACGACGAGTGGCTCCTCGAGCTCGATCTGTAACCAGGCCTCGGACTTGAAGGCCAGCCATTTCGTCGCGGTGCTGCCGTCGACGGCCTTTGCTGCTGTCTCCGTCGGCGGGTTCTCGGCGCTCCCGGTCACGGTGATGACGCTAGGCGTCAGGTCGCCGGGGAGCGCCGAGGTGACGACGCTCCCCGACCACGAACTTCCGTCGGGACGGGTCTCGACCTCGCCGGTCCAGTCGAGCGCGGGGTCCCCGTCCTCGTAAGACGTCAGGAAGCGCGGAGAGGGGGCACCAGGTGAAGGCCTCAGCGTCGCCGCCGGTCCCGCTGCTGGCCTCGCCGCCTGAGCCGACCCCGCCGGAGTCCGAGCCAGCCCGGCCGCGGTGAGGCCACTTCCGGCGAGGACCAGGAAATTTCTGCGTCGCATGTAGTTCTCCTTCGAACGACCCGACGATCCGGTAGCGCAAGGCCGCTCCTGCGCACTGTCGACAGCGCCCAGCGCCTCTTCTGAGCGACTGGGGCGATACCGTAGATCGACGCAGATTCGGTGGATCGTGGTCATCATGTTGACAACGATGTCACGGGCAAGAGTAGCGTCCTGTGTCACACCGGACAACCCTGCGGCGGAAGTTGTCCGGTGCGCCAGGAACCGATCGCCGACCGGAACTCCCCGCTACGCAGCACGGAGCCCGCCCCGAGCAGGGGAGGGCTCCGTGCTGCGTGAAGGTCGCTGGGTTGTCAGTCGCCGATCCCGGCGCTGCCCGCCGCAGCGGCCTCCCGCTCCCCCTCGGCGGTGCGGGCCCCGGCCTTCTCCAGGACGCCCTCCCGTCGGTCGTCGACCTGCTGCGGCGCGATCCGGGCGCGGCCGGAGGTGTCCGCCGTCGGCGCGAGCTCGGCGCACTGGCCCTCGGACGTCCCTCGCACGCGGTTATCCTCGCCGGTCGGGGCCGTGTCGTTCTCGTCGCAGCGCAGGTCGCCGCGTACGATCGTGTTGCTGATGATCACGTCGGCCGTGTTGTCCACGAGCGCGACGTCACCGCCGACATAGCTGACGCCGCAGGGCCCGACCGGTGCGCTGGCGCTGATCTGCACCAGTCCCCCGTTGCCCGTGTAGCTGAGGTCGCCGTCGACCTCGCTGGTGCACAGCAGGCCGCCCTCGGCGGCGCCGGTCACGCTCAGATCGCCGGTGATCCAGCTGTCGTAGACGTCCGTGAGGTGCTCGTCGGTGGTAGTGACGCTGCCCCGGACCACGGACCCATCGAGGTAGGTCTCCCCGCTCGCGGCGACGACCCTGGCGCTGTGCTCAGAGTCCAGGCTGTAGAGGAATCCTGACTCCTGCGCGTTGGTCCGGCCATCGACGGCGCCGTCCTCGACGTAGGCGCCGTAGGCCGAGCGCAGGACCAGGTTGCCCGCGATGGTCGACCCCTTCGCGTCGAGATAGGCGTTGTCCTGCACGCGGAGTCTGCCCTCGAACGTGGAATCCTCGGCGAGGAGATTTGCCCCCGCACGTACGGTGACGTTCCCGGTCACGGTCACGCCGGACAGGTCACAGGCCTGGTCGGCGCGGACGACCAGGTCCCCGGGGACGGTCACGTCGGCGGCGGTGCCCTGGCAGTACGTCGTCAGTCCCGCGTGGGCGGGCAGGGCGGCGCCCATCGAGATCAGTCCTACGGCGGCAGTGGTGGAGAGTGCGGTGCGCCAGCGCATGGCGGTCCTTTCGTCGTCACGTGATCGTGAGGCACGGGCTGGAGCGTCGTTCACCCCACCCGTCGGGCGAATGCGGGACGTCCGACGGTCGCCGCGAGACGTCGCAGCCCTTGGTCGATCTGCTGCGTGCACTCGGCTCGGAGTTCCTCGGACGCGACATAGTCAACATCTTTTCCGCCCTGTTGACAAGGTTGTCATAAGGCTGGAACCCTACTCCTGGGTGTGGTGGTGTCACCCGGAGGCCCGCGACGACGCGGGCCCGCAGTGGCTCGGGCGCAGCGGCTCGGCACGAACTGAGCGGATGATTCGCGATGAGACCCTTGACCAGAGCACGAACTGCACGCGGTGCCGCGGCACTACTGACGGCACTGGCACTGAGCGTCGGCGGGACGGTCGGCGCAGCGGCGGCCCCACCCGCGAACGGAAGCGGCGAGGCGGCGGTGCACGATCCCCTCGACCACGTCAACCCGATGGTGGGCACAGGTGCGGCGACGGGAGCCGTGGTCGGGGAGATCAACAACTTCCCCGGTCCGTCGATGCCCTTCGGGATGGTGCAGGTCTCGCCCGACACCCCGAGCTCCTACGCAGGCTACCGGCACTCCGACTCCGAGATCAGCGGCTTCAGCCTGACCCACGCGGCCGCAGGCTGCAACGTGTTCGGCGACCTCCCGCTGCTCCCGGTCACCGGGGAGGTCGGCGAGACGCCGTGGGACCGCACCGAGCAGTTCTCGCACGACGTCGAATCCGCCGAGGTCGGGAGGTACGCCGTCACGCTGGAGTCCTCGGACATCGACGTCGAGCTGTTCGCGGCCACCCGTTCCGCCGGCATGACCTTCGACTTCCCGGAGTCCGAGCCGGCCCAAGTGATCCTCGACGCCGGCGGCTCGAAGGCCAGCGTCTACGACGTCGACCTGCAGGTCGAGGGGAGCACCGTGACCGGCGCCGTGACCACCGGCGGGTTCTGCGGTAAGGACAACCAGCACACCACCCACTTCGTCATGGAGTTCGACACCGCCGTCGAGGACTTCGGCACCTGGCAGGACGGCGAGCTCCGTCCGGGCGAGGCGACGGCCGACGGACAGACGGCCGGCGCCTGGCTCACGTTCCCGGCCGGATCCGAGATCACCGTCAAGTCGTCCATCTCCTACGTGGACGCGGCCGGGGCCGCAGCGAACCTCGCCGCCGAGATTCCCGCGTGGGATGTCGATTCCCTCCAGCAGGCCAATCGCGACGCTTGGGCCGAGATGCTCGGCAGGATCGAGGTCTCCGGAGGGGCCGACTCCGACACCACGATGTTCTACACCTCGCTGTACCACTCGCTGATGCACCCGAACACCTTCAACGACGTCGACGGGCGCTACGTCGGCTTCGACGGCGAGATCCACGAGGTCGCCCCCGGCCACACCCAGTACGCCAACTTCTCCGACTGGGACACCTACCGCTCACTCGCCGCACTGCACGCGATCCTCGTGCCGGAGCGCGCCTCTGACATGGCGCAGTCCCTGGTAAACGACGCCGTGCAGTACGGGTGGCTCCCCCGATGGCCGGTGGCGAACCAGCCGACCGGGCAGATGACGGGGGACTCCTCCGTCCCGCTGATCGCGTCCATGTATGCCTTCGGGGCCCGTGACTTCGACGTGGAGTCCGCCCTGGACTACATGATCAAGGGCGCCACGCAAACCCCCGCGGACACAGACGGGTACGTGCAGCGACCCGGGCTCGAGAGCTACCTCGAGCTCGGGTACGGCCCCCAGACGGAGGAGTTCCGCGGCGACCACGGGATCGTCGGCGCCTCGGTGACCCTGGAGTGGTCGATCGCCGACTTCGCGATCGGGCAGCTGGCCACCGCCACCGGCCGGGACGAGGTCGCGACCGAGTTCCAGGAACGCGGACAGTACTGGCAGAACATTTACGACCCGGCCACCGACCTGATGTCCGCGCGCTCCGAGTCCGGGGCGTTCATCGAGCCGAGATCCGGACCCGGCTTCGGACAGGAGGGCTTCGACGAGGGCAACGATCACCAGTACACTTGGCTCGTCCCCCAGAACGTCGAGGGCCTGGTCGAGGCGCTCGGCGGGAGGGAGGCTACGATCGCGCGGCTCGACGAGTTCACCACCGAGTACAACGCCGGGGACGGCGCACCGAAGCTGTGGATCGGCAATGAGCCGAACTTCGGCGTGCCCTGGCTGTACAACTACGTCGGCCAGCCAGTGCGGACCTCGGAGCTCGTCGACGACGTCATCGCCGAGCTGTTCCAGCCCACGCCGGACGGCAAGCCTGGCAATGACGACCTCGGCGCACAGGCCGGGTGGTACGTGTGGGCCGCGATGGGGCTGTACCCCTCCACGCCCGGCACCGATGTGCTGACGCTCAACGCCCCGCGCTTCGAACGGGTCGAGGTCGACCTGGGCGAGGGACAGCAGCTGGAGATCCTGGCCCCGGGCGCTGCTGACGGCGGCAGATACATCGCTGGCATGAAGGTCGACGGGGAGCCGTGGGATCGGACCTACCTGCCCGAGCAGCTGATCGCCGAGGGCGGCGTCATCGACCTGACGATGTCCGACTCACCGGACCAGGACTGGGGCACCGGGGAGGATGCGGCCCCGCCGTCGTTCCGTGACGGCGAATCCGAGCTCGTCGCGACGGCGACGCCGTCCTTCCAGACCGTCGCGCCGGGAGAGTCCGCCGTCCTCACCACCACCGTGCAGGCGTTCGGTGGAAACCACCGGCCGGTGGCCGTCGACATCGACGCGCCCGAGGACATCTCGGCCACGGCACGGCCCCTGCGCCCGGACAGCTCCGGGCAGGTGGTCGCCGATATCGCCCTTACCGTCTCGGACGAGGTCGCCATCGGGGACCACAACGTGCGGCTCACGGTAGGTCGCAAGGGGTCCGACGAGGTCAGGACGCTGCCGGTCCGGCTTCGCGTCGCCCCGCCCGGGTCGATGATGGCGTCCTTCAACACCGTCGGCAGCTCCCCGGACGATGGTTCCTCACCGGGAGACCTCGACGGCTCGGGGAACAGCCTGTCGGAGGAGGCGCTCGCCGCTACGGGCCTCGTGCCGGGGTCCGAGCACGACGTGCACGGCCTGGCATTCCAGTGGCCCGACGTGGCCCCGGGCAGTCCGAACACCATAACCGCCGACGGACAACGGGTCGAGCCGCCCGGTCCGGCAGGGTCGATCTCCTTCATTGGCCTCGGCACCCACGGCACCGTCGATGACACGGTGTCCGTCGAGCTCACAGACGGCACGACGGAGGACGTGCCGATCTCCTTCGGGGACTGGGTGCTGCCGAGCGAGGACGGCTCCCCGATCGACGGCAACACCGTGGTGGCGACGATGGATCACAACTCCGGCGAGGCGAGCACCACCTATGTCTACGCTACCGACGCCTGGTCGGCGCCCGACGGGACGCAGATCGCCGCCGTGACCTTCCCGAGCAACGAGAACCTGCACGTCTTCGCAATCGCCTACGACGGGGCGGAGGCCTCCGGAGTGGCGTAGCGCGGGCTCGCGGCGGATGGCGCGTCGACTGCCGGGGTAGTCCGATCGCGAACGGGTCGACGTCGCGCGGAACGTACCCGCCCAGGGCGATAACGTGGCCGGCGACGTCGAAGAACGCCGCGGACCCTTTGCCCTCCGATCACCCGCCCCATCGAGCGTCGGGTGAGTCCGAGCGGGAGACCACATGCATCCCGCTCGGTGGGATGCCCGCTCGCAGCATCTCCCCGGACCAACCGGCGGTTCACGGCGATCGCACGATCCTCGTCGAGGGCCCGACCGTTGGTCAGGACGAAGCATGCGGAGTCCGGCTCGGCCAGCGCTGCGACCGGAATCAACGGATCGTCGGCGAAGGCGACATCGATCCCAGCCACGCACTGCGAGCCCGTGGGGTCGTCGTCGAAGATCGACAGACGGTGCCCAGCTCTCATGGTGGCTCTCCTCGTCAGCGGGCAAGCGGTTCAGGCCAGAGCGGAGGTCAGCACCTGCCGGACGTAGTGCACATTCTCCGCGATGACTCCCAAGGAGTCCGAACCGTAGTGCTCGCAGCAGATGGGACCGCTGTAGCCGAGCGCAAGGGCCCGACGGATCGCCTGACGGTAGTTGATGTAGCCATACTTGAGCGGCATCGGCGCGGTCAAGTACGCGCCCGTGGTCGCGTTCCTTCACGGCTCCGATGCCGGCGTCCAGGGCCGCAGTAATGCCCACCGTTGAAGCGCGAACAGTACATTATGACCCTCCAGGGGGTCATACGCCCCGGGGTGGCCCGTTGGGGTATACCCCAGCGCGACACCCCGCTCCTCGCCCTGCCGCGGTTGCGAATAGGGTCCGTGTCGGCAGTTTCGTGACAGATCTGTGCAGCCCCCCGAACGAAGGGCCCTATCGCGACACCTTCAGCATGAGCGCCGGCCGCTGTTCGCACGCCCCCGATGCCCGCGAAGCGTCCGACGGGAAATCGTGCTCGGGGCGACCGCCCGATGGCAACAGTTGACCATCCTTGGCTTTCCCTGGTCAGGCGGCGCATCATGGAGTGATGAGCGAGCCGACTGCGACGACGCCGACCATCGACCCGATCCCGGACGGCCTGGCCGAACGCGCCGCCCTGCTCGGCGGCCCGGAGGGAACGCTCACCGACGAGCAGATCCGCGACTTCGTCACCGAGCAGCTCGCCGCCACCGACTACGACGGCAAGAGCGTCTGCCTGATCGTCCCCGACGGCACTCGCTCGGTCCCGCTGCCCAAGGTGCTGCCCGCCATCCATGATGCCCTCGCCGGCCGCGCCGCCTCCGTGACCGTGCTGATCGCGCTGGGCACCCACGCCGCGATGGACGCCGACGCGATCGACACGCTGCTGGGCTCCACCGAGCGCGGCGCGCAGGCCACCTACCCCGAGTGGACCGTCGTCAACCACGCCTGGGACGACCCGGACCAGATCGCGGACCTCGGCGAGATCTCCGCCGAGCGCATCGGCGAGCTCACCGGCGGTCTGCTCACCGACGTCCCCATGCGCGTGCAGATCAACCGCCTGTGCGTCGAGTCCGATGTGAACCTCATCGTCGGCCCGGTGTTCCCGCACGAGGTGGTCGGCTTCTCCGGCGGCAACAAGTACTTCTTCCCCGGCTGCTCGGTGCACGACGTCATCGACATCTCCCACTGGGTCGGCGCGCTGATCACCGCGAGCCGCATCATCGGCACCCTCGGCATCACCCCGGTGCGCCAGCTCATCGACGCCGCCAGCGAGCTCGTCACCACCGAGAAGTACTGCTTCACCATGGATGTCAAGGAGGGCGGGGCGGACCTCGGCGCTGTCGCCTACGGCGACCCGCAGGCCGCCTGGGCCGCCAGCGCGAAGATCTCCGCGCAGACCCACATCACCTACGTCGACAAGCCGTACCGACGCATCGTGGCGCTGGTGCCGGAGATGTACGACGACATGTGGACCGGCGCCAAGGGCTTCTACAAGTCCGAGCCCGTCTGCGCCGACGGAGGCGACGTCATCATCTACGCCCCGCACATCACCGAGGTCGCCGCCATGCACCCCGGCCTGCGCGACATCGGGTACCACAACATCGAGTACTTCACGAAGCAGTGGGAGCGGTTCAAGGACCACCCCTGGGGCGAGCTCGCCCACTCCACGCACGTCACCGGCCTGGGCACCTACGACCCCGCCACCGGCGAGGAGAAGCAGCGCGTGAACCGCTACTTCGCCACGTCGATCTCGAAGCAGGAGTGCGAGGAGTACAACGTCCTGTACCAGGACCCCACCGCCCTGGACATCGAGGCGCTGCGCGACGATCCCGACACCCTCGTGATCGACCACGCCGGAGAAGTCCTGTTCCGTCTCGCCGAGGAGCGCCAGTCCCTGTGACCGCGAACCCCCAGCACACCACCCGCCCGCCCGACCCGTCGGCCCGCGTCGCGAGCGCCGACCCGTCGGCCGTCCACGAAGGCATCGCCCCGTCGACTCCTGCCGCCAGCGCGACGCCACCTGCCCCCACATCGCTGTTCCACCCCGGCGGCACCGGGTTCGACGTCGAGGCCATGACCCCCGAGGCCCTGCAGGGAGAGCCCCTCGCCCTCGCCGACGAGGTCTCCGCCCAGCTCAGCACCGTCCAGCGCCTCGGCGTCGCCTACTCCGGCGGCGTCGACTCCGCGACCCTGCTGGCGCTGGCCGTGCGCGCCCTCGGCACCGAGAACGTCGTCGCCCTGCTCGGCGTCTCGCCCTCGCTCGCCCGCCGCGAGCGCCGATTGGCCCACCGGGTCGCCGCCGTGATCGGCATCGACGTGGTCGAGGTCCCCACCCACGAGGGCGAGAACCCCGAGTACCAGAAGAACGACGGTGCTCGGTGCTTCCACTGCAAGGACGAGCTGTTCACCCGCATCGGCGAGGACATCGTCGACGCGCACCGGCTCGACGCCGTCGCCTACGGGGAGAACGCCGACGACGCTCAGCGCCGCGACCGCCCCGGTGCCGGGGCCGCCACCCGCCACCGCGTGCTGCGCCCGCTGTCGAGCGCCGGGATGACCAAGCAGCAGGTCCGCGACGTCGCCGGCGCCCTCTCGCTGCCGGTCGCGGACAAGCCCGCCGCGCCGTGCCTGGCCTCCCGGGTGCCCTTCGGGCAGTCCGTCACTCCCGAGAAGCTGCGTCAGATCGACGACCTCGAGGACGCCGTGTACGAGCAGGGCTTCAGCGACTGCCGGGTGCGACACCACGGCGACGTCGGCCGCATCGAGCTGCCCACCGACGAGCTGCCGCGCGCCATGGACCCGGAGATCCGCACCGCGCTGGTCGCCGCCGGCAAGGAGACCGGGTTCGCGCACGTCACGATCGACCTCGACGGCATCCGCTCCGGCCTGTTCTCCCTGCAGATCCTCAGCTCCAAGCCCCGTGGTTGACGCCACCGGCGAGCCCGGCTCCGAGGTCGCCCCCGGTCCCGGCGCACGGAAGGCCGACGGGCGGATCGACGGCGTCCTCGAGCTCGACCTGGACCGCTCGCGCCGCCGCGGCGCCCCCGAGGCCGTGCTGTGCGACGCCAAGAGCGTCGACCAGGTGGCCACCATCGCCGCAGAGTACGCACGGCTGCACGCCGCCGGCCACGAGGGTCTCGGCCCTGTGCTGTTCACCCGCGCCGACGAGGCCCGGGCCGCCGCGATCCTCGACATGCTGCCCGGCGCCTTCCACGACCCCGACGCCCGCCTGCTGGCCTGGCCGGCGGCCCCGCCCGATGAGAGCGGGGGAGAGGTGATCATCGCCTGCGCCGGCACCAGCGACCTGCCCGTGGCCCGCGAGGCCGAGCTCACCGCCCGCTATCTCGGCCGTCCCACCCGGCTGATCGCGGACATCGGCATCGCCGGGCTCCATCGCCTGCTCGCCCGCCTGCCCGAGCTGCGTGAGGCCGCCTGCGTGGTGGTCGCCGCCGGCATGGACGGGGCCCTGCCCACCGTGGTCGCCGGGCAGATCAGCGCCCCCGTCGTCGCCCTGCCCACCTCCGTCGGCTACGGCGTCGCCGAGGGCGGTCGCGCCGCCGTCCTGACGATGCTCTCGGCCTGCGCGCCCGGCATCGGCGTGGTCAACATCGACAACGGCTACGGCGCCGGGCACCTCGCCGCCCAGATCGCCCGCTGGGCGCCGGGGCCGGGGGAGAGCGTCGGCTGACGCATCGCACCGCCCCGGGGTGGGAGCCTCATCGCCAGCCGGAAAGAGCTGCGGCGATCTCCTCGAGGCTCACATCGCGCGTCTCCACGGCGATGACCAGGTCATAGGCCTCGTCATCCGGGGCATCGAGATCGATGTCGTTGAGACCATAGAACACGACCACAGCCAGCCAGCTGAGTCGCTTGTTCCCATCGGGCAGGGCATGATTGCGGACGATCGACTCCAGCAGAGCGGCCGCTTTGCGGTCAAGACCGTCGTAGGCCTCGGTGCCCCAGAGCGTCGTCGTCGGCCGGTGGGCAGCAGATTCGAGCAACCCGAGATCACGCACCGGCCCGATGCGAAGATCGTCGATGAGCGCCAGGAGATCCTCGAGACCGAGGTGGTTCGTCGAGTTCACTGTGCGAGGCGATCCAGCAGCTCCGCGTAACGAGTTCGCGCCCGCTCCGACATCTCGCTGACGGCCTGCTGATGGCCGCGCCGGGCCGCCGTCTCCCGGATCGCTCGTACCGTGGCCTCCTGGCGGCTGATCCCTTCCTGGCGGGCGAGGTCCGAAAGGGTCTTCTCGTCCGCTTCACTCAGTCGCAGTGTCATAGCCATACCTACATGGTATCACTGTGATACCGGAGGGCCTCAGGGTCGTGAGTGCACCCCATTGCTTACTTGACCGCACGGGCAGTAAAGTAACGAGGGTCCGTCGTCCCGGAGGAGCCCTCATGGCGCCCGATCCCTCGCCCCGTCCCGCCCACCGCCCGTCGGCCCGGGTGGCGATGCTGGATGCCGCCGAAGCCCATCTCGGCGTGGACGGCACCCTGACCCTCGACTCGGCGGCCCGCGCCGCCGGCGTCACCAAGACCGGGCTGATGTACCACTTCGCCACCAAAGAGGCCCTGCTGCGGGCCGTGCTGGACCACATCGCCGACCGTTACGAGCGCGAGGTGCTCGCCCAGATCGAGGCCGTCCATGGCACGGGCGTCCAGGACCTCGCCGCCGTGCCCGCCCACCGGCGCTTCCTCGCCTATCTCGACTGGGCCTGCCACGCGCAGCTCTCCCCGGCGGATCTGGTGATCTTCGCGGATCCGAAGCTGCGGGTGAGCCTGACCGCGCGCTGGCAGGAGCAGCTGGCCGGCTGGCTCTCCGTCCCCGCCGGCACCCCTGTCGCGGAGCGGCAGCGACTGCTCGCCGTGCGCCTGATGGCCGACGGGCTCTGGTTCGACCGCGCCACGGGCCAGCTCGAGCTGCCCTCCGAGGATGCGCACGCTGTCCACGCCCTCGCCCTGGACCTGCTCGGGGGTGAGGGGTGATCGCCTGGCTGCTGCTGGTGGGCGCGATCCTCAGCGAGGTCAGCGCGACGCTCTCCCTGCGCGGAGCGCTCGATCACCCCGCGCTCTACGTCGTGGTCGTGATCGGCTACGCCCTCTCCTTCGGCTTCCTCGCCCTCGTGCTGCGCCGGGGGGTGCCGCTCGGTGTCGCCTACGGCATCTGGGCGGCCTGCGGCGTGGTGCTCACCGCCGCGCTGTCGGCGGTGCTGTTCGGTGAGCCCTTCACCGCGATGAAGATCAGCGGCGTCGTGCTCATCGCCGTCGGCGTCGCGGTGGTCGAGGTCGGCTCCCACCGGGCCCGTCGGCGCGGGCAGCGCGAGGAGCCCGTGCCGGCCCGCGATCTCCCGGCTGCGAGCGGGACGGGGGCGCCATGAGCTGGATCCTGCTGACCGTTGCGGTGATCAGCGAGGTCGGCGCCACCCTGTCGCTGCGGGTCGCCGCCGGCGGTCGTCGCGCCGCCTACCTGCTGGTGGTGCTCGGCTATGTCGTCGCCTTCACCTTCCTGTCCGGCTCCCTCGCCACGGGCATGCCGCTGGGCATCGCCTACGGCGTCTGGGCCGCCGCCGGCATCGTGCTGACCGCCCTGCTCTCCCGCGTCCTGTTCCGCGAGGCGCTGACGCCGACGATGCTCGGGGGCATGGGGCTGATCGTCGTCGGCGTGCTGCTCATCGAGCTCGGCGGCACGCACTGAGCGGCCGATCACCCGAGGTTGAGTCGAGCGCGTCGATCTGCGTACTATCGACCATAGTTACTATGACGGATAGTCGAATGGCGCCGCGGTGCGCCGTTCCCCCGCGTGATCGGAGAACGGATGCCTGACCCGCAGACGACCGGGAGCGCGACCGAACAGCCTCCCGGCCGCCGCAGCCGCTGGCTGGCTCCGCTGGTGATCCTCGCCGTGGTGGCCGCGCTGATCGTGGCCGCGATCTGGATGGGGGGCGACGACGATGCCGAGCAGGCGGCCGGCACCGCCGCCACGGGCGAGCCCACCGAGCAGCCCGGCGCGGTCGAGCACCCCGACCAGGTGGCGCAGCCGGACCTCAGCGAGGAGGAGGCCCGTGATCCCGACGACCTCCTGGCCGAGGGCCCGGTCGATGCCCCGGTGGTGCTGGTGATGTTCTCCGACTTCCAGTGCCCCTACTGCGCCCAGTGGTCGCACGAGACCCTGCCCGTCCTGCGCGAATACGTCGAGCGCGGAGAGCTGCGCATCGAATACCGCGACGTGAACATCTACGGGGAAGAGTCCGAGCGAGCAGCCCGTGCGGTCCTCGCAGCCGCGAAGCAGGACCGATTCCAGGATTACCACGACGCCCTCTTCTCCGGCGGCGAGATCCGCTCACCGCAGGATCTCGACGAGGACTCGCTGGTCGATCTGGCCGGGGAACTCGGCCTGGACACCGAGCAGTTCACCGCGGACCTGAATTCCGAGGAGGTCGCGGCGACCATCGACGCCAACGCCCAGCAGGGCATCGAGCTGGGCGCCATGTCCACCCCCGCCTTCCTCCTCGACGGCACGCCCATGGCCGGCGCCCAGCCCACCGAGGTGTTCACCGACGCGCTCGATACGGCCCTGGCCGAGAAGGAGGGCTGAGATGGAGATCGGGATCCTGACCGCCTTCCTGGGCGGCGCCCTCGCCCTCCTGAGCCCGTGCGGGGCGTTCCTGCTGCCCGGCTTCTTCGCCGCCACCGTCATTAGCCGCGCCCGACTGGTC
This sequence comes from Brachybacterium fresconis, assembly GCF_017876515.1. Lineage (NCBI taxonomy): Bacteria > Bacillati > Actinomycetota > Actinomycetes > Micrococcales > Dermabacteraceae > Brachybacterium > Brachybacterium fresconis. The sequence goes on along the minus strand of NZ_JAGIOC010000001.1, from coordinate 2,634,418 downwards.
CCGCACGCCCTGGCGTTCTACCTCGGCCTGGTGCTGACCCTCGTCCCGCTCGGCATCGGCGCCGGTGCACTCGGGACGATGTTCGCGCAGCACCGCACCGTTCTGGTCATCGTCACCTCCGTGATCCTGATCGTGCTCGGGGCGATGCACGCGCTCGGCCTCGGCTTCGACCTCTCCCGGGCGCTGCCCGGCATCGATCGTGCCCAGCAGGCCTCCTCGCGCGGCAGCGGACTGCCGCGCACGTTCCTGCTCGGTGCCGTGGGCGGGGTGGCCGGTTTCTGCGCCGGCCCCATCCTGGGCGCCGTGCTCACCCTCGCCATGGGGCAGGGGAGCATGGTCCTCGCCGCGATCCTGCTGGCCGTCTACGGTGCCGGCATGGTGGTGCCCCTGATGGCGCTCGCCGCCGTGTGGGACCGTCTCAGCGCCCGGACCCGCTCCCTGCTGCGAGGCCGGGAGTTCACCGTGCTGGGTCGGACGCTGCACACCACCACCGTGCTCACCGGCGCGGTGATCATCGCCCTGGGCATCCTGTTCTGGACCACCAACGGCCTGGTCACCATGCCCTCCTTGATCCCCACCAGCGTGCTGGCGAGCTGGCAGTCCAGCAGCAGCGTGCTGACCGGCACCGGCGCCCAGATCGCGGTGATCGCCGCGCTCGGGCTGCTCGCCCTGGCCCTGTGGTGGCGCCATGATCGACGGCGCCGCCGACGCGTCGAGGTCGGGCCCGTTCTGCCGCGGATGGATCGGCGATGAGGCGCCGCACCCTTGCGCTCACGCTGCCGCTGGGGCTGCTCGCGCTCGCCGCCTGCGACTCCGACGAGCCCGCGAACCCTTCGAAGGGGACCGGCGCACCGTCGGACGTCGATGTCGACCCCGCTCCGACGGTGGTCGAGGAACGCGCCGACACGGTCGACGCCAACGAGCTGCGCCTGCCGCTGGAGATGACCCCGATGATCGTGGTGGACCCGGGATGGACCGCGACGCCCCTGGAGCGGGACGGGATCTTCCTGGGGTACTCCGACGCCGGTGACCGGCTGCGCTTCCGGGCCGTCGCCCAGGACGGCACGCTGCTGTGGCAGGCGCAGCGACCGCTCAGCTGCACCGGGTACGGCCTCTCGGCCGACCCCGACGGGACCGCCATCGCGGTGCTGGCCGATACGGCATCGGAAGGCGGTGCCCCACTGGCCACGAGCCTGACCGGCTACGACCTGCGCACCGCCGAGGTGCGCTGGGGCCCGGTCGAGGTGCCGGGCCCGCAGGCCGCGCAGGGGATGGTGTACTCCGCGACGGAGGAGGCCCCGATGGGCTCGGCGCAGACGCGCACGGCCCTGGTCGCAGGAACCGGCGAGATCGCGCTGACCGAGGAGGAGCTCGACGGCGGCAGGATCCTGGCCGAGCACGGCGGCGTCGTCGTCATGATCGACGGCGACGAGCTGGTCGCGCTCGAGGCGGCCGACGGCGAACAGCGATGGCGGATCGCGCTGCCCGAGGGGCTCGAGCCCGAGCGGAGCGCCATCGGCCCGCGCATCGACCCGAACACCGGGTACGCGGTCCTCGGCGACGGCAGCGGAGCCGGGACCGTGATCGACCTCGCCGACGGACAGGTGATCGCCCGCGACGCCGATCAGGTGGCCCACGACCACGTCCTGGACGTCACCGTCCTCGCCGCCGGGACCACGGTGCGAGGTCTCGATCCCGATGGCTCGGAGAGCTGGCGGCACGAGGACGCCGAGCAGCTGCGGTTCATCACCGCGGGCGAGCGCCTGGCCTACGCCCAGCGGCAGGAGGAGGGCACCCTGGTGGTGCTGGACACCTCGCATGGACGCATGGTCCAGCCCTATGACGTCGACCAGACGGGTGCGCTCGCCGTCCCCGAGATCTTCTCCGCCGACTCGGCGGCGGCAGTGGACGTCGACGGGGCCCGCTACCTGGTCACCACGACCTTCGACGAGGACTACGGCACGCGCTGACCGGCACCGCGAGGAGTCTCAGCGCTGACCGGCACCGCGAGGAGTCTCAGCGCTGACCGACGTCGGCGGCCTCAGCCGGTGATCGCGCACCCCGCGAGCAGCACCTGCAGGTACGGGCCGTGCACGGCGACGATGACGGCGGTCAGGGCGAGCATCAGCCCGGACAGCAGTGCCGTCGGCAGCAGAGCCGATCCCGTCCCGGCCGGCGCGACCAGATGGCGGATGCGATCCGGACCACCCGCGTGCAGCAGCCCCGCATGCAGCAGCGGACCTGCCGGCGCAGCGGCCGTCGCGGGGGCAGCGGCCGCCGAGGTCGCGGGGCGGACAGGGGCACCGATCTTCAACAGAGCACTGGCCAGCGAACGGGTTCCGGAACACCGGCGGGCGCTCTCGTCGGCGGCGATCTCGAGATAGCGCGGGACCGCGTCGGCGATCGCCGCCGCGAGCGGGATCCAGCGCAGCGGCTCCGCGAGGGAGCGCGTCGCCGACAGCACCAGATGATGACGCTGGCGCAGATGAGCGCCCTCATGGGCGAGGACGGCCCTCAGCTCCGCGTCGCTGAGGGCCCGTCGCAGCCCTGCGGAGACCACGATCCCGCCGAGGCCGGCGGGCAGCGCGAAGGCCGCGGGCTCCTCGTCGGGGACCAGCCAGACGTCGTGACCGGCGAGGCGGACAGCGCGGGCACCGGCAGTGATGTCCCGGGCCGCGTCCCGAGCGGCGGAGCGGGCCCGAACCGCGCGCCGCGCCCCGAGGACGAGCACCGCGGCAGCGCCGAGGACCGGCAGGGCCACGAGGACCGCGATCGGCAGAGCCGTCTCGACGGTCTGGTCGGGGGTGAAGGGTGTGGAGGCGTCCAGGCAGCGCTGACACACCTCGCCGACGGCCCCGGGCAGCAGATCGGGTCCCGTGAGCGTCCAGGCCAGGAGCAGGCTGAGCGATGCGGCCGCAAGCAGCCAGGTGCCCAGGGACGTCAGCAGCACCGCGACGGCGGCGCGAGGGACCCGCATGAGCAGCGGAGCCCCCGCGCGCAGCAGCGCCGGGCCCGCCACGGCGCTCGTGACCAGCAGGAGCGCGATGATCAGGGGAGGGGTCAGCACGCTCATCCGCCGTCCCTCCCCGCAGATCCGGGGTGCTGATCGAGGTACGAGCGCAGCAGGTCGACCTCGCCGGGGTCCATGGTCTCCACGAAGTGCACGATCGAGGCCCGACGGTCCCTGCTGGCCGACAGCGCGTGCTCCATGACCAGCGCGGCATGCTCGGAGCGGCTGCGCCGGGCGGAGTAGTGCACGGAGCGGCCCTGGCGCCGCGAGCGGATCATGCCCTTGCGGTCGAGATTGGTCAGCACGGTGGCGATGGTCGTGTAGGCGTGCACGTCGCCGAGCGCCGTGATCACCTCACGGACCGTCAGCTCGCCGGCGTCCCAGAGGGCATCCATGACCTGCTGCTCGAGGGCGCCGAGGGGCACGGGCTCGAAACGGTCGGGGGAAGGGTCGGCGGCGGTCACGGCGAGGTCACCGCCCGTCGGCCGACGGTGGGCAGCGGACAGGCGACCTGTCCGCGCAAGCGCCACACCACGGCGAGGGTCGCGAGCACCAGGGCGACCGCCGCCAGGAACGGCTGCAGCGGGGCGAACCAGGTCAGCGCCCCGGTGTAGCCGAGCGCGATGAGCGCGATCTTGTTGCACACCGGGCAGCCGACGGCGAACCAGGCCAGGATCCCGGCCGCTCCGCCGGCGCGGGCGCTGCGCCGCTCCGAGGCGTCGACCGGCACGCTGGTGTCCGAGGTGGCCGGCTGTGCGGTCGCCTCGACATCCCGCCCGGCCTCGGCGGCATCCCGGGCGGTCGCGCCGGAGGGTTCAGCGTCCGGCTGGACGTAGGTCGCGACGAGCACCCCCATCAGAACGGAGGTGAGGATCCATACCGGGTAGTTCCACGGCACGGTCGGGATCTCGCGCGCGAAGACCGGATTGGGGATGAGCACGGTCGCCAGACCGATCACCAGGGCGACGGCCGTCCCCGCGGCGATCGCCACGGACACCTGGCGCGGCCCCCAGGCGCGCAGTGCCGTGCCGGCCAGAGCCAGCGTCTCCCGCGCTCGTCTCATCCACTCCCCGGAACGTTCCATGACGCCACTATGCGACATCGACGACTATTGTGCATAGTCGACTGTCGGTGACGTCTCGGCACCCCAGCTCTGTCAGCCGGCCGTTCGCTCGGCAGTTCACCGTGGACGCAGCGTGCGCGGGAGTGCGCCGCCGAAGGCCGCCGCCTGCCCCAGCTGGGTGATCCGGGCCGCCGGCAGCCGCCGTCGCCGCACCGCGTCCGGCAGACCGCGAGCCCCGGACCTCTCGGGGTTGCCGCTGGTTGCCGCGTCGGCGGGGTAGAGTTCATCCTCAGGACCAGGCGTGTTCCACCGTACCCCGGCAGCATCGGACCGCGCCGCACGGAAGAGCATCGCCGCGCAGGCGAGGACGGAGCGACCAGGTGGCGGACAAGCGCGTGACGATCTACGACGTCGCCAAGACCGCCGGGGTCGCGCCGTCGACCGTCTCCCGGGCCTTCTCCCGGCCCGGCCGCGTCAGCGCTGCCACGCACGCCACGGTGATGGCCGCGGCCAAGCAGCTGAACTACCGCACGGCCGCCCCCGATGCGCAGGAGCGCGACGAGCGTCACCACCGGCTCGGCATCGAGATCGCCGACCTCACCAACCCCTACTTCGCCGAGCTCGTCTCGGGCATGCAGGAATCCGCCCATGAACAGGACTTCCTGATGCTCCTGCTCGACACCGTGGAGGACGAGGTGCGGGAGCGCTCGAGCCTCGAGAGCGCGATCAACGTCGTCGACGGGATCGTGCTGTCCGGCACCCGGCTGTCGGACGCGACGCTGAACCACCTCACCAAGCGGATCCCCGTCGTTGTCCTCAACCGCCGCGTCGCGGGCCTGGACTCCGTGACGCCGGACTACGAGCACGGGATGCAGCAGGCGATGGCGCACCTCGCCGAGAACGGCATCCGCACTGTCACCTACGTCGCCGGCCCCGTGAACTCCTGGTCCGACAGCGAGCGGTGGCGTGCCGCCCGCGCCGCTGCCCGGGCGAACGGCCTGGTGGTGCAGCGCCACGGCCCCTTCGCCCCGACCACCGTCGGCGGGGAGCAGGCCTTCGAGGAGCTGCGCGACTCCCTGCCGCACGCCGTGGTCTGCTACAACGACCTGGTCGCCTTCGGGTTCCTGGTCTCGGCGCTGCGGGCGGGGGTGAAGGTGCCCTCCGAGCTGTCGGTCATGGGTCACGACGACATCCTGCTGTCGCGCTTCATCGGCGGCGGGCTCACCACCGTCGTCACCCCGAAACGGGCTCAGGGCCGCGCGGCCGTCGAACGCCTCGTGCGACGGATCGAGAACCCCTCGGCCCATCGCACCCCGGTCGAGGGCTCCCTGCCCGTGCGCCTGGTGCCGCGCGGCACGACCGGCCCGCGGGGCAAGGGCTGAGCCCGACGGCCCGACGGCCCGACGGCCTGGCGGCACGACGGCTCTGCGACCCGCGCCGTCGCCGGCGGTGCTTGAGCTCGCCCCGTCGGCCCGAGCCCACCGGTACGCTGGGTGCCCATGACCTGGGAAAGCGCTCTGTTCGGCCCTGACCTGGTCGGCAACCGATGACAACCGGGGGACCCGGAGCGGCCCCTCGCGGGAGGATGGCTCCATGAGCGACGACGCCTACGTGCCCCACCCCGACCGACTGCTGCCCGCGGACCCCGCTGTCCGGGACATCGCGCGCGACCTCTACGACGGGATAAAGGACCAGCCCATCGTCTCGCCGCATGGCCACGTCGACCCCCGGCTGCTGCTGGACGACGAGCCCTTCCGCGACCCGACCTCGCTGTTCATCACCCCGGATCACTACGTCAACCGGCTGATGCACGCCCGCGGCGTCGACCTCGCCGACCTCGGCGTCGGCCGCGGCCCGCTGGACGAGAAGGACTCCCGGGCGGCCTGGCGCCTGCTCGCCGAGCACTGGCACGCCTACGCCGGCACCCCCTCGCGCTATTGGATGGAGCACGAGTTCTACGAGGTCTTCGGCCTGGAGACCGTGCTGAACCCGCGCACGGCCGACGCGATGTACGACGCGCTCGCCGAGAAACTCGCCCAGCCCGAGTTCCGCCCCCGTGCCCTCTTCGAGCGCTTCGGCATCCAGGTCATGGCGACCACCGATGACCCCGTCGACGATCTCGCCCCGCACGACGCGCTCGCGGCCGATGCGGACTTCACCGGGCGCGTCATCCCCACCTTCCGTCCGGACAAGTACCTCGAGGCCGGCCGTCCCGACTTCCCCGTGCTCACCGATGCCCTCGGGGAGGCCGCCGGCGTCGACGTCGGCACCTACGACGGCTACCACGAGGCCATGCGCGCCCGCCGCCTGTACTTCCGCGACCACGGCGCCGCCTCCTCGGATCATGCCCACATCGACCCGGGCACCGCACGCCTCGCCGACGAGGACGCCCGCCGCCTGTACGGCGCCGCCCGCTCCGGCACGATCGGCGCCGACGATGCCGTGGCGCTGCGTCGCCACCTGCTCGCCGACCAGGCGCGCCTGGCGGCCGAGGACGGCCTGGTCATGACCATCCATCCCGCCGTGTACCGCAACCACAGCGAGTCGATGTTCCAGAATTTCGGGCCCGACGTCGGCTTCGACATCCCCGTCGCCGTCGACTACGTCCACCACATCGCACCGATGCTGAACGACGTCGGCCACGAGGCGAACTTCCGCACCGTGCTGTTCACGATCGACGAGACCGTCTTCTCTCGCGAGATCGCCCCGCTGGCCGGCGTGTACCCCTCCGTGTACGCGGGCGCCCCGTGGTGGTTCATCGACGCGCCGGATGCGATCCTGCGCTACCGCCGCGCCGTCTCCGAGACCATCGGCTACTCGCGCACCAGCGGCTTCATCGACGACACCCGGGCGTTCTGCTCGATCCCGGCGCGCCACGACATGTCCCGCCGCCTCGACGCGACGCACCTCGCAGGCCTGGTCGCCGAGCACCGGATGCGTCTCGAGGACGCCCGGGAGATCGCCACCACCCTGCCCGATCAGCAGCCCCGCGAGGTCTTCCGCCTCGGCGACGCTGCAGGAGAGAAGAACTGATGAACACTCCCGCACCCTCCGACGTGGGCCGCCTGGTCCACCTCGGCATCGGCAACTTCGCCCGCGCCCACACCCTGGTCGCCACGCAGCGGGCCGGCGGCTGGTCCGTCAGCGCCTTCACCGGCCGCACCGCCGCGATGGCCGACGCGCTGAACGCCCAGGACGGCCAGTACGGCCTGATCGTGCGCGGCGCCGAGGACGACGAGGTCAGCATCGTCGACGTGATCGACGAGGTGCACCCGGCCGATGACGTCGACGCTCTGGTGCGTCTGGTCGCCGATCCCTTCACCGCCGTGGTCACCCTGACCATCACCGAGAAGGGCTACGCCGCCGGCAACGATCCCGCGACCTCCGCTCCCGCGCGCCTGGCGCTGGGCCTGAAGGCCCGCCGCGAAGCCGGGGTCACCGACCCGATCGCCCTGGTCTCCTGCGACAACCTCACTGGCAACGGCGACGTGCTGCGCGAGGCCGTGCTCGCCGCGGCCGACGAGGAGACCCGCACCTGGTTCGCCGGCCACGTCGACGTCATCTCCACCATGGTCGACCGCATCACCCCCTCGGCCGACGAGGGCGCTGCCGCGCTGGTCACCGAGCGCACGGGCCTGGCCGATACCGTCCCGGTGGTCACCGAGCCCTTCACCGAGTGGGTCGTCCAGGACAGCTTCCGCGGCCGTCGCCCCGAGTGGGAGAAGGCCGGGGTGCAGCTGACCGACGATCTCGAGCTCCACGAGCTGCGCAAGCTGCGCCTGCTCAACGGCGCCCACACCCTCATGGCCTACGCCGGGCAGGTCGCCGGCCTCGAGCGCGTCGACGAGGCGATCAGGCACCGCGAGGTGCGCGCCCTGGTCGAGCAGCTGTGGTCCGAGGCCCGCTCCACGCTGGACCTGCCCGCCGCCGACCTCGATGCCTACACCGCGGCCCTCGAGGAGCGCTTCCGCAATCCGCGCCTGGCGGACAACCTGATCCGCATCGCCGCCGACGGCAGCGCCAAGCTGCCCGTGCGCGCGCTGCCGGTGATCGCCGAGCTCGGCGGCCCCGAGAAGGCCCCCGGCGAAGTCGCCGCCGTCGCCGCCTGGACCGCCTGGGTCACCGAGCGCGTGCGTGCCGGGCACGAGGTCAAGGATCCGCAGGCAGAGGCCATCGCTGCTGCTGCGGTCCTGGAGAACACCACCGACCGGATCAGCGCGCTGCTGGACCTGCTCGACGTCCCCGCCGTCGATCCCCTGGTCGATGCCGTCATCGCCGAGGAGAAGCGCCTCCCGCGCCCCTGAGGCCGCGCCTCGGGCGGCTCTCGCGCCCGTCGTGCGTGACCCTGACGGCGCGCCTGGCGTGACCTTGACGGCGCGCCTGGCGTGACCTTGACGGCGCGCCTGGCGTGACCCTGACGCCATTGCGCGCCCTGCTTCCACTCTTGGAAGCCCAGCGCGCAATGGGGTGGTCTTGGATCCGATGGTGCTGGTCGGGGTCTCCGACACGGCTCGCCCCCGCCTCGAGGCACGCTCACGCCATTGCGCGTTGTGCTTCCGATACTGGAAGCCCAGCGCGCAATGGCGTGAGTTTTCGGGAACGGAAGTGCAGGCACGGCCGTGCGAGGGCGATGGCGGCCGGCTCGGTGACGCGGTTGTGCGCTGTGCTTCCGCTCTTGGAAGCTCAGAGCGCAATGGCGTGAGCAGAGTAACGAATGGGCAGCTCATGCCGACGAGTTCCACGACTCCGCAGTGCCCGTGACCCCCCTTCCGTGACCGCCCTTCCGTGGCCGCCGTTCCGTGACCCGATGCCCCTGCCGCACCTCACCCCACGAGCATCTGCGCGGCGCGGAGCTGCGGAGCACCGAGGTGGGCCAGCCTGCCCAAGAAGTTGCTGGGTGACGACAGATCCTCGTCCGTGGCGCGCACGACCCGCCACCCCAGCTCATGCAGCACATCGTCCTTGCGACGGTCCCGTCGATGGCGCGCCCTGTCGGTGCGATGCCAGTCCCCGTCGTACTCGATGGCGATCTTCAGCCAGGGGTAGGACAGGTCCAGACGGAAGTTCTCGCCGGTCTTCGGAGCTCGGACCCAGACATTGATCTCGGGCTCGACGTAGTTCTCTTCCGTCAGGAGAAGCCGCAGCTCGGTCTCCTTCGGCGAATCCACCAGCTCCCGTGCCTCGGTCACGGCCTGCCGGACCTGGTTGATGCCGGGGATTCCCGAAGCATGGTCAACGAGCTCCTGCAACTCGCGCAGGGAGACGCGGGGACGCTCGGCCTGCGGTCCGACGAGCTTGTCGCACGCCTGGACGAGCTCGAGCGTGGTGAGCTCGCCGGCGAGATCGCTCAGCAGCTCGACGGGCGCGCTCATCGTCAGTCCCCGCCATCGTCGGGTCGGTGCCGGGCGCCGGGCATGGACCGTGACGCGTGGGCCAAGCCTCCGACGCTTCTCGGGCGCAACGGTGCAGTGGATCCGGTTCAGCTCGTCGTGTCGTTGCGAGAAGGGGAGGGGGAGCCGCAGGAGCTCCGCGGCGGTGACGTGGCTGATCACCGCGTCGGGGCTGACCTCTCGCTGCAGCACCCGGGCGATCACCTGAAGGTCGGCCGGCGCATCGGTCGGGGTGCAGAAGCCGGGAATGACCTCCGTGAACTCCTCCGAGGCGAGGCGACGGGGATGGACGCCACGCGTCAGGAGCTCCTGTCGGCGCAGAAGGCTGCGGGGGTTCGGGGACCAACGGGGCGTCATGGTGCGACGGTAGGGAGATGCCGGTCCCCGCGGGTTGTCATCGTCCCGGCTGTGGACGGATAGGGCTTGGGGAGGAACGATCCCGGACCGGCCTGCGCCCGGTGCGATCGTGCCCACTCCGTCCACGGCGCGATTGCGCGCTGTGCGGCCCGGTGCGATCGTGCCCACTCCGTCCACGGCGCGATTGCGCGCTGTGCTTCCAAGACTGGAAGTGGAGCGCACAATCGCGGTGCCGCGGTGTTGCGGTGTCGCGGTGTCGCGGTGTCGCGACCCTGGAGGCGTGCCTCAGGACCCGTCGGGCACGGTGACGATGCGGTTCTGGTAGGCCCACACCACGGCCTGCAGGCGGGAGCGCACGCCGAGCTTGGGCAGCATGCGCGCCACGTGCGACTTGACCGTGGTGATCTCCACGACCAGCTCCCGGGCGATCTCCTCGTTGGACATGCCCCGCGCGAGCAGCCCCAGGATCTCGAGCTCGCGGGCGGTGAGCAGCCCCTCGGCGCCCCGCGCGGTGACCGGTTGCAGACTGCGCCGCTGGACAAACTCGGTCAGGATGCGCCGGGTCAGCGACTGGTCGAGGGTGCCTTGACCGGCGGCGACGTGGCGCACGGACTCGATGATCACCTCGGGCTCGGCGTCCTTGAGCAGGAATCCTGCCGCTCCGGCCTCGAGGGCGCCGAACACGTAGTCGTCGAGGTCGAAGGTGGTCAGGATGAGCACCGGGATCGGGGGCTCCGCCGCGGTGAGGGCGCGGGTGGCTTCGATGCCGTCCAGACCGGGCATGCGGATGTCCAGGCAGGCGATGTCGGGTTGCAGCTCCCGAGCCAGGGTCAGCGCCTCCTGCCCGTCGGCGGCGGCACCGACCACCTCGAGGTCCTCCTCGGCCGCGAGCAGGCCGGACAGTCCGGCGCGCACCAGCGGCTGGTCATCGGCGAGCAGAACCCGGATCATCGTGCCTGCTCCTGCTCCTGCTCCTGCTCCTGCTCCTGCTCCTGCTCCTGCTCCAGCCTCCGGCCCCGTTCCCGGTCGTCGGAGGGAGCCTGGACGCCGGTGCGGTCGCGGGGGATCCTCAGTTGCACGCGCCAGCCGCTGTCGGCCGTCGGCCCGTGCTCCAGTTCGGCATCGATCAGTCCGGCCCGCTCTCGCATCCCGATCAGGCCGTAGCCTCCTCCGCTGCCGGCATCATCGGCATCCCCCGCACGGGTGGCATCGTCCGCATCGCCCCCTGCCATCGCGCCGTCGTCGTGCACCGTGACCACGAGCTCCGCCGCCTCCGTGTCGTCGATCGTGACCAGGCACGACGCGCCCGGCGCATGCTCGGCGGCGTTGGTCAGGGCCTCCTGGATCATCCGGTACGCGACCAGCTGTGCGAGCGGACCGATACCGTCGCCGACCGCGCCGGCGCCCGACGGGGGGATCTGCTCCAGGCGCACGGGCATGCCGGCCTCGGCGCGGGCTCCGACCAGCGCCGAAACGGTGGCGAGATTCTCGACGGACCGCTCGGCGGGCCCGCTCTCGCGCAGCAGCCCCACCACTCGTCGGATGTCGTCGAGCACGGCGCGGGTCTGGGTGCGCACCTGGCGCACGGACTCGTGCGCGGCCCGCGGATCCCTATCGATCTGACGGTCCGCGGCGGCGGCCACCAGCGCGATCCCGGAGAGGTGATGCGCCGCGATGTCGTGCAGCTCGCGGGCCATCGCCGCGCGCTCCTCGGAGGCCGTGGCGCGGACCAGCGCCTCCCGCTCGCGCGCCAGCGCATCCCGTTCGCGGTCCAGGGCCGCGAGCTCCAGGCGCTGCGCCTCGCGCGCCGTCCGGATCGAGGCCAGCGCGAGGGAGACCAGAGCGGTGATCCCGACGACCCCGGCCCCCTGCACGAGCGCCTCGCCGAGCACGCCGGGCATCGTCCCGAGCCCGCTGAGCAGGGCGTTGGCGAGCGTGCCCAGGGTGATCGCGAGAGCCGTCGCCGTCAGCACGAGGCGGATCGTGCCCCACGGACGGCGAGGGGCTGCGAGGAACACGGCCACCAGCACGGGAAGATGCGACAGCGTGTACGCGACGCCGGGGGCCACCGGCCCCAGGGCGAGCGCGAGCGCGGCGATGATCCCCACCGCGGTGATCGGTGCCCGTCGGACGACCAGCAGGGCGGCGGACTGGAGCGTGATCGTCCCGGCGGTGGCCCACCAGCGGCCCGACCACTGGGGAGTGAGGGCTCCTGGGGCGGCCCCGTCGGGCGGGACGAGGGAGGGCACGATTGCCAGCAGCACCAGGGCGAGCACCCAGCACGCGAGGGCGGTCGCGATGGCGACCGCCCTGCGTGGCGAGGTGTCGGAGGTCATGGACGAGAGCCTAGTGCGGGTTCGGCCGGGGCCCCCGCCCCGCCGCGTGCTGTCGGGGCGGTCCCCGGGAAGCCGAGCCGGCCACGGGTGCTGACCAGCAGGATCGCTGCGGCGATGACCGCGGCCACGGTGAAGGCGAGCAGGGAGCGCTCGGCGTCGAGGGTCGGGAACATGTCGACCGCGAGGGTGGAGGCGAAGGTGTTCACCCCGGCGTGCATCAGCATCGACAGCGGCAGCGACTCCCCGGTCCGGTTGAACACCCAGCTCATCACGATGTTGAAGGAGATGCAGAAGACCACGAACACGATCGGTCGGGTCCAGCTCGAGTCCGGCCAGCCTCCCCATTCGGTCAGGAACAGCGGCAGGTGCCACATGCCCCACAGCGGCCCCAGCAGGAACGCGGAGCGCAGCGGGCCGAAGCGATACTGCATACGAGCCAGGGCGAAGTCGCGCCAGCCCGGTTCCTCAGCCAGCCCCGTGGCGACCATCTGGAACATCAGCAGCGGCACGTACGCCACGAGCACGGCGGTCGAGGGCGCATGCACCTCGCCACCGGAGAACACCAGCCCGGCCAGCAGTGCGGCGGCGGGCACCGTGAACAGGGTGACGGCGTACCAGCGCCAGTTCACGCGCCAGCGCAGCAGCCTGCCGACCCAGCGGCGCAGCCCCGCGCGACCGTCGACGATCGCGGTGACCAGCAGCGCGGAGCCGATCGGGCCGAGGTAGGCACCGGGCAGGACACCGAGCAGCTGGCTGCTGCCCAGAAGCGCGGGGAACGCGATGCCCCACACCCCGAGGCCGTTCAACGACAGGATGTACGGCAGCCAGGCCAGCCAGCTCAGCCCGTTGGCCAGCAGGAAGAAGGTCAGCAGGGGATGGCTCCGGACGGCGGCGAGCACGCCGTCGTGCCCGGGAGCCGTCGGGGGCCGACGGGAGAGGGCTGGTGGGCGGTCGGTGGTGGTCACGGGAGATCCCTTCGTCGTCGTCGATGCCCAGGTGATGGGCACGTCTCAAAGCTAGGCATCTACGCAGGTGAGAGCGAGATCAGGAGGGATGAATCCGGTGGCCTCCTCCGAAAGGTGCAAACGGCCGACGCCGGTGGCGGACACGCCGGAGCCGAGACCGAGACCGAGACCGAGACCGGGACCGAGGCGAGGCCGGGGCCGGGGCCGGCCCGGTCCACGTGCCGCGGCCCGGTCCACTACGCGCGATTGCGCGCTGTGCTTCCCATAGTGGAAGCACAGCGCGCAACCGCGGGCTGAGGGTGGTGCGCCCGGGGGTGGTGCGGGCTGAGGTGGTGCGCCTGGGGGTGGTGCGGGCTGAGGGTGGTGCGTCTTCGGGGTCGCTCGGGCTGACGTCGTGCCCTGTCAGGCGAGGTCGGCGAGCTTCTCGAAGCGCTCCAGGCGCTCGCGGTAGTGCGCGGCGTTCTCGGCGACCGGTTCGACGCGGCGCAGCACGGGCGCCTCGGCCACGGCGGTGCCGGGGGAGGCCTGCTCGAGGGCCATCACGGCGGAGCCGCGCATGGTCGAGCGGGAGACCGCGACGTGATCGATGGGAGCACCGAGCGCGTCGGCCAGCAGGTGCAGCCAGGCCGGGATCGCCTCGGTCATCCCGCCGGAGAGCACGATCCGCTCCGGCTCGCCGCCGGCCTCGCGCATCTGGTCGGCGATGCGCAGGAATGACAGGGCCACGCCCTCCATCGCCCCACGCAGCATGTCCTCGGCGGTGGTGGAGGCGCCGACGTTCGCGAACAGCGCCCGGGAGGAGCCCCGCCACTTGGTGCCGCGCTCCCCGGAGAAGAACGGGATCACCAGCGGGGTCCCGTTCGACGGCGGTGCCGAGAACAGGGTCTCGGTATCCGTCTCGGAGATGTCCTCGGGAATGCCGAGCTGGAAGCGGGCCCAGTCCAGCACCCGCCCGCAGTCGCTCATGGCGGAGCCGACCAGGGTGCGGCGCTGGTCGACCCGGTAGGCCCACAGGCCGCTGGGCAGGGAGGAGATCTCGGTGTCCAGCAGCTGGCGGATCGCGCCGGAGGTGGCGGTGGAGATGCCCCAGGTGCCGGCTCCGAGCGCCCCGATGCCCAGATTCGCGGCCAGGCCGTCGCCGATCACCGGCAGCCACACCGCCTCGGTGAGCTGCGGGAACTCCTCGGCCAGCGGGGTGTCGGCCACCGGCAGTGCGTCGTCGGGATCCAGGGCCTCGCCCAGCGCCGACGCCTGGACCCCGATGGCCTCGAGCACCTCGGGCACGTACTGACCGGTGCGGCGGTCGATCATCCCCGACCATGCGGCGGAGGCAGTGCCCAGCGCCGCCGTGCCCAGCAGTCGGAAGGCGACGTACTCGCCCAGCGCCATGAAGCGCTCGGTGCGGGTGAAGACCTCGGGGTGCTCCTCGCGCAGCCAGGCGAGGCGGGGCGCGGTGTAGGAGGAGTGCAGGCGGGCTCCGGTGCGCTCGTGCAGCTCGTCGATGTCGAGCCGTGCGGCCAGGTCGGTGACCTGCGCGTGGCAGCGGGTGTCCGCGTAGGTGATGCAGGGGGTGATCGCGCGGCCGTCGGCGTCGACCGCGACCAGCGAGGAGGCGAAGGTGTCGAAGCCGATGCCGCGGACGGTGCCGGGCAGCTCGCCGCCGAGCACCACGCCGAGGGCGGTGCGGATCTCCTCGACGACCTGGTCGGCGTCGATCGTGCTGGCCCCGTCGTCGCCGACGGTGAACTCGTGGGACTCCTTGTGGGCCAGCTTGTCGACCTCACGCCCGCTGACGTCGTAGACGGCGGCACGGGTGCCGCCGGAGCCGATGTCGATCCCGACGACCAGGGGCCCGTGGGCGTCGTCGGCGGAAATGTTGAAGCGAGGCATGGCTGTCTCCTGCGGATCGGATGAGTCGCCTGCGCCCCGTCGAGCACCGATGCGTGAGCGCGCGGCGTCGGGCCAGCATACGAGGGGCCCGCGCGAGCGCGAGCACTGCGCCGTCGGTTGCCACGGGCGAGACGCGATCTGCCCGGCCGTCTCGTCCGGTCGGCAGGAAGCGGACGCCGGTGGCACGCGCTGTCGATATGGCGCAGCGCGTGCCGCTGACGTCCCGCAGGTGCTGACCCGCCTGTGAGGAGCCCGCGCGCCTGGCCCTGACCCGCGCGCCCGGCCCGGCCTTGACCCGCGGGCCCGGCCCGGCCGAAGACGGGCCCTGCCTACGCCAGCACCGACTGCCCCAGGTACTCGCCCTCGGTGCAGCCCGGGGGGATCGCGAACACCGCTGATCCGATCGGGGTGGTCCACTGGTTCAGCAGGTCCAGGTCCGCCAGGCGCTGCTGGATCGGCAGGAACTGACCGGTCAGATCCGCCTGGAAGGCGGCGAACAGCTGGCCGGACTCCGACAGCGCCGTGGAATCCGCCGGCGGAGGCACGTCGTAGTTGTACGGCCGACGGTAGATCTCCTGGTGCTCACCCTCGTCGACGCCGCGGGCCCGACGCATGTGGGCGAACTCCGGGATCACCGCGAAGCCGTTGTCGGAGACGGCCTCGAAGTCGGCCTGCGAGGTCTCGGTGCCGCCGCTCAGCGGCGCCCCGTCGTCCAAGGACCTGCCGGTGGACTTCTCCCGGGCGATCCGGTCGGCCTCGTCCCAGCCGTCGAGGTCCATCCGGATCCGGCGCAGCACCATCGAGGTGCCGCCGGTGAAGGGTCCGTCGTCGATCCAGACGACCTGGGCGAAGTGCTCGCTGCCCCGCTGTGGGTTCGCACTGCCGTCGAGCTGTCCGAACAGGTTCCGCATCGTGGAGCCGGGTGCCTGCGTGCCCTGGGCGCGGCGGAAGCCCCGCTGCACCCAGCGCACCGAGGCGAAGGCCCGGGCGTCCTTGAGCAGCATCCGCGCCGCATGGGAGACGGTCAACGGATCCTCGGCGGCGACCTGCAGCAGCAGATCCCCACCGGTGAAGCGATCCTCGAGGGCGTCGATCGAGAAGGCCGGCAGGGGAGCGAGCCAGTGCGGGGCCTCCCGGTCGGCGCGCTCCATCAGACCCGGCCCGAAGCCGGCGGTGATCGTGAGACGCGACGGTCTGCCGGCGAGCTCCGGCTCGGTGTCCGCCAGAGCCGGCCTGCCCTGGGTGAGGCGCGCGGCGTCGTCGGTCAGCAGCCGCAGCATCCGCAGCACGCCCTCGCGGTCCACCTCCTGGTGCAGGTCCAGTGCCAGGAACGTCGCGGACGCGGTCGGCGCGGTCTCGATCCCGGCCTGGTGGGCGCCGTGGAAGGGGACGGTCTCCTCGCCGTGCAGCGTCGGTCCGGCCTGCTCTGCCGGTGCCGCGGATGCCGCCGGATCCCGCAGGGCACGGTCCAGGCCGATGGCGGCGGCTCCGACTCCGAGCGTGCCGGCGCCGACGGTCCCGGCGCGCAGCAGCTGCCGGCGACCGGGCCGGTGCGGGGAGGTCTCCTCCGGGGCGCCCGGCCGGCCCGGCTCGCCCGGGTGCCGTGCGGGGGGCGGAGGGGAGGACGTCGACTCAGCGGGACGTGGCCGAGCGGGATCGTCGTGACCGGGACCGTGCTCGTCCGGCCGGGTCATGAATCCTCCCCATGCTCGGCGTGCTCCCGGCCGCCGTCCGAGGGCTCCGCCCCCTCCTCGTCGTCGGGGGAGTAATGCTCCTGAGCACCGGAGAAGTCCTTGACGGTGGCGGTGAACGGGTGCTCGGTGCCCTCGGAGAACACCAGCGTCAGCTCCACCTGGTCTCCGGGCCGCAGGGGCTCGGTGAGGTCCATGAGCATGAGGTGGTGTCCGCCGGGCTCGAGCACGAGCTCCTCGCCGGCGGGAAGCTCGAAGCCGCCCTCCTTCTCCTGCATGCTCATGCCGCCGGAGCCGTCGGGGGAGGTCTCGTGCAGCTGCACCTCGCTCGAGGCCGACGTGGTCACGCCGGTCAGGACGAGATCCCCGGACGTGCCGTTGGCGACGGTGCCGAAGGCGGCGGTCATGCCGTCCTCAGCGGCCTTGACCCAGGGATCGGTGACGGTGATCGTGCCGGAAGCGGTGGCGTCGACCCCGCCTCCGTCGGAGCCTGCGGAATCCTCGTCAGGAGCTGGCTTCCCCGCATCACCGGCGCCGCAGGCCGCCAGGGGCAGCAGCACCAGGGAGGCCAGCGCGGTCCTACGGGAGAGCCCGCCGGCGGAACGCGTGCGGGCCGGATGGACGGGAGGGGTGGGACGGAGGGGACGGGTGGGAACGGTACGGGGCATCAGGGGTCCTTCCAGGGGGCTCCCGAGAACCGCCGGGCAGCAGGGCGCAGGCGGCGGGGAGCGTGAGGGAACCGCCGGGGCACGGGGCCGGGGCGGGGTGATCTTCCGGGAGGGCGACCTGAGGGGCGGCGCAGCGCGCCGACGCGGCTCAGGCGGCCAGGACCCACGGCGGGCCCCGCCGCAGCTGAGGAGTGAGGACGGCGCGCCGAGCAGGGCGCACGTGGGCGGTCTCGAGCCCCACCCGCGCCGGGGCCGGCAGCGGGGACGTCGGCGGGAGGGCGAGGGTGCGCGGTGTCCCCAGGACGGCCAGGAGCCGCCCGATCAGGGAGAAGGATCGCCACAGCATGGCCTCGCCACGATGCAGCAGAAACGCCGTGACCAGGGCGGCGACGAGATGCCACAGCAGCATCCGCAGATCGGCATGAGCGCCGTGCAGGGCGTGCTCGGTCGCCGAGGCGACCCCCGAGCGCCCCGCGTGGGTCGCAGGAACGGACTGCCCGGACCCGGAACCGGAACCGGCGAGGTGCGCGGCGTGGTCGAGGTGCGACCCGGGTGGGGCGACGAGCTGGACGCGGGGGTCCCCAGGGGTGCCGGCCATGAACAGTCCGTGGAACAGGGCCTGGCTGGCGACGACGGCGATGCTCATGCGCGCCAGGGAGAAGCGCGAGCCGGCCAGCACGGTGCACGCCGCGACCGAGAACCACCACGGCAGCGCCACGCCGAGCCAGGACGGCATCGCGCCGCCGCCCACCAGGTGGCCGCCCAGGGCGACCGAGGTGGCCAGCGTCGCGGCGACGGTCCCGCGCAGCAGGCGCAGGGGAGAGCGGCTCGGGGGCACGACCTCCATTGTGCTCCTCCCGACGGACGCGCGGGCCGGGGACCGGTCAGCGCGGACGGCGCGGGTCGGCCTCGATGCGGGACGGGTCCAGCTCGGGCACCACCAGCACCGGTCCCGAGGCCTGATGGAGCACGGAGCGGGAGACCGAGCCCAGCAGGACGCTGGCGACCCGGCCGTGACCGCGGGTGCCGACCACGACCAGCTGCGCGCGGGAGGAGTGGGCCACCAGCTGCGTCGCCGGATCCGCCAGCTCGACCTCGCTGGTCACCGTCAGATATGGGTACTGCTCGCGCAGCGTGCCGGCGTAGCGGGTCAGCTCCTCGGCGAGCTCCTGGCGGTGCTTCTCGATCATCCCGGGGTCCGGGACGGACATCCCGTATCCGCCGCCCCAGTTGTCCGGCGGAGGCATCGCCATCACCAGGTGCAGCGGCGCGTTGCGGCTCTGCGCCGCCTCGGCCGCCAGGAGGACGGCGACGTGGCTGCGCGGCGAGCGGTCCGCGCCGACCACCACGGGGGCGTCGTCCTCGACAGGGGCGAAGCGCTCCGCGCCGTCCCCGACCCCGATCTTGTAGTGCCGCGGGACGACGACGGTGGGGCAGTGGGCGTGCGCGGGCAGCGCCGAGGAGACCGAGCCCAGGAGTCGACCGAGGAAGCCGCCGCGGCCGCGCGCTCCGACCACGGCCAGCTGGGCGTCGACCGAGAGGCGCACGAGGACTCCGGCGGCGTCGCCCTCCTCGATCGCCATGGAGACCTCACCCGGGTAGCCGCGCAGGTGGACGCGGGCCTCCTCCAGCAGCTCGTGGGCGGCCGCCTTGCGTGCGTCGCCCTCGGTCTCCGCGGGCATGGAGGCGATGTTGGCGTAGACCATCGGCGGGACCGTGTAGGCGGTGACGACGCTGAGGCGGGCCTCGAGGCGCTGCGCGGCGCGCGCCGCGTAGTGCAGGGCCAGGACCGCCTGGTCGGAGCCGTCGAAGCCGACGAGGACACCGAGCTCGCGGGCGGCGGGGTCGTAGGGGATGGGCGAGTCCGAGGCGCGGATGTCGTCGTTCATCACAGCCTCCTGCCGGGGGCGCTCGATATCCGACGACGGTGCCCCCGTGCTCGGCCGCCGCCGATGTCTCCATGGTAGCGACCGATC
Organism: Brachybacterium fresconis; assembly: GCF_017876515.1. Classification (NCBI taxonomy): domain Bacteria; kingdom Bacillati; phylum Actinomycetota; class Actinomycetes; order Micrococcales; family Dermabacteraceae; genus Brachybacterium; species Brachybacterium fresconis. Next base: position 2,615,072 of record NZ_JAGIOC010000001.1, on the reverse strand, counting down.
CGGTCACCGGAGCGGCAGAGGTCCCGGGAAGTCGGGGAGCCCGCAGGCCGTCGCGGAGGTCTCGGGCCGGTGCGGCGTCCGTGGGGCGGGCGCGAATCCCGCGGAGGTCTACGCTCGGGGTGTGGACCTCCTCTTCACCACCACGACGATCGAGTGGCGCGGCCCCGCCCCGTTCGTGTTCGCCCCCGTGCCCGATGAGGAGGCCGACGCGATCGGCGCGATCTCCCGCCGGGTCACCTACGGCTGGGGCTGCATCCCGGCGACGGTCCGCATCGGCGACACCGGGTTCACGACCTCCCTCTTCCCGCGTGAGGGCGGCTACCTGGTGCCGGTCAAGGCCGTCGTCCAACGTGCCGAGGAGGTCGGCGTCGGCGACGAGATCGAGGTCCGGCTGCTGATCGGCGAGGCCTGAGCGCGATCACACGGCGGGCTGGTCCGGCAGGTCGAGCTCCTCGGCGTAGCGGGCGCGCAGCTCCTCCCAGCCGTGCTCGAGCGCCTCCCGGCCGACGATCCGAGCCTGGTCGAGACCCTCCAGGCGCGCGTCGAGCACCGCCAGGCACACCTGCCAGCCGGCCAGATAGGTCGGCGCGTACTGCGGCGCCGCCACCTTCATCATCAGCGTCAGGCGGGCCTCGTCGACCAGCCACTCCAACACGTCATCGCCCCAGCGGTGCGAGAGGGCATGGTCGCCCGCCGTGGCCAGCACGTCGGTGGTCACCGGATCGGCGTCCGGGCTCTCCCGGGACAGCATGGGGCCGACCTCGGTCAGCGGTCGCTCGGGCACGATGGGGGACCAGGTGGCCAGGAGCTCCGGGTCGGTGACGTGCGCCCAGATCTGCTCGGCCGTACCGGAGAGGTCGACCTCCAGGATCACGGCATCCTCCGTGAGGTCCACCGCGACCGGGAGATCGGCGATGCGCTGGTCGATGTCGGATGCGGTCACGGGGGCTCCTTCCGGGCGCCGCGGCGGCAGCGCGGCGAGGGCGATGTCCCGTCATTGTCCACCTGCTCCCCCGGTCCGGGCGGGACTTCTGTCACCGGCGGCGAGATCGGAGGGCGAGACGGTGAGGCGGCCGTGGGGTCCCGGTTCAGACCGCGGAGACGCCCGGCAGCCGTACCGCGGGCACGACGGGCCGCGGTGCGGCGGGAGCCTCCGCCTGGTCGCCTGCGATCCTGCGCGGCGGGCGCACGGCACCCGTGCCGAGGTGGACGGCGCCCGGGATCTCTGCGGCCCGGCGCTCGGCGGCGGCGTGGATGCGCTGGACGATGTACTGCGCCGCCGGATTGTGTGCGACGGCGTGGCGCACCTGGATCCGCAGGCGGCGTCGGGGTGCGGGCGGGTCCAGGGGGATCGCCACGATGTCCGAGCGCAGGTCCTGGGCGATCACGGAGGGCTGCACGCTGACGTAGTCGCCCGTCGCGACGAAGCCCAGCACCGTCGCGAAGTCATCGGGGTTCACCTCGACGCAGGGGGAGAAGCCGGCGGCTCGGCAGGCGGCGCCGATTCGATCGAACCAGAAGGACTCGATGGGATCGTCCGTGGCCCATGACTGATCGGCCAGGTCCTTGAGCGGCAGGCTCGACTGCGCCGCGAGCGGGTGGTCGCGCGCGACGAGCGCCACGTATCCCTCCTCGAGGACGTCCTGGACCGCCCAGTCCTCGGGGACGGCGTCCGCCGTGCCCTCCCCCACGATGACGTCCATCCCCGCTTCGGCCAGGTCCTCGCAGCTGCAGTCGCGCAGGACGAGCTCGAGCCCGAGGTCGGGATACCGCCGCCGGACGTCGCGAGCGAGCTCCGGGATCCAGCTGGAGGCGATCGAGGTGGCGTAGCCGAGCCGCAGGGTGCCGGTGCGTCCGGACCGCAGGTCCTTCGCGGTCCGTTCGAGCGCGTTCAGGGCGTCCAGGGCGACGCCGGCTCCGTCGGCCAGTATCTTGGCATGAGCGGTCACCGTGATCCCGCGGCCGGTGCGTTCGACCAGCTCGAGCCCCGTCGCCCGCCGCAGCGCGGACAGATGCTGGCTGACGGCCGACGGCGTGTAGCCGAGCGCCTCGGCGCTGGCACGGATGCTGCCGGTCTCGACGACCGAGCGCAGGACGCGGAGTTTGACGGGATCGAGCATGCGAGGATCCTACGTCCGTTCAGCAGAACTGAACAGAGGGGCGCGAATCATCGCTTGTCCTGACGGGTCCGGCGTTTCAGGATCGAGGCATGACTTCCGCACTCACCGGCCTCGTCCTCATCCTGCTCATCGCCGTCGTCACCGTCGTCCTCGGGGTTCTCACCCGACTGCTCGCCACCCGGATCGTCGCCCCGCGCGAGCTGCGCGATGCCCCGTTGACGCCGCGGGAGCGCATCGCCCTCGGGAACGAGGCGATCGCCCGCGACCTGCAGCCCGACGACGTCCATCCGGTCGCCCGCACCGCCTCGCGGGAGGCGGGTGGGGCGCGGGCTCCTCATCCCGTCGAGCACCAGGATCTGGCGCTGCGCCATCCCGAGATCGCCGCCTCCATCCTGCGGTGAGTGCGACGTTCCGCGAGATGCTGCAGGGCGTGGGCGGCAGGGAGGGTCTGCCGACGTCTGCTGGTGCCGACCAGCCAGGTCAGTCCGCAGCGGTGTGGGCGGTCAGGACGTAGCCCTCGGGGCCGACGAAGGGGAACATCCGCCCGAACGGCGAATCCGTCGGCTCCTGCAGGGTCCGGACGCCGGCCTCCGTCAGGCGCGTGTGGAGGGCGTCGGCGTCCTCGACGGCGATCCAGAGCGCGATGCCATGGCCCGGCCCGGGGGAGGCCGCCGCGGGATCGGTGCCGGGCAGCGGCTCACGCACCGCGAAGGGGATCGGCTCGGTGGGGAAGACGACCGCGCCGGGTGGGGAGGTCGGTGCTCGGTGCAGCCCGAGGTGCGTCTCGAAGAACCGGGCAGCCACTTCGGGATCGTGGACCTGCAGGGCGAGGAAATCCGGGCCGGTGGCAGTCATGGTGACCTCTGTGGATCGATCTATATCAGGACATTGATATAGAACACCTTCGGCCGACCTATGTCAAGATGTTGATATAGATCGAGGAGAGGATCGGGTGGAGGACATGGAGCGGACCGAGAAGAGCGTCGGCGAGCTCGCCCGACGGGTGGGCTACCTGGTGAAGCAGGCGCAGTCGGCGCTGCGGTCGAGCATGGATCAGGAGCTGCGACCGCTCGGCGTGACGGTCTCGCAGTACTCGTGCCTGGAGCTGCTGCATCAGAATCCCGGCCTGACCAACGCCGATCTCGCCCGTGCGGCCTTCGTCAGCCCGCAGTCGATGAACACCGTGCTCGCGGGTCTGCGCGAGCGCGGGCTGATCGACCGGCCCCCGACGGCGCCGAGCGGACGGCGGCTGCCGGCCGAGCTGACCACGGCGGGTCATGAGCTGCTCGCCGAGGCGGACGCTCGGGTGCGCCGGATCGAGGAGCGCATGCTCTCTCCGCTCGCTCCGGGCATCCCGGACGAGCTGGTCCATCACCTCACCGACCTCGTCGGGGCCCTCGGGGACAGCGACACCGAGGGGCCCGACGAGCGAGCCGCGCTCAGCCCTTCCGGGGGCCGAAGCGCGGCGCGGGCAGCGGGGGAGCCGTCGCGGCGGGCTTCCGGGCCAGCAGCGCGAGCGCCTCGGTGACGCCGCGCTGGAGCTGCGGGTCCTCGCCGCTCACCCAGGCGTTCGGCGGCAGCGGCACCTCGATGTCGGGCTCGACGCCATAGTTCTCGATGTCCCAGTCCTCGCCCTCGAACCAGCTGGCGTACTTCGGCTGTGTGACGCCGGTGCCGTCGACCAGGTCGTAGCGGCCATCGATGCCGATCACGCCGCCCCAGGTCCGCATGCCGATGATCGGGCCGATCTCCATCGCGCGGGAGACGGCGTTCACGATGTCGCCGTCGGAGCCGGCCTCCTGGTTGGTCACCAGCACCACCGCGCCGCGCGGGGCGAACTGCGGATAGGTGCCCGGCGTCTCGTGGCGCGGGTAGTCCCAGGACAGCACCCGCCGCGCCAGCCGGTCGGTGACCAGCTGCGAGGTGTGGCCGCCGCTGTTGTAGCGCACGTCGACCACGATGCCCTCCTTGGTGGAGGCCTCCCGCAGGTCGCGGTGCATCTGCGCCCAGCCGGAGGAGATCATGTCGGGGATGTGCAGGTAGCCGAGGCGGCCGTCCGAGAGCTCCTCGACCCGGGCACGGCGGGAGGCGACCCAGGCCTGATAGCGCAGCGGGGCGTCATCGGCGAGCGGGGTGACGGCGACGCGGCGCTCGGCCCCGTCCCGCTCGAGCACCAGCTCCGTCGGGGTGTCCGCGGAGCCGACCAGCTGGCCCAGCACGCCGCCGCCGTCGGGGCCGACCTCGCGCCCGTCCACGCGCACGATCGCATCGCCCACCTGGGCGGCCACGCCCGGTGCCAGCAGCGGGGACCGGGCGTCGGGGTCGGAGGAGTCCCCGGGCAGGATGCGGTCGATGACCCAGCGCCCGTCGCGAGGGACGATGTCGGCCCCGAGGTAGGCCGGCAGCATCGGGGGATCGGCCTGGTACACGCCGCCCATCACGTAGGCGTGGGAGGTGCCGAGCTCGCCCTGGACCTCCCACATCAGGTCCTGGAAGTCGTCCTCGGTGACCACTCGCTCGATCACCGGGTCGTACCAGGAGGTCATCGCGTGCCAGTCCATGCCGTCCATGTCCGCACGCCAGTACTGCTGCGCCATGATCCGGTAGTTGTCCCAGAGCATCCCGCGACGCTCCTCGACCGGGTCGACGAACAGCCGCAGGCGGCCGGTGTCGATGACCACGCGGGCAGGGTCTTCATCCTCGACCTTCCGGGCGGCGGGGACCTGCACCCAGCTCTTGCCCTGCTTGATGACCAGGGACTCCCCATCGCCGGAGACGGCGAGATCGGAGACGTCCTCCGCGAGCACGGTGAGCTTGCGGTCGGCCAGGGCCCAGTGCTCGAGCGTGGGCCCGGGCTCCTCGCCCTCCACGCCCGCGCGGGCGGAGCCCAGCACGCCCTGCTGCGGGTGGCGCAGCCAGACGAAGCCGCCGCTGACCGCGGTCAGGTGCGAGTAGGAGCCCGACAGCACCGGGAACGGCACCAGGCGCTCCTCGATGGACTCCAGGTCCACGCGGGTGACCGGCGGCTTCGTCGCCTCGTCGGCCCCGGAGGGACTGGTGACGCCGGCCGGGTGATCCGCGGCCGAGCCGGCGCCGGAGGTCGCGGCATGCGCTCCCGCCGCGCCGTGCCCGGCGGGGTCCGTGTCGCCGGACTTCTGAGCGGCCTCGTCGTCCTCGGTGCTCGCGCCCCAGCCATCGGCCTGCGGCCCGAAGGGATCGGGCGTCGAGCGCTCGAGCGGGATCAGGAAGGGTCGCTCGGCGTTGACGAAGCCGAGGTCGAAGACCATGTCGTCGTAGACCGTCTCGAAGGTGCGCAGCGACAGCAGCGCCAGGTGCTTGCCATCCGCGCTGAAGGCCGGCGCGGCGTCCTGGTACTTGCCCGAGGTGAGCGCACGGCCCATCGGTTCGGCGTCCTCGGAGTCGGAGATCATCAGCCGGCTGAGCATCCAGGAGTTCGGCTCGGACCACACCAGCCAGCGGCCGTCCGGGGACCAGGCCAGGTCCGCGACCTCGCCGCCGGTGGAGCGACCCACCTCGCGCACGTGATCGAGCCGGGGCGCCTCCGGGCCGCTCTCGCCCTCCTGCTCCCACAGGGAGGAGCCGGTGCTCGAGGGCGCCGGGGAGGTCTTCGCCGGGTCGGTGAGGCCGCGCAGCGTCACCAGGCGCACCACGTTGTCGTGGGTGGAGATCGCGACCTTGGACCCATCGGGGGACGGGATGGCGTGCAGGATCCGGCCGACGTCGCCGAGGTCGAAGCGGATCTCTTCGCCGCCCCCGTCCAGGCGGGCCAGGCCCAGCACGTCGGAGCCGACGCCGCCCGTCTCGCGGTCCGCGAGGGCCTCCGCGTCGGTGACGAACAGGGCGAAGGGGGAACGGCCCAGCGGACGGACCTCCCGCAGCCGCAGACCGCAGGTGCCTGCGAGCAGCCGCGCCGGGCCGCCGCGGTGGGTGAGGGCATGGGCGCCGCCCCGCCACTCGACGACGCTGGCGCGGGCGTCGTGCACCGGACGCATGGCCAGCAGGTTCGCTCTCGGGGAGGCCGGGCGCGGCAGCCGGGCGGCGCCGACGCCGGAGGCCAGGATCTCGACCTCGCGCGGGGCGGCGTCCAGCGAGTCCATCGCGAACAGTCGGCCGCGGGAGGTGAACACGATGGTGCTGCCGTCGGTGGCGGGCTCCCGGAGGTAGCCCTGCTCGGAGGTCAGCGAGGTGTGGGCCCGCAGGTCGGAGCCGTCCAGCGCCACGGACCACAGGTTCGCGGTGGCGCGGTCGGTGCGGGCGGCGGTGGGCCCGGGGGTGTCGGAGGCGAAGATCAGGCGGTCCCCGTGCCAGGCGATGCGCCGCTTGGAGGCCAGGATGTCGTCGAGCAGGCGCTCCCAGTCGCGGGCGGCGTGCGCGGCGAGCGGGGCGTCCAGCGCCACGTCTTCGTGGGAGATCCAGAGCTTCGCGGCGGTGCCGCCCTGGTAGTGCTTCCAGGAGGCCTGGTCCCGACCCGTCGGGGTGGCGACCACGGTGGTGCCCGACGGATGGATCGCGACTTCGCCGGACCGGCCCAGGGGCAGCAGCTCCGCGTGGCCGGCGAGGTCGATCGCCCACAGCTGCGCGTCCCGGGCGACGGGAGCGCGGTAGCTGGTGGAGGCGATGACACGGCCGTCCGGCAGCCAGCCGACGAGCTTCGTGGACGGTTTTCCCCAGGTGGTCAGCCGGCGGGGGGCGGTGTCGCCCTCGGTGGCGATGACCCACACCTCGGGACCGCCGGAGGTGCGGGAGGTGTAGGCGACGTGGGCGCCGTCGGGGGAGAACCGGGGGTGGGCGACGGGGGCGCCCTCGTCGGTCAGGCGCCAGGCGCGGCCGCCGGCGAGGGGAGCGAGCCACACGTCGTCGGCCGCGGTGAAGACGACGGTGTCGCCGCGGACGTCGGGATGGCGGAGGTAGGCAGCATGAGCAGGGGTCGATGGCATGGCTCAACCCTATGCGTGAGCACCGACACGTCGAAGGATTTCCCGGGCGTGATCTTGCGCGATCGGTCCGGGCCCCGGGTCGGCGTCAGGCCGACGCGGCGGCGATGACGGCGTCGGCCCGATGCAGGCAGAGGGCGAGATCGCCGCGGGTCGTGCTCTCCTCGTCGGCCCGGTCGAAGCCGGCGGGGACCCCGGAGACGATGCCCGTGGCCTCGAGCCACCGCGCCGCCGCGAGCGCGCTCCAGGGCTCGACCGGATGTGGGAGCGCGGAGTCGTCCGGGACGTCCCAGACGGCACCGGCCCCGGCCAGGGCGGGGCGCAGCAGGGCGGTCAGCACGCTCGCGGTGCAGCCTCGGGTCGCCGTCCGCCCGGGATGCACCTGCAAGGAGGCGTCGCCCCAGAGCGCACCGCGCCCGTGCAGCCAGAGCAGGGCCGCGGCGCGGTCGGGGTCCTCGCCGAGATCCGTGAGCAGCGCGGGGGTCGTCCCCAGCGGGACGGCGGGGGAGCCGGCGAAGCGGTGCAGCGCGAGGGCGAGGTCCGCGCGGGTGACGGGCTCCTCGGGGGCGTGGTGGGACCCTTCCTGCGCCGGCTGCACGCCGGTGGCGTCGGCCCATTCCATCGCGGTTCGCACCTCGTCGTCCGTCGCCGCATCGAAGAATGTCCTGGTCGCGCCGGGGTCTCCGGATCCTCCGCCGCCGGCGGAAGCGGTCGGGGTGGAGCCCTCACCCCTGCTGAGCAGCGCTCCGGAGGAGACAGCGGCGGTCACCGCGGCGGCGGTGCCGGTCAGCAGCAGGGCCCGACGGGACGGGGCGCGCCGGACCGCGGCGGGACCTGATCCGGGGGTCGGGGCGGGGCCCGTCGACGGGGACGCGTCGGCCGGGGAGGGGGCGATGGAGGCACGAGCGGGAGCGGGGCCGACGACGGCGGAGCGAACCGGCGACATCACGGCCGTCGGGGTGCCGGGCCGGCCCTCGCGCAGGCGGGGCGGCGCGGGTCGCCTCATAGCCATCGCAGCTCCTGCATCCGACGGACGAGGGCCCAGCTCACCGCGAGGTTCCCCCAGCCGTTGAGGTGGATGCCGTCCGTGGCCACGAGCAGCGGGGGCACGACGCCGCGCTCCAGCGCCGCCTGGGTGCTTCCCTGGTCCAGCAGCGTCAGGGGGGCGAGCGGGGAGCAGCGCAGCCCCTCCTCGCCGGTCAGCTGAATATTTGAAGCTGTGGAGGCCACCGGATATTGCCTCTGGGGGCCAGGGGTAGTGCCGGTGGGGGCCAGCGGTCGCGGCTGTCGGGGCCGCCGGCCTCCACCGGGGTTGGTTACTTGAGCGTGGCGACGTGCTCGCGCATGTTGTGGCTGCCGGTATCGACCCAGATGGTGTTGTGGACGATCCGGTCCATGATCGCGTCGGCGTGGACTCCGGAGCCGAGGCGTTGGTGCCAGTCCTTCTTCGCGTACTGGGTGCAGAACACGGTCGAGGCGTTGTCGTAGCGGTGTTCGAGGAGCTCCAGCAGCATGTAGCGCATGTCCGCGTCAGGGTGGTCCAGGAGCCACTCGTCGATCACCAGCAGGCTGAACGCTGCGTATTTCCGCAGGAACTTGTTCTTCCCCTGGGGCTTGTCGCGGGCCAGGGCCCAGGCCTCGGCGAGGTCGGGCATCCGGATGTAGTGGGCACGGATTCGGTGCTGGCAAGCCTGTTTGGCCAATGCGCATCCCAGATACGACTTCCCCGAGCCGGTGAAGCCCTGGAAGACGACGTTCTGCTGGCGGGCGATGAATGAGCACGTCGCGAGCTGGGTGATCACGTTGCGGTCCAGGCCGCGCTGCTCGATCAGGTCGAGCCGGCGGAGGTCAGCACCGGGGTAACGCAGTCTGGCCCGGCGGATCAGTCCTTCGACCTTCGCGTGGGTGAACATCGAGTGGGCCTCGTCGACGGCGAGCTGGAGACGGTCTTCGAACCCCATCCCCAGCACGAGGTTCTCATCCTGGGTCTCGAACGCTTCCAGCAGCGGTGCCGCGCCCATCTCGCGCAGCTTGCGCTTGGTCTCGATATCGATGACGCTCACTTCACACCTCCGGCGTAGTAGTCGCCGCCACGGACGTAACCGCCCTGCTCAGCGTTCTCTTCTCGTGGTGGCCGCAACGCGGCCATCCGGTCCTGGCCGGTCGCCAAAATGGGGTGCAGGTGCGCATAACGCGGCGACCTCACCCTCCCGGCCAGCGCCAGCTGGCAGGCCGCTTCTACCCGTTCACTGGAGTAGCGGCGCGATAGGCGCAGCACCGCCAGCGCGGCGTCCAGGCCCTGCTCATCGATGGGCACGGACTCGAAGATCCGGTCGATCACGGTCACGGCTGCGGGGCCGATCCGCTCGGCCCACGCCCTCACTCGTGCAGCGTCCCAGGGCTGGTAACGCTCCCCACCGGGAAGGTCAGCCTCGTTGGTGCGGTACTCATTGGCCGCAGTCTCCGGCAGCAGCAGGTGGCTGGTCAGCCGCTCGGTGCCGCGATAGACCTCCAACGCCCGGTCGGTGATCCGCAGATCCACCCGCTCCCCGATATGAGCGAACGGCACCGAGTAGTAGTTCCGTTCCCAGACCACGTGCGCGTTGCGTCCGACCCGGCGGGCATAGACCCACCGCGAGATCTCATAGCCCACCGCCGGCAGCACGGTCAGCAACGGCTTCTCCTCCGCGGTGAAGACGCTGGCCCGAGACCCGGGCCGCTTCTGGAACGGCTCGGCGTTGTACTCGTCCATCCGCTCGGCGACCGCTGCTGTCAACTCCGGCAGCGAGGTGAATCGTCGATCCCGCAGTCCCGCGATGATCCAGGTCGCCACGTGCGCGACCGTGTTCTCCACGCTGGCCTTGTCCTTGGGCTTCTTGATCCGGCCGGGAAGGACTGCCGCGGAGTAGTGCGCGGCCATCTCCCGGTAGGCGTCGTTGAGGACGACCTCGCCCTCGCGGGGATGCTTGATCACCCCGGTCTTGAGGTTGTCCGGCACGACCCGGGGCGTCGACCCGCCGAAGGCCTCGAACATCGCCACATGCGCGCGCTGCCAGGTGTCCTGACGCATATCCAGCGCCGGCCAGGCGAACGCGTAGCGGCTAAACGGCAGGCACCCCACGAACAGGTAGACCCTGGTCTCCTTCCCGGTGACCGGGTCGCTCAGCGTCATCGTGGGGCCGGACCAGTCGACCTCCACGCTCGCGGCAGCCTTGTGCCCGACCCGGGAGGCGGCCCCGGTGACCAGGACATGACGCTGGTAGGTCTTGCAGAACCGGTCATAGCCCATCGCCGGATCTCCCGCAGCAGCGCAGGCATCGACGTACTCACCGTGCAGCAGCTTCAGCGTCACCCCCACCCGGGCCATCTCGCGGTGGGCGCGTTCCCAGTCCGGCTGGGCGAACACGCTCTCATGCTCACCCCGGCCCGGGAACAACCAGGCATACACCTCCCCGTCAGGGAAGTCGGCGACATCGTCCCAGCTGATCTCGGCCGCGTCTGCAGCTTCCAGTACTGCCGTGATGCTCTTGCGCGACATGCCCTGCGACGCCGCGATCGCCCGCCCGGACAAGCCCTCCGCCCGCAGCTGCAGCACGAGCTTCGCTCTAATCTTCCGTACCATTTCCGATTGCTCCTTCCGCCACGTGCCCTATACACGCGGCGGAAGGAGCCTATGGACGTGGCCCCCAAGCACACCGTCGGTGGCCCCCGAGCGCGCTACACCCCGACTCGCGCACCGGCCCCGAGACGCGCTACCGACGGACCCCAGTGACGCGAATATTCAGTCAGCAGCTGCTGGAGGTCCAGGAAGTGCTCCCCGTAGCGGCGGGCCTGCTCGGCGTTGACGGCCGCGACGGCGTCCCCGGTCTCCGAGCCGTCCGCGTCGGCCTCGGTGCACCACTGGCCGAGCACGAGGGTGTCCGTCTCCGGCGTCCTGGCGGCGTCCCACATCCGCTGGGTGTCCGCCAGCACCCCGGCGACGTCGAGGATGTTGTTCTTGCCCATCCACAGCACCTGCCGCGAGGCGTCGGCGACCTCGGCGAGGTCGGAGGTGAAGACCCCCTCGACCCCGCCGCTGATCAGGGTGCCGCCCGGGTCGAGCTCCGCGCCGTCGACCGCGAGGAACCAGGTCCCGCTGCTGCCGTCCAGCACGCCCGCCGTCCCGTCGACCGACCCCGGGATGCGCAGCGGCCCGGCCGGGGCGAGCGCGGAGTCCAGGGCGACCGGCACCTGCACGGTGCCGTCGGCGGCCCGGATGCCCTCGTCGATCGAGGTCACGCGCGGGGTGTCCAGCCCGCGCATGAGCAGGGTGTGCGCGGAGCGGGTGGCGCCGACGCCGAAGGAGTGGACGGTCGCGGGCGCCGCGGAGAGGGCGAGGTGCTCGTGGATGCGGATCGGCACGGGGGTGGACTCGTCCCCGCCCTCGGAGCTCATCGAGGAGGAGCCCCACAGGGTCAGCGCCCGGGGCTCGGGCCCGACGCCCAGCAGGCGGCGCGAAGCCTCCGTCCCCGGGGAATCCGAGGAGGGCGCTGCGGGGAGCGGGGTGCCGGGCGCGGCCGGGAGGACGGCGGGCTGCGGCGCGGGCATTCCGGTCCTCCGTGGGCGGTGCGGGACGAGTGCTCCGACCGGCACTCACGCGGATCCATTGTACGGGAGGTCCTCCTCGAAGGGCAGGGTGTGCGCTGTGATGACGGATGTCATGGGCCCCGGGTGACGCCTGTGTGCGGGCTCAGGGCCAGTCGTAGTCGACGACCACCGGCGAGTGGTCCGAGAGTCGCTGGCCGCGGACCTCCCGATCCACCTCGGCGCGCACCGCGGCGCGCGCGAGGCGGGGTGTGGCGAGGTGGTAGTCCAGTCGCCAGCCCGCACCCTTCGCGAAGGACTGTCCCAGCCACGACCACCAGGAGTACGGGCCGTCCTGGTCGGGGTGGAGGTGCCGCACCACGTCGACGAGGGTGCGCGGAGAGAGCTGCTGACCGAACCACTCTCGCTCCTCCGGGAGGAACCCGTCGTTGTTCTGGTTCCGCCTCCAGGCCGCGAGATCCTGCCGGGTGTGGGCGATGTTCAGGTCGCCCATCAGCAGGAACTCGCGTCCCGCCGCCGCGGCCGCCCGGCGGGTCCGGGTCAGGTAGCGGGAGAACGCCGCCATGAAGGCCATCTTGCGGGCGTAGCGCGCACCGCCGTCGGGAGCCTCGCGCATCCGTTCGGGTCGCTGCAGATGTGCGGGCAGGCCGCCCTTGGGCAGGTAGAGGCAGGCGATCGTCAGCGGAGCGTCGGCGAGATCGACCTCGAGGTAGCGTCCCGCGGCGGCGAAGGGGCCGAGACCGCGGGCGAGCGGGACGTGGTCGAGGGAGGGGACGCGGTGGAGGTCAGGGCGGATGCCTGCCCCACCCGAGGGCTCGGCCGTACCCGACGGTTCGGCCGTTCCCGGCGCCGATGGGGGCGGATCGCTGTCCTCGGCGGGCCGATGGCGAGATGACCTGGCGATATCGCCGGAGGCCGTCGCCATCGGCCTGTCCGTGACCGAGGGGGCGCCGACGAGCGCCGTCCCGCTCCAGGTCCGGACCGCCGCAGGCGGGTGCCGCGTGAGCACGGCGACGCCGTTGCGGCCGGGGAGCGTGCCGGTGTCGAGGGCGACGTGACGGTCGCCGAATGCACCGGCGGGGAGCTTGTCGACCTGCGCCCGGACCTCCTGCAGGGCGAGGATGTCGCAGCCCCGCTCGGCCAGCCAGTCGCCGAACCCCCGGCGGTGCGTCGCGCGGATCCCGTTGATGTTGGCGGTGGCGATGCGGAGCATCCCCCGAGGCTACGTGCCGCCCTGGCGCGCTGCGGCCGATCTCCCTGCCGCTCAGGAGCGGAGCACTCTGATCTGCAGCGGGATGCGGAAGTACTTGCCAAATCCGGCTGTGACGGCACTGGCGAGGAAGAGCACCGCGAAGCCGACGCGGATCCACATGCCGACCGTGGTCCTCAGGGTTCCGTCGGTGAATATGTCGATGAGACCGAGAACCATGCCCAGCACGATGACCTGCGCGATATAGAGGAGGATGGCGTTGAACGCATTGGCCGCCCACATCTTGGGCAGGGCCGACTTACACACGGCGAAGAAGATCGCGGTGGCACCGAGTGCGAGCACTGCTGTATGTGTGATGAGCAGGAGGAGAGTGAGGACCAAGCAGGCGACGGCACCGATTTTCGCGGCTGCAGATGAGGGGCCGGAGATGCGAGCGGCACTACGGTTCGCCTGCGGAGCCTGTGTCGGTGATGGGGAGGAAGTCGTCTGTACCAGTTCGTGCAGCGGAACGGGCGGCAGATAAGGGGGCTGGCGCTCCCGAGGCTGATACGGGTCGACAAAAGCTGGGAGAGTGCGACCTCCTTGGGGTGCGGGCTGCCCCTGCTGGCCTCCGTAAGGGTTGCCTCCTGCGGGGGCAGGATCTCCACTGCCGTAGGGGCTCGAGTGCGGCTCTTGGCTGTAAGGATTGCTCATCGGGATGTTCTCCTCGGTCGACCAGGTGCGGGGGTGTCAGGGGCGGTCAGCGGCGGTCCGACCGTGCCTCCTTGATGAACGTGGCCTCTTTCTGGACCTGCGAGACCAGGTCGGCGAGGCTGAGTTTCAGCTTCTCGATTTCCTCCCGGACATCGGCCTCCTGCTGTGCGAGGCGCGCTCGCGCGTTGCCGCGGCCCCGTTCCATGCCGCCTCGAATGGCAGATCCGAAGCCCGAACGGCCCACCAGGTGCCCGACAGTGCGACCTCGCTTGTTGATCTGGGAGCGTTCTACCTGGGCTGCTGCTCGGTACTGTGGCGCCATCGAGTTGATCTCTGCACGCCGGTGTCGCAGAGATCGCAGGACGTCGGACATCCGTGTCTCGCTCGATATGAGGTCTCCGGCACGACCTTCGTCGCGAGCGATACGGATCGCAGCCGCCACCTCATCATGCATGGCCTGTCCGTATTGCACGATCTCCGTGACGGGGTCGGAGGGTCGGTGGGACATGTCAGTTCGCCTCCGGCGTCAGAATCTGGTGCACCGCGCTCGTACTCGGGGCAGTGGAAATGAACTCGGATCCGATGTTGGCGCCTCGTCCGGACGCCCTCAGGCGACAGCCGAGGACGACGAGGACCGCGCATGTCATTCCTCGGCTCCGTCGCCTCCAGTGATAACGGCGACTTGTGATCACGGTCCACACACCGAATAGGACGCCCACCAAAGCGAGCGTTTGACCGAAGCCGAACATGAGGGCGTCCATCAACTTGCCTTCCGTGGGAGTCTCGGGCTCATCGAATTCTCCGACCAGAGCGACGGCCACCGTCGTTCGGACGTGATCCTTCACCGCTGTCGGAACCGTCGTCCCCCTTCCGACCGGGAACCCAGGATCTGACTCTCGAGCCGAGGGTATCTCGTTCGTCGCGGCGGGCGTCGATCTGGTCGATGAGCTGGCCGGCATGGTCGGCAGCCGATCGGGGCAGCCGCCGCTCGAGGCTCCTCAGAAGCCGCTTCCACTTCTTGAGGTCCCCGCTGGGCGGGCCCATGAGTTCTCTTTCGACGGCGGCCAGCACGTGGATCTGGAAGCCGCGTTCGGGGTCGACCCCTACCTGCTGGAGCCAGGCCTCCCACAGGTCGCGTTCCTCACGAGGGTCGGTTCCCGCCAGCGCAGCCTTCCATTGGGCGGGTCGGAGCTCGGACTCCTGAGAGAGCAGGTCGCGCCGCTGTTTCGCGGGCATCCGTGCGAGGGCGGTGAGCTGGTGCCATCTCCGAAGATCGGATGCGGACTCCCCACTGTCCTCAGCAGAGGAATCAATCAATGGCTGCCAGCCGCCGCCTCGAAGAGCGTCGAAGGTGGGATGGCCATCGAGCAGGCCGTCCTGGTCACGCAGCGCGAGGTCGAGATCCCTCACGATGGCTTCACGCACACGGTCACGAATCCTCACGCCCACCACGAGGGCGCGGGTCGACTCCAAGCTGCGAGGTGTGGTCAGAGCTGCCTCGACCAGACGTTGCTCCGCTCCCGTCCAGACCTCGTGATCCAGGGACTCCCGGGGGAGGTGCTCGGCGAGAGCGAACAGAGCGGGAAGATCTGGCGTGGCGGCCACACGGACGAGGTTTCCCAGGGCCTCACCCCAGTGCGAGGCAGGCAGTTCTGCGACGGGCCAAGGCGTGCTGGATGTGGCGAGCAGCTCCGCAGACCAATCCGCGATCTGCTCCGGCCTCGCGGTGACGCGGCTGACGCTGGCATCGAGCAGCAGAGCGGCGAGAGGCTGATTCGCCCCCCCTGCGAGGAATCTCGCGCTACGTGCGAGACGGACGATGTCAGCATCGCTGTGCTCGGGCAGGCGGGCGAGCGCATCGCCGAACTCGTCCAGGTACGTCTCGAGATCGTCCGTGAACCCGTTGCTCGCAAGCCCGTCGACGACGTTCACAATGAGATCCTCGCCGCCGACGAAGGCGGCATCCGGCAGGGTCCCATTGACGAGCTCGGACGCCCAGAAGGCCGCTCGGGAGCCCACGACGGGATCCCAGCGCCGCGCCAAGGAGATGACGTCGAGCGCTTCGTAGGCAGTTCGTTCGTGAAGCAGAGCCATCGTCCGCTCCACGGCGAGCGATTGCGGTTCGGGCCCTCCGGTGAGTCTATCGAGGTCGCAGATGGATGGTCCCGCCTCAAGGCGGCGCCCGACCTCGGGACGGCAGCCGATGATGTCTGCTCCTCCGCGTAGCGGGTTCCCGTCGAACGCTCGGAAACTCAGGCTTCGCACGGCTTGCTGATTCGAGAGCAGCGACAATGTCGCGAACCATCGGACGAGCGATGAGAGGTCGCCAGCGACGAGGACCAACGGGCCCGGATATTGCCCGGTGATCTTCTCCTCGAAAGCGGTGAGGAGTTGCGGCAGATACTGGCGGCGCTCGGCGTCGTCCAGGACCCAGGTCAGAAGTGGGTCAGCCTCGAAATTGTCGTCGATGTCGAGCGGGGGGCTCCACGGTTCGGCGATCTTCGAGGGTCGCTTCGACACGTTCCAGGTGCGCGCTGCGTAGACCTGGGCGGGCGTGTACGGCTCGAAATCCCCGACACTGTCGGCGACAGCGACCTCGGTGATCTGGTTTCCCCCACGACCACTCGCCGTTGCACCTAGATCATGTCCCCGGGAGAAGAAAAGCCGTCCATCGACAGGCCGATAGCAGAAGGTCTCTGCCCGTGAGCCGTCTGATAACGAAGCTGTTTCCGGTGAGGTGACCTGGTGGAGCATGTGCTGAACGGTCACATGCTGCTCGGCGGTTGTGAAACGGGGCGAGGCGGACTGAAAATTGAACCCACTGCGTCCGTCGAGCGCCTCCTCGGCCCGCACATCTGTGAAGATTGCCGTCTCGAACATTGGCCTCAGCGCTCGGTGGACTTCGGCGGCTTCGGGAGGAACCCTTCGTTCTGCAGCACCCAGAGCAGGGGATCTGCTACTCGGCTCGGACTCAGGGTCGACGCCAGGCGCGCGTGGGAGTAGTCGGGCTCGTTCCCCAGAGCGGAAACGCCGAAGAGTCGGAACGTCGCGAACTCCGTCTGCAGCTTGTTGATGAGCGTGGAGCCTCCCCAGCGGTCGATGAGGGACAGCAGATGATCGTGCATGGTGCGGGAGTCGATGTCATCGAAGTACGACTCGTCTTGGCCGTGGCTGCGCAGCGGGCTGTGCTCGTCGAGCCCTTGCCAGAAGGCGTCCATCTTTGTCACCACCACCGCCAGCGGAGTCGAGATCTTGCCCTGCTTACCACTGGTGCCTCTGCCCTGCTCGGACTGTCGCAGCACGGTGACGAGCCCATCGATGACGTCTGCGTGTGCGTTTTCCGGCCCCAGGTCGGAGATGCCCTTCGTCTGCGCCGTGCGGCGGTTCTCGGGAAACATGAACGGGTCGAGGACAAGGACGATGGCATTCGAGGAACGCAAGTGCTGCTGGTTGATGGCTGACTGGAGGTTCGCCACGTCCTCACCAGCGGTGTCATAGATCGAGATGACGCGGGCACCACCATTGATGTACTTCCATCTGTATACCGACGGCGTCTTCTTCTGCCCACCGGTGGACTGTGTCTGCTCGGGCAGCGCACTGTGTTCCTCCATCCGGTTGCGATTCTCTACCAGCTGTCCGGCCAGACCGACCGTCCCCCCGGGATGATCGATCGCCGAGTGGAAGCGACCGGGCAGCCGGGTGAGGAGCTGCTGCTCCAGCATGGTCAACCAGACGGTCTTCCCGGAGTTTCGAGCTCCCACGATGCCGATCGAGACGCCGCCACCCGTCATCTCCTCCGGGAGCAGGGAATGGCAGTTGGTGCAGATGGAGATGGCCGTCCGCCCGCCGCATCGGTCGCACTCGACCGACTTCCCAATGGGGCCCGTCTCGAGCAGCGGCCTGCCGAGGTCGTCGATGATGTGACGCCCGTCGGACGTTCGTCTGAGGACAGGGGGCATGACGGGCCCAGCGTCTTTCAGGACCTCATCCCGTTGGGGGTCCCGGAAGGGGACGCAGCTGCGCCGCCCCGAGGCAGGCTGGCCCGCGCACTGATACCCGAGGTTGCTCAGCTGCACCGTCGAATAGCAGTGGGGGCAGAACGCAGAGCGTTTGCGGAGGAGCGAACTGATGGGCATGGGTCAGCCTTTCAGCTGGGGGGTCGGAGGATCGATGAGGCGTGGGCCAGAGGGGTCCAGAGAGAAGAGCCGAATCCAGAACGGAGATCTCAGCCGACCCAGATCCACGTCTTGCCGGAGCGTACCGCTGTCGGGGAAGTCGGCCTGGATGTGCTGGATCAGTTGCCCTGCGCCGGGGTCCATCGGCAGAAGCGAGCCCTTGCTCAGGAAGAGACCGAGTGCGCACGGCGCCGGCACCGGGGAGGATGCGGTTATCACAAGTTGGACGGTGGATCTGCCGATGAGGCTTCGGGTGATCTTCGTTGTGTAGTTCAGCGAAGCGGAACTCTGTGGCTGGTACGTCGCGTGCACCTTCCCGGAGGCGATCTGCTCGTCATCGCCTCCGATGACGGTCGTGATGGCGATGTCGCTGATCTCCGTGGGCTCAGCGATATAGACGCCCCCGTCATTGCGGTATCGCGATGGGGTGACGTATCGAGTCCTCGTGATGCCTCGGAGCTGCCAACTGACTTCTACCTGCTCGACCGCCTGGGGCCACGACCAGGTGAGGCGCAGGTGGTCCGCGAACGTGCTGGTCCGGACGTCATCGACTGCAGGGGCGCTTCCCGCGAGGGCAGACTGCCCGACCAGGAGGTAAGAGTCCGTTTCCAGCAGAGGCGTGATGAGCGCTATCCCCGAGAGACCAGGCAGTCGGGCCTCGAACCGATCGGGAGTCGGGGCTCGAACGGGGGCGCGGAGCTCACGTCCTCCTGCTGATCGCGCTTCCGACACCGTGACGTGCCGGCCGACGGTGGGGGCGGCCCCTCGCGGAAAAGCCCAGAGACTCACTCGGAACCCGGGGACCGCCGTCCACCGTGCGAAGCTGTCGTCGCCTCCCGATGGAGATCCTTGCTCCACCTCGAGATCGAGCACGGGTCGGGCTTCTTCACGTGGGGTCACGGTGATCGACGCAGGCTTTGACGTTCGAGGTCCAGCCGTCGTGAGGTACCGCGCGGTCGCGATAACCCTGTAGGTCTCACCGGCTGTGAGTCCGTCGAATCGGTGCAAGGTCGTTCCGGGAGCCTCGTGACGGATCGTCCGCCCAGCGTCGTCGAGGAGTTCGATGACCACCGAATGGCAGACCTTCGGCACGGCCCAGGTGAGGTCGACGGCGTCGAGCGTGGCCTCGGCATGCAGGTCGTTCGGCGCGGGCAGACATTCGATGTCCGTCAGGCCCGGGCGAGACGGCGTCCCACCGGGACGTGTGGCGACGACCGCGTAGTGCACATGCTCGCCCGCCGGTACGGATCGGTCGGAGCAGCCGCCGCCCGAGATATCGCTGGCGACGACGGTTCCGGCCGGGATGGAGCTGAACGGCCTGGTCGAGCGGTACACCGTGTAACGAGCGGTCTCATCCTGCACGTCCCAGCTCAGGAGCGCGGAGCAGCTGTCGAGGAGCACACGGACGTGCGGTGCTCTCAGCGGTAACTGGACCAGGAGCTCCTGGAGTCGGTCGTCGCCGCCGTCCACCCGAATCGCCCGGCGGAGGTGTTCGTCCGCAACCTCGACGTCGCCTTCGTCCTCCGCTCGGCGATATGCATCCAGCGCGTCGCGCTTCGCTTCCTGCAGCTCGGAGATCCGCAGGCCGAGCTGCTCTCTCTCTGCTGCGGTATCCGGCTCCTCCTTCAGCGCCCCCAGGGTCCGACCGGCTTCCTCGAGCAGGCCTGCCGCAAGGAGCCCACGCACGGCATCCGTGCTCAGAGAGGGGGCGGATGCAGTGCCTCTGGCACGGACGGAAGCCGCCAGCCGGTGTGCATCGAACTCTTCGAGCCCCGCATTGGTCAAGGACTCAGCGATGAGGCGGGATGGCATGCTTCGTGCGCTGAGCTCGGCTGCATCTGCCCAGACGGTTGCGTACGCGATCTGGCGGAGCTGCTCGCCGTCGCTGACGCGGGACAGCTCCGCCAGGAACTTCTGGGCATCCTGGATGGCGTTGGTATCGCGCCCGGTCTTTGTACGGAGATGGGACTGAGTGACTTCGGAGGGCGTGATCCTACGGCCGGCGATGGAGAGCTCGTCAATGCAGCGTGCCGCTTCAACAGTCCCACCATCCTTGAGTGCAAGGAGATGGAAGATCGTCCGGTACTCCGCGTGTTTCCGAACGCGCTCCCACGTATTGCGGATGGGAAGGAGGACGTTCTCGATCGGAGGCTCGAGATCGGCGAATACCGTCACGCCCGCGCGACCCAGCTCCGCGGTGAGGTCCGCGACCCCGATCTCCATCAGCCCGAGGGACCGCAGGGTCGCGGTCGCGACAGAGGAGGCGATCACTCCGAGCGGGGCTTCTTCCTGCAAGGAGCGGATGGCATCCTGCACCCGAGTATCGATGACCTCTCGCCTCTTGTCGCTGAGCTGGGACCAAAAGGACGGATCCTCGAATCTCCCGGTCTCGCTGAGGATGGATTTGAGATGCTTGAGCTGAACGGCCGCGGGCAGGTTCTGGGACTTATTGTACGCCTGCGCAAGTTTCCGACCGTGCTGCTCCAGGGCCGCGGTGCTCGTCGCCTCGTCCGGGATGGCGAACAAGAACGGCAGGTTGATGGAGAGGTAGCTCTCCGAGCACGGGTCCGCTTTGAGATCGGCCAGGGCGGCCTTCAGTGCATCCATGCGATCGCGGTCCTGCATCAAGGGCAGGAGAACCTGCTTCTTGTATTCGGTCGGGTTGAACGGTGCCACGGGTTGTCGGTCCCGTCAGCTGCGCAGCGAGATGGCCGAGACCTGGCTTTCAGCCTCCTGGACCTGTTGCTCATCGAGCTGCGAGACGGTTGCCTCGAGGTCGACCGAGTTGCCGCTCTCGGGATCCTCCGCCTTGATCCGTACCAAACCCTCAGAGGTGATGGCGATTCTGATGTCGATCGGTGACTCCTTCGGCATCGGCCGCGCGAAGGGGAGGTCGACGTCCTTCAACAGACGGTTGTCCTCCGGAACCTCCGACTCCTGCTCGCCAGCCTGTTCGAAGAGTGCGATCGAGACTTTCTGCTGGTTTTCGCTGACGGTGAGCGCGCTGATCGGCTCGGGATCGAAGGGAAGCGAGTCGTTGGCGTGGGAGACGTGGTGGATGTACTTCTCCCCATCACCTTCCGAGCGGAGGAATTCTATGCCGAGGCTCCGGGCGAGCACATTCTTGACGTTCAGGGACTGGGCACCTCCGAGAAAGAGCTTCTTCTCCTCGGCCGACCCGTCGGGAGCGCTGTCATCATAGGAGAGAATCTCTTCTATCTGTGCCTGGCCATAGATGGCAGCTCCCTTCGCGACGGCCAGATCGAAATCCGTATTCACCGGGTCCCACGCCAGATCTCCGCGAAGTGCCTCCGCGATCATCGGCATACGGGAGGAGCCGCCGACCAGCAGCACCTTATCGATGCTCAACCCGGGGGCCTTCTGCTGGGACGTTTCGACTGTACGCTGGGAGATCTGGACAGTCTGGTCCACCAGATGCTTCGTGGCCGACTCGAACTCCTCACGGGAGATCGCGATGTTCGCCTTGTAGGTCTCCCAGCTCAGTCGTTGCTGGATGGACTCGCGCCGGGTCAGTGACTTCTTCGCGTCCTCCGCCTTGAGGCGCACATCCAGGAGGAATTCCTCGTCGTACTCACAGGGAGCGGCGTCCGCGCCCACCTCCGCGACGAACTTCTCGATGATGAGCTTCACCAGGGCTTCGTCCCAGTCGGCTCCACCGAGCGTGCGGCTTCCGTCGACGCCGACCACCTCGACCTTTCCGGGCTCGATCTTCATGACCGTGGTATCGAAAGTGCCCCCGCCGAGGTCGTACACCATGACGGTAGCAGGCTCGCGGAGCCCGACCCCGATCGAGAGTGCGGCGGCGACCGGCTCCGTGACGATGCCGATCACGTCCAAGCCTGCGATCTGGCCTGCCTGGCGCGTCGCCTCACGTTCCTGGGTCCCGAAGTACGCGGGGACGGTGATCGCGACCTGGCTGGTGTCGTCGCCGGTGGCGTCGTTTGCGGCCTCGACGAGTGCTTTCAAAATGAGGGCCGAGAGTGACTCGGGAGTGTAGACCTGACCCTGGTACTCGACCTCGTAATCCGTGCCCATCTCCCGCTTGATGAGCAGGCTGGAGTTGTCTGGTTCCGCGAGGGAGACGCGTTTGGCCTCGGCGCCGACGACGACGTTCCCCGCGCCCTCGAAGAAGATCGCCGAAGGCGTCGTGGTGTCTCCCTCGAAGTTGTTGATGATCTCTGCCAAGTCCTGCTCATTGATACGAGCAATGGCGGAGTAGGTGGTGCCGAGGTCGATCCCGTAGACGGTACTCATTGACTCTCCTTCTGCGGCGGGCGGTAGGTAGCGAAGTGATCTCGGATACGGTTCGGCGACTCAGCCAGACGTGTGGCCGATCTGTGAAGCCTCGGCGGTAGGAGCATTTGGAGGGGAGGAAAAACTCCAAATGACGACCCGAGCAGGTATGAGGACACGTGATCCACCGATGACACGGAAGCCCTGCCGTGCAACCCGCGCGATTGTCTGGTCGAGTTCGGGATCATCGGTCGGTTTCCTGAGCACCGCCGCATGGGAATGGCGATCGAACGGATCCCCGGCGAGAGCCCGAACCGATTCGAGATCGAAATGGTCCAAGATCGCATCCACGGATCCGGAGAAGAACTCATACTCGTCGGCGTTATTCCAGTCGGAACGTTCTCTCGCACGGCTTGCAGCGGCATCAATCTCAGCTTTCAGATCGGCGAACCGCTGGAAGACCGGCTTCATGAGCCCGGTCAGTTGTTGAGCACGGAGCTCCTCTACGGTGGACTGCAGAGCGCGGACGGTACCCTCGTACTCCGCCGCTCGCCGGCTGAAGTCTTCGCGGAGAAGCCCGAGCTGATCCTCGAGGGCTCGAAGGGCTTCTCTCTCGACGGTGTCTGCGGCCGGAGCTTCGTGCGCCTCCTCGACATCCGTGGGCACAACGGGCCGCTCCTCGTTGGGTTCGCGCTCGTCCGTGAAGGGGGCTGAAGCTGGGATCTCATCCATGGGATGGCCGCTCGTATCCGGAGTAATGGGTATGGCGGTGTCCGATGGGTTCGCGGGGTGCGGTCCCGGTCCTGACCCAGTGTCTGCGTCACGTTTCGACGTCGGGCACGGCTCGTCTCCATCGGCCTCATTCATGTGCGGCACCCTCCCGAACCCCCGGTCCACCCGGCCATAGCACTAACATCGTCCGTCTGTTTATCGTGGACGTGGCGACGTCTTCACCGTACAACATAGTGTGGACGGCGTGACTTGAATCGTCGTACTGCCGTACTGCCGCCCGAAAAGAGGTGCGTGAAGCAGTATGGCTTGCTTCCGCCCGCGGCGTCGTCCGCAGCAGCACCCGCAGCATCGGGTCGCTGGCTGTTCGCTCTGCGGATCGGAGCCGCTACAGGGTCTGACTGTGCAGCCGCGCGCCATCGGCTCGCGAAGGATCCGCTGTGTGGCCACCTCGACCTCTACATAGGCGATGTCGGCACCGCGCGGGTCCGTCGAGCCGGTGTGGCCGAAGGCCTCCCACCCGCGGTCGGCCCGCTCGGGGCTGCCCCGGGAGATTCCGAGGGCGAGCCGACCGTCGGCGATGAGGTCGAGAGCCCCGGCCTCCTCGGCGAAGTACAGCGGGTTCTCGTAGCGCATGTCGATCACGCCGGTGCCGACCTCGATGCGCTGGGTGCGGGCGGCGATGGCCGAGAGCAGCGGCATCGGCGAGGCGGACTGCTGGGCGAAGTGGTGGACGCGGAAATAGGCACCGTTGACGCCGAGCTCATCGGCGCCGACCGAGATGTCGATCGCGTCGTGCAGCATCTGGCGGGCGCTGAGCCCGCCCTGCGCGGGACTGCCGCCGTAGTGGCCGAAGCTGAGGAATCCGAAGGCTCGCATGGCGCCATCCTACAAGATGGTTGAGTTTTGAACTAGGGTGTCGGGGCAGCCCGGGTCCGGCCGCCGCCCTCGGCCGCCACCCGAGGCGCGACCACGAACCGCTCCGGACGTCGCGGCGGAAGGGGTGCTTCCGTGCGCTCGCACGAGACGTGCGCCCCATCTTCCCCCGCCGCGTCGAGGTCCGCCCCGTCGGCCGCGTACTGTGGGGCGCTCTGCGTCCAGGCTTCGTCCGTGCCGCGTCCGTGCCACGGCGACGCCGACCGAGCGCCGTCCCCTCGCGGGTGGCGTCGAGGGTCACCGGGATGCGGCAGTGCTGCGCTCGGCCGAGCCCGCTCACCAGGGCCGCCTCCGACTCCGGCACCCCTGTCGCGTCCTCGATCCGCCCCGTCACTCCCGGCCGCGCCGCGACGCTGCACCTCCTCCCCCTTGATGAACGGACCGCGCCATGACGCAGGACGCCCCCGCTGAACCATGCCCGGTCGGCACCGACGATGCGCTCGGACGGCGACGTGCTCGGCGCGAGAGAGAGCGGTTCCCGAGCGGGCCGCAGCGGCCGGGCGACGCGCGCAATGCGGTCTTCTGGGTCTCCGTGTCGCTCATCGTCGTCCTGCTCGCTCTCGCCGGTCTGCGGCCTGCGCGGATGAGCGCCGCTGCCGATGCGGCGATGCACTGGGTGACCGCCACCAGCGGATGGTCCCTGCTGGTGATACCGCTGGGCCTCATCGGTCTGCTGCTCGTGCTGGCCTGCACCCGGTTCGGTCGGATCCGGCTCGGCCCGGACGACTCGCGCCCCGAGTACCCCACCCATGCCTGGATCGCGATGCTGCTGGGCGCGGTGATGGGCATCGGGATGATCACCTACGGCGTCGCCGAGCCGGTCTCTCACCTGGTCGACCCGCCGCACGACCTCGCCGAGCCCGGCAGTCAGGACGCGGTGGTCGACGCCCTGCGCTTCACCTTCCTGGACTGGGGGCTGCACGCCTGGGCGGTGTTCGCCACCTTCGGCCTCGCCATCGGCTACTCCACCCACCGGCTCGGCAACAAGAGCCTGGTCTCGCCGATCCTGCGTCCGCTGATCGGGCGCCACGCCGACGGGACGGTGGGCAAGGCCGTCGATGTGCTGGTGGTCCTGTCGACGCTGTTCGGCACCACGACATCGCTGGGGCTGGGCGCCGCCCAGATCAGCCAGGGGCTGAGCCAGATCACCGGAATGGATCTCACCACCACAGGCGTGCAGATCCTCGTCATCGCCCTGGTCACCGTGCTGTTCACCGCGTCGGCGATGAGCGGGATCGGGCGCGGCATCCGCTACCTGAGCCAGGCCACGATGGTGATCGCCGCGGCCCTGCTGCTCTTCGTGATGGTCACCGGCCCCACCAGCTGGCTGATCAACCTCTTCCTGCGCTCCCTGGGCGGCTACGTCGGAGGATTCGTGGAGATCAGCCTCCTGCTGCCCACCGACGGCGAGGACCTGGCGTGGATGCAGGGGTGGACCTACTTCATGATGGCGTGGTGGATCTCCTGGGGCGCCTTCGTGGGCGTCTTCCTGGCTCGCATCTCCCGGGGCCGCACCATCCGGCAGTTCGTGCTGGTCGTCCTCGGTCTGCCGAGCCTGATCTTCTCCGCCTGGTTCACCGTGTTCGGCGGCTCGGCGATGTTCATGGACCTCGAGCGCGGCACGTCCATCGGGCAGGCCGCCGCCGAGAACGTCAACACCGCCTTCTTCGGCCTGCTCGACCAGCTGCCGCTGACGACGCTGACGTCGGTGGTCGCCGTCGGCCTGGTGGTGCTCTACTTTGTCACCGGCGCCGACTCGAACACCTACGTGCTCTCGGTGATCTCCTCGGACGGACGCATGGAGCCGGGCCGTCCGGTCACGTGCATGTGGGGCCTGCTGACCGGCGCGACCGCGGCCGTGCTGCTCCACGCCGGCGGCCTGGAAGCACTGCAGGCGGCCGTCATGCTCTCGGCGGCCCCGTTCATCGTCGTGATCCTCGCGCTGGCGATCTCCCTGGTGATGCTGCTGTGCCGTGATCCGCTGATCACGGCCCGGAACCCGTCGGCCCCGCTCCCGGAGGCATCGCCGCGTCGTTCCGCAGGAGTCAGCCTCGAGGACTCTCGCCCGGGA
Source organism: Brachybacterium fresconis (assembly GCF_017876515.1). Taxonomy (NCBI): domain Bacteria; kingdom Bacillati; phylum Actinomycetota; class Actinomycetes; order Micrococcales; family Dermabacteraceae; genus Brachybacterium; species Brachybacterium fresconis. The sequence goes on along the minus strand of NZ_JAGIOC010000001.1, from coordinate 2,589,345 downwards.
CCACGAACGCCCACAGGATCCCGAAGCGGTCCGTGACCTGCCCGTAGTGATCGCCCCACGGGGCGAGCTCGAAGGGCATGGCGATCTCTGCTCCGGACGAGGTCAGCGTCTCGATGAGGGCATGCGCCTCGTCGACGCTCTCCAGCCCCACGAGGAACGAGTAGACGTCGGATCCGAGCGGGGGCAGCTCGTCCCCCGGGGCGGCGATGCCGTCGCCGCCGGCCAGCGTCACCAGGCCGCCGTCGAGCTGGGCGTGTGCGGTCGCGCCGGACGGTGGGGAGAAGGGGAAGCCGTCGGTGGGGAAGTCGTCGTACGACATGAGCTCCAGCTCGCCGCCGAAGACCTCGCGGTAGTACTCGAAGGCCTCGGCGGCGTTGCCGGGGAAGCTGATGTAGGGGGTGAACTGCGCAGCGGGCATCGGAGCATCCCTCGTCGTCGTCATCGGCCGCGGGTCTATCGCTCTTCACAGTGTGGCATGAGTCACTGCCGGCGGGTCCGGATCGACCCGTCGCCGACCGACGACGGGTCGGCTGTGCTGCTCAGGGCGCCGGCGGCTGTCCGTGGTGAGCCGCCGGCGCCCGCGGCCGGCCGGTTCGTCCCGGCCCCGGCGTGATCAGTCCTGGTCGGCCTCGGTGGACTCGGTGGGGCGGGCACCCAGTTCGGCGTCCAGACGCAGGATGCCCGAGCCGTCGTCGCCGATCAGCTTCACGCGACCGATGATCTCGGAGACGGTGGCCTCCTCCTCGATCTGCTCGTCGACGAACCAGTTCAGCAGCGGACGGGAATCGTAGTCCCCCTCCTTGTCGGCGCTGCGGTACAGCTCGCGGATCGCCTCGGAGACCTTCTGCTCATGGGCGAGGGAGGCCTCGAAGATCTCCAGCACCGACAGGCCCGGCGTCACGCCCGGCGCCGTGATGGCACCGATGGCCGAATGGTTGTCGCGGTCCGAGACGTGCTGGATGAACTTGTTGGCGTGGACGATCTCCTCGTCCGCCTGGTGGCGCAGCCACGCGGCGATGCCGGGGAGGTCCTGCTCGTCGGCCTCGATGGCCAGCTGGCGGTACGTCATCGAGGCTTCGAACTCGAGGGTGATCTGGTCCTGGAACTTCTTCTCAAGGTCATTGCTCATCTTCATGAGGTCGACGATAGCGCTGGTCGTGGCGCTTGTCAGCCATGGAAAGGCTTGCCTGACCCTCGGCCGGTCGGCCGGTCGGCCGGTCGGCCGGTCGGCCCGTCGGCCCGTCGGCCGGTCCACCCGTCGGCCCGTCGGCCCGTCGGTCCGATCACGAGGCCGGGGTGGGGGAGGGGCAGGAGTGCGGCGGATGGGACTGCGCGGCCCGGTCGCGGTCACCCCCAGCAGATGCAGAACGGGTGGCCCGCGGGATCGGCGAAGACGTGGAACCCGTCGGCGGCCTCCGGGTCGTCCGCGCGCTGCAGCAGGCGCGCTCCCAGCTCGGAGACCTCGCGGCACGCCGAGGCGACCTCGTCCCGCGCCACATAGAGATCCCAGTGGAGCTGCTGCCGCTGACGATCAGGAGCCGTTCCGGGCCACTGCGGCGCGACGTGATCCGGGGCGAACTGCACACCGAGCACGACCTCCCCGTCGACCCGGACGTCGCGCCAGTCGGGGTAGGCGCTGTCCTGGGCGGAGGCGCGGACCGTCCCGCCCAGCACGGCGGCCCAGAAAGCGGCCTCGGCATCGATATCGGCGGCGTCCAGGACGATGAATCGGGTCATGATGCGCACGGGAGTGCTCCTCGTCGTGGTGGACAGGGGTGCCCCAGTGTCCCAGGGCGTCCGGCGACCCGGCGCGGGAGCTCCTCCATGAGCGCCTCGCTCCTCCACGAGCTTGCCGCTACTCCACGAGCTTGCCCCGCGGGGAGTCGTCCCGCGGCGCCGCGGCGAGGTCCTGCAGCGGCCCCGGCACCTCGGGCAGCGGCTCGAACCCGACACCCGCGTCGGGCGACCACACGAAGTTCCCGCGCAGCTGCGGGTCCTGCTCGGGGAAGTCCGAGCGGTTGTGGCAGCCGCGGGTCTCCCGGCGTTCGAGCGCGCATTCGAGGGTCGCGCGGGCAGCCAGCAGCGATCCCTGCAGGTCGAAGGCGTGGGCGAGGTCGTCGAACCCGGCGACGTCGGGATGGGCCGTGATGTGGGCGGAACGCTCCTCGAGTCGGGAGAGCTTCGCCAGCCCCTCGAGCAGACCCGCCTCGTCGCGCACCACACCCGCGTGGGCGGTCATGAGGTCCCGGACCTCGCGCTGCAGTCGCCGCGGCACCTCGAGCCCGTCCCCGGTCAGCAGGTCGGTCTGCTCGGCCCGCGCCTCGGCGACGGCGTCGGGGTCCCGCTGCACCGCGGTGAGCCCGGCGGCGAACTCCGCGGCGGCCTGGCCGGTGATCCGTCCGTACACGAGCAGCTCGATCAGCGAGTTCCCGCCGAGGCGGTTCGCGCCGTGCAGCCCCGAGGAGGCCTCCCCGATCGCATACAGCCCTGCGACGCCTGTGCCGTGGTCCTCGGGCCCCACCCGGACCCCGCCCATCGAGTAGTGGGCGGTGGGGGCGACCTCGATCGGTTCCTCCGTGATGTCCAGCATCTGCAGGTCGATGAGGGTGCGGTAGACCCGGGGGAGCGTGGCCAGGATCTGCTCGCGCGGGAGGTGCGAGACGTCCAGCAGCACTCCGCCGCGCTCGGTGCCCCTGCCCGCGGCGATCTCGGTGTGGTTCGCCAGCGCCACCCGGTCGCGCGTCGACAGCTCCAGCCGGACAGGGTCGTAGCGCTCCATGAAGCGTTCGCCGCGCGCGTTGCGCAGCACCCCGCCCTCCCCGCGGGCCGCCTCGGAGACCAGGGTGCCGGCCGCGTCATCGGGCTCCAGCAGCCCCGAGGGGTGGAACTGGACCAGCTCGGCATCGCGGATCCGAGCCCCCGCGCGGGCGGCGAGACGGAAGGAGTCGCCGGTGTTCTCGTCGCGGCGCGAGGAGGTGACGCGCCAGATGCGGGTGTGTCCGCCGGCGGCGAGGATCACCCCGTCCGCGTGGATCTGCACGCCCTGGCCGGTGACGACATCGAAGCCGTAGGCACCGAAGACGGTGCCGTCGGCGACGAGCAGGCGGGTGATGTAGACCGTGTCGATCACGGGCACGTCGAGCTCGGCGGCGCGGCGCAGGAGGGTCCGCTGGATCTCCAGGCCCGTGTAGTCGCCGGCGAAGCAGGTGCGGCGGTAGGTGTGAGCGCCGAAGAAGCGCTGGGAGAGCCGGCCGTCGGCCTCGCGGGCGAACGGCATGCCCCAGCGCTCGAGGTCCTCGATGCCCTGGGCCGCCCCGCGCGCGACGGTCTCGACGATCGCCGGGTCGGCCAGGTAGTAGGACTCCCGCAGCGTGTCGGCGGCGTGCTGCTGCCAGGAATCCTCGGGATCCATGGTGCCCAGCGCCGCGTTGATCCCCCCGGCGGCGAGCGTCGTGTGGGCGTCGTGGCGTCGTCGCTTCCCCACGGTCAGCACCTGGACTCCGCGCTCGGCGAGCTCGATGGCGGCCCGCAGGCCGGCCCCGCCGGTGCCGATGACGAGGACAGAGGTGGTGATCAGGCGGTCGGTGGGGGCGTCGATGCTCATGACCACCACGCTAGGGACGCTGCAGAGATAGCGCCAATGCAAACGTCGGCAGTGTTCCATGTCGATACGCTATGACGTATGCGAGCTGAGCATCTGAGCGCCTTCGAGGCCGTCGCCCGGCTGGGCACCTTCACCCGAGCTGCCGAGGAGCAGTTCATCGCACAGCCCTCGTTGTCGCGGCAGATCAGGACCCTGGAGGCGGAGCTGGGCGCGGCGCTGTTCCGGCGGGGCCGACGCGGCGCGGAGCTGACCGAGGCCGGACGCGTGCTGCTGCCGATCGCCCGGCGCATGCTGGCCGATGCCGAGGCCGCCCGGGCCGAGCTCGACGAGCTCGCGGGCCTGCGTCGGGGACGGGTGCGGCTGGGGGCGCCGCCCACGGTGTGCGTCTCCCTCGTCGCCGACGTTCTCGCGGTGTTCCACGACCGCTACCCGGGCGTCGATCTGCAGGTCAGCGAGGCCGGTTCGCTGGCGCTGGTGGACCAGCTGACGGCGGGGGAGCTCGACCTGGCCGTGATCGTCACGCGCGATGGCGCCCCGCGCATCGACGGGGCCGAGCTGCTCCCCCTGCTTCAGGAGCGCCTGGTGGTGGCCTCCTCCGCGAGGAAGCCCGCCCCGGCCGGGGCCGACGGGGCGGCGGGACTGACCCTGGCTCGGCTCGCCGATCTCCCGCAGGTCGCCTTCCACCGCAGTTACGACCTGCGGGCGGCGACCGATGCGGCCTTCGCCTTCGCGGGCCTGGCGCCGGAGGTCGCGGTCGAGGGAGCGGAGATGGACGCGGTCCTGCGATTCGTCGAGCGCGGCATCGGGGTGGCGGTGGTCCCGGCGATGGTGGTGCTGGACCGTCCGGGGCTGCGGAGCATCCCGCTGGCGGAGCCGGTCCTGGAGCGCACGCTGAACCTCGCCCGTCGGCCCGGGGCTCCGCTGTCGACGGCGGCCGCGGCGATGCAGCAGCTGGTGTTCGAACGGGTGGGACGGATGGAGGTGTCCGGCGTGGTCTCTCTCGCGCGGTGACCGCCGACGCGGCGGGTCGTCGAGAGCCCGGAGACGTCGCGGCGGCCTCCTCAGCCGCGCCTGAGCTCCGCAGGTGCCCCGAGCGTCCGACCGGGCAGGAACTGCCCCGCGTGGACCGCATGTCGCGCGCGCGGCGGGCTCTGCGGGGTCGGGCCCTCCCCGCCGGCTGCGTCCGGCCCGGACGAGTCCTGCCCGTAGGTCGCGCCCGTCCCTGCCGGATCCTCCTCGTCGGCCGCCGTGCGCGGGGACTCCACAGGCGGTGCGTCGGGCCCCGCCTGGTCCCTGGTCAGCAGGTCGTCCATCCGTGCCACGGCCTCCTGGGCCACCTCCGCGACCGGCAGGCGCACGGTGGCCAGACCGATCAGGTCCAGTCCGTCGCTGATGCCGTCGAAGCCCACCGTGCTGACGTCCTCGGGGATCCGCACCCCGCGCTCGGCCGCGGCGCGCAGCAGATCCAGCGCGACGTAGTCCACCGGGCAGACGATGCAGCTCAGACCGTCGTCACGGGCCGTATCGAGCGCCCGCACCACGCCCTGCTCGACCGGCAGCAGCGGCACCTCGCGGGTCCGGACCCCGAGCTCACGGCATCGTTCGAGAAGACTGCGGATGCGCAGGTCGAACACCCGTGAGTAGAGCAGGGGAGCGCTCAGCACGGCGATCCGGCGATGGCCTGCCGCCGCGATCTCCTCGGCGACCCGGCGGCCATGGGCGCGCTCGTCGTAGCTGACGGACTCGATCAGCGGATGGTCGTTCGGGCGGCCGACGATCATCAGCGGGAGTGCGGTGACCGTCTCGACGAGGTCCTCGGCAGCGGTCACCCCCGTGCCCACGAAGATTCCGGCGACCCGCTGCCCGCGCAGGCGGTTCAGCCCCTCCACCTCGGCGGTGCCGTAGTCGTGACGGAAGGCCGTGACCGAGATCAGAGTGCGCCCGGCGGCCTCGACCGCGCGATTCATCTCCGCGTGGAGATGGCCGTACGCGGGGTTCGTGGCGTCGCGGATCAGGAGCCCCAGCTGACGCCCGTGCCGTCTCGCGAGGCCGCTGGCGACCAGGTTGTGCACGTACCCCAGCCGCGTCGCGGCCTCGTGCACCTCGATCATCGCATCGGGGGAGACGCGCTCGCCGCCGCCCTGGAACACGCGGGAGACCGTCGAGCGCGAGACACCGGCGGCGCGCGCCACGTCCTCCATCGTCGGTGGTCGGCTCATCTCCTGCGCTCATCCCCCTGGGTCGGCCGGGCGGCGCCCCATGGGCGGGCTCATCCTCGAGCCCGGGCGGCGATCCGCGTATCCAGCGCAGGGTAGCGCAGCACGGAGTGCCCGCACGGGCCGACGGGTGGCCGACGGGTGAAACCTGGGTGCGCGGGATCGCGGGGGGATCGCGCGACGGTGGAACAGTCGGGGACGCGCCGATGAACGCTCGGTGGACGCCGCCCCCGAACGGCCCCACTCTGCTCGGCTCGGGCCCCCTCGGGGCGGCGTGGGAGCGCTCCCACCAGGGGTGACAGCAGGTGTTCACGATCGGTTCACCACGACGTTCCCGCTGGTGGCGCCCACGTCGGAGTCGTCCTTACGGTGTGGGCGGTCGTCGACGTCGGCCCTGTCCGATGTCCGGGCCGCCCTCCGACCAGGAAGCTGGGAGCGCTCTCATGACACTCGCCGTCCGACCGCACCCCGACCCGGGCCGCTCGGCCCCGCACGGGGCCGAGGGAGACCCCGGTGCCGCCGGACCGGGGCCCGGGTCATCCGGCATCCCGGGTGCGAGCCCCGGCCCGCTCCGGTCCCGGACCTCCCCGCAGCGCCGTCGGCGCCGTCGACGCGACGCGATGCTGTTCGGCGCGCTGATCGCTCCGAACTTGATCGCGATCATCGTCTTCTCCTACTACCCGGCTCTCTACAACATCGGCCTCAGCGTCATGGAATGGGACTTCGTGGCGCCGAGTCCGGAGTTCGTGGGCCTGGAGAACTACATCGACCTGCTGACCGACCCGAGCTTCGGGCAGGTCCTGCTGAACACGCTCGTCTTCACCGGGGTGAGCGTGGTCGGCTCGATCATCGGCGGCCTGCTGCTGGGCAGCCTGCTGGCCACCAAGGTCCCGCTGACCGGCTTCGCGCAGACCATGGCCTTCGCCCCGCACATGCTCCCCGGCGCTGCCGTCGGCATCCTGTGGCTGTTCATGTTCGACCCCAACTACGGGCTGTCACGCTGGGTGTTCTCCCTGTTCGGCGCCGCCTCGCCGGACTGGACCACCACCTCGGACTGGTCGCTGTGGGCGATCACCATCGCCTACACCTGGCAGCGACTCGGCTTCGTGACCGTCATCTGCTACACCGCGATCCTCGACCTGCCGAAGGATCTCTACGAGGCGGCCGCGCTCGACGGGGCCCACGGCGGGAAGCTGCTGCGCCATCTGACCCTGCCGCTGCTGAGCCCGATCATCTTCTTCCTGTCGATCACGGGCATCATCTCCGCGGCCCAGGCCTTCGACATCATCTCGATCATGACCAGCGGCGGGCCCGGGGTCTCCTCCAGCACGCTGAGCTGGATGGTCTACGAGGAGGCCTTCCAGAAGTTCGACATCGGCACCGCCTCGGCGGCCGCCACCGTGCTGCTCGCGATCCTGCTGGTGATCACCTACCTGCAGGTCCGCGTCGGCGACAGGAAGGTCAACTACGACTCATGAGCTCCCTGACCCTGCATCCCGACCCCGCCTCCGGGGCCCCTGCGACCTCCGGGGCCTCCGCCGAGGGCACCCTCGGCGGCCCGCGGGCGAACCGCGGCCGGAGTCGCGGTCCCCGTCGGCCGCGCTGGGTGACCGGCGTCCTCGTCGCCGGGGTGCTCGCGACCATCGCGGTGTTCCTCGTCCCGCTGTTCTGGCTGTTCTCCTCGTCGCTGAAGCCGCACGGGGAGATCTACTCCTGGCCGCTGCAGTGGATCCCGACCTCGTTGACCCTGGAGAACTTCACCGAGGCGTGGAGCTCCGCCCCGTTCGACCGGTTCTTCGTCAATTCGATCGTGACCACCGGGGTGGGCACCTTCTTGGAGATCTCGCTGGCGATCCTGTGCGCCTATGCCTTCGTGTTCGTCGAGTTCCGGTTCAAGAAGATCGCCTTCGCCCTGATCATCGCCTCGCTGATGCTGCCGGGCCATGTCACCCTGATCGTCAACTACATCACCGTGGCGAACCTGGGCTGGCTGAACTCGTACGCCGGGATCATCCTGCCGGGCATCGCCAGCGCCTTCGCGATGTTCCTGCTGTACCAGTACATGCGCACCATCGATCGCGACATCCTGCAGGCCGCGGAGATCGACGGCGCCGGGCACATCCGTCGCATGCTCACCATCGTGGTGCCGCTGTCCAGCCCGATGATCCTCACCGCCACGCTGATCGTGATGGTCGGCAAGTGGAACGAGTACGTCTGGCCGCTGATCGTCACCTCCACCGCGGACATGCGCACCCTGCCCATCGGCCTGCTGTTCCTGCGCAGCCAGGAGGGCTACAGCAACTGGGGCGTGATCATGGCCGGCGCCGTGTTCGTCTCCCTGCCGATGCTGATCCTCTTCTTCCTCGCCCAGAAGCGCATCATCGGCGGCCTCGCCGCCGGAGCCCTGAAGTGATGGCCCGGCCCGTCGGTGCCGGCCGGCACCCCCTTTCGGTCCTCAGCGTGACCTCACGGCCATAGATGCATCGAGGTCACACAGGGAGCCGAAAGCTTCCAGCGTCGCCGCGCTGCGCACCCCTGACCAGCCTTGCCGTCGAGCAGATCACCCCAGCCCCGCACGATCACCCGCACCCCAAGGAGCGATCCGCATGTCCCGCACCCTCATCACCCCGTCCCGTCGTGGTCTGCTCACCGCGATGGGCCTCGGCGCCGGCGCCGCCGGCCTCGCCGCCTGCGGCTCACCGCTGGGCGGAGGCGACGGCGCCGAGAGCAACATCCGCGACGGCTTCACCCAGGCCGACCTCACGGTCCCGCCCGAGTACGAGGGCAGGACCCCGATCCTGTTCTGGGCCCCCTTCACGGCGGAGAACTACGAGGTCGTCACGCAGCTGTTCACCGAGTTCAACGAGTCCCAGGACGAGATCGTCGCGATCGCGGAGTCCGTGGGCGGGTACGACGACCTGGTCCAGAAGTTCACCGCCTCGCTGCAGGCCCGCACTGTCCCGGACATCGTCTGCTTCCCCGAGATGCAGTGGCTGCAGTTCCACGCCTCCGATGCGCTCGTGCCGCTGGACGGCTACTTCGATGACGAGTGGAGCACGGACGTCTACATCCCGAACTACGTGCACGAGGGGATCGTGGCCGGCGAGACGTTCGTGGTGCCCTTCGCCCGCTCCACCCCGCTGTTCTACTTCAACAAGACCCGCTACCAGGAGGCCGGACTGCCCGAAGAGGGCCCCAGCACCTGGGAGGACCTTGCCGAGTTCGCCCCGGAGCTGGCGAAGATCGAGGTCGAGAGACGGCCGCTGTCGGCGATTGCCTTCTCGCCCGATGCCTGGCACGGCCAGGCCGACATCTGGGGCTTCGGCGGAGCGAACTCGAATCAGGACTTCGAGGTCACCATCAACGACGAGATCGGGGTCGAGTGGCTTCAGTGGCAGCGGGCGTTCATCCACGACGCCGGCTACGGTTACCTCGCCAAGGACGCCGGCACGGACTTCCAGTCCGGGGTGACCGCCGGCTGGCGCGGTTCCACCGCCGGCCTGACCGGACAGACCGTGGCCGCCGACGGGAAGTTCGAGATCGGCGTGGCCTACATGCTCTCGAAGGAGGGCGAGCAGAAGCAGGTCCCGACCGGCGGATCCGGCCTGTCGATCGTGCGCACGGAGTCGCAGGAGCGCCAGGACGCCTGCGCCGAGCTGCTGCGCTTCCTGGCCGGGCCCGAGCAGTCCGCGACCTGGCACATCGGTACCGGATACGTGCCGATCGTCCAGGCCGCCGCGGAGACCCAGGCCGTCAAGGACCTGGTCGCCGAGAACCCCAACTACCTGGTGGCCCTGAACCAGCTCGAGAACGCCCGCACCGCGGACTACACCAACTGGGATGCCGGCCGGGTCAACGAGATCGGCGTCGCCCAGGGCCGCGTCTACGGCGACGGCTCCTCGCCGCAGGAGGTCCTGGACTCCCTGGCGGCCGAGCTGCAGGAAGGCCTGGACGAGGACCGCGAGTCGTACGAGGCCGTGGACTTCCAGGGGTGGAAGTGAGTGCCCCCGCCCGCACGTCCGACTCGGCCGGGCGGCGGCCGACGGACGAGGCGGCGCAGCGCATGACGGGCGCAGAGCGACGGCCGACGGGCGCGCACGGGCACGAGCCCACGGGTGAGGCCCTGCCCGCGCTGGTCGGGCACCGGGGGGCCGCCGCCCTGGAGCCGGAGAACACGGTGCTCTCGTTTCATCGCGCCATCGCCGAAGGTGCTCAGCTGCTGGAGTGCGATGTGCACCTCAGCAGCGACGGGGTCGACGTGATCATGCACGACGCCACCATCGATCGGACGGCGCAGGAGGAGTCGCCGCTGCACACCGGGGCGGTGTCCGATCTGACCCGCGCGCAGCTGGACCGGGTGCTGGTGGGCAAGGGCGAGCACATCCCGACCCTCGACCAGGTGCTCGACGCCGCGGTCCGCAGGGACGGCACCCGCGTCCCGCTGCTGGTGGAGATCAAGGCACCGGCCGCCGCCGAGCGCGTCGCCCGGATCCTGATGGAGCACTTCGACCAGGACGCCTGGGATCAGCGGATCTCGCCGGCACAGATCATCTCCTTCCATCCCGAAGCGCTGCGGACGGCACGGGAGGCGGAGCCGCGCATCCCGCTGCTGCTGACCACGACCGCCACCTCCCCGGAATTCTTCGAGACCGCGGCGGAGCTGGGCGTCGCCCAGATCGGGGTGCGGATCGCCGACGCACGCCAGGCGGACGTCGACCGGACGCGTGAGCTCGGCATCCAGCTCAATCTCTGGACGGCCCGTTCCGAGGAGGAGCTGGCGCGTGCCCTCGAGCTGGGCTGTGACACGGTCACGGTGGACGACCCCGCCTGGGCCCGCGCCCGGAGGGAGGAGCTGACGGGGCCCTGAGGCGGTCCGCCCGGCGGCACCGTCCGGTCGCCGCCGGGCCGATCCCCACCGGCAGGTCAGGTCGCCCTGCCGGCCGGTGCCCTGTCGGCCGGTGCCCGGCCGGTCAGGTCAGCCGAAGTTCTCGACCTCGACCACCAGCCCGGCGTCGGCCGGGCCACCGGTGAGCTTCCAGGGGTGCTCGACCCCTTCGTCGGCGATCGCGACGCAGTACGCCACGTAGTCCCGGACCGAGGTGTCGATGCCGTCCGCACAGCGGACGGACAAGGACATCTCGTCAGGGCCGCGGGCCTCCGCCTTCGCCTCGACGACGTCGCCGAGCTCCTCGGCGGTCAGCGTCTTCTCGGTGTAGCCGAAGGTCCAGGTGCCCTCGAACAGGTTCTCGCCGTCACCGCTTCCAGGACCGTCCGCGGCGGCCGCTCCGGCCCCCGCGAGCAGTCCCGCCGTGACAGCGAGGCCCGCCAGCGGAGCCACCCGTCGTCGACCGGTGCGCCCGTGCGCCGCATCCGCCAGGTGGAGTCGGTGCTCACGGCGGTCGCGGTGGTCGTTCGTCGTCCTGGTTCTGATCATGTTCCCGAACATGGGTTCCCCTTCCCGGGCGGTCCGCCCGGTCGATGCCCGGCCCGTCGGGACGGGCACAGCACCCTGCGTCAGGGCGCAGGTCCCCAGTGTGAGCCAGGCCACTGGGTAGGGTCCAGAGGGTGGGCCCGATCCTCACCGCCCGTGCACATCTGCCCGGGCCACCACGGTGTCCCGCGGAGACACCGACCGACAACTTCTCAGGAGAGCAATGACCCAGCAGTCCGCTCCACGACGCCTCGCGAGCACGCCCCCGCGTCCCGCGATCGTCGGGCACCGCGGCGCCGCCGCGCACGTCCCCGAGAACACTCTCGCCTCCTTCCGTCGGGCCCTCGAGGACGGTGCGCAGCTGCTGGAGTGCGACGTCCATCTCAGCGCCGACGGGCACGTGGTCGTCATGCACGACGAGACGATCGATCGCACCGCCGATCCCGCCTCCCCGCTCGCGACCGGCGCGATCGGGGACCTCACCCGTGCCGAGCTGGACACGGTGCGCCTGGCGGAGGGGGAGGGGATCCCTTCGCTCGAGGAGCTGCTGGCGATGACCACCGCGCCGGTGTTCATCGAGGTCAAGGTCGCCGCCGCCGCGCGGGCGGTGGCCGAGCAGCTGCGGGCCCTGCCGGCGGGGTCGCCGGGGGCCGCCTCGACCGTGATCTCCTTCCACGCCGACGCGCTCGCCGAGATCCGACGAGCCACCGCCACGGCGGTTTCCTACCTGGTCGAGCAGATCGACCAGCAGGCGCTGGAGACCGCCCGGGAGCTGGGGGCCGTCGGCATCGGCCCGTCGATCCGCGGGCTCTCGCTGCGCGCCGCCGAGGCCGCGCACCAGGCCGGGCTGCAGCTGAATCCGTGGACCGTGAACACCCCCGAGGAGCTTGCCGTCGCGCTCGCCTGCGACGCCGGCACGATCACCACCGACGACCCCGCCTGGGTGCAGCGGGAGCTGGACGTGCGCGAGGGCTGAGGGCGACCAGGGCCGGACTCCGGAGTGCCGAGGCGTGTGCGCTGACCCCTCGGGAGGTCGCGACCAGGGGCGAATGGCTCGCCGTTCCGGGTGCAGGACACCACGGACTCCGAGGCGGATGCCTTTGCGGAGGGCCTCGAACGGCTGCTCGGCTGAAGCGCTCGCCTGACCTGCGACGTCAAGGAATCTTGACTTTGCGTGTCAAGAACCCTTGACTTGAATGTCAAGAGCGCCTTACATTCGAAGCATGAACACCGCACCTCGACCCTTCGCCCCTCTCGATCCCCACAGCGCTCTGACCTCGTCGGATGCATCGCCGGCCGACGCTGCGACCGCCCCGGCCCCCGTCGGGCGGATCCTCGGCGTCCTCGTCGTCCGTCCGCTGCTCATCCTCACTCTCGGGCTCGGCCTTCTGGCGGCGGAGCGCTCGCTGGTGCTCGCCAATGCCCTGGTCGTGCTCGTCGACGTGATCGCCCTGATCATCGTCGGCCGCGCGATGCGCGCCGAGGGTCGCCGGCTCCGCGACCTCTTCGCCCCCTGGCGCTGGGTCGACCTCGCCTGGGGTGCCCTGATGCTGGTGATCCTCGTGGTCGGATTCCTCGTCGCGATCTTCCTCGCCAACCTGATCGTGTACCGCGGCTCCCTGCCGATGCCGCCGCCCGCGCCCGACGTCCCCCTGTGGGTGGGGCTCGTGGCCGTGCTGATCGCGCCGCTGACCATCGCCTGCGCGGAGGAGGCCGTCTACCGCGGCTATGCCCAGCCGCGCCTGGGCCGCCGGATCGGCTCTCTCGGCGCCCTGGTCGTGGTCGCCGTCGTCTTCGGGCTGCAGCATGTCGGCTTCGCCCTCACCTCCGGGCCCGACGTCGCCGCCAAAGTGCTGACCACGCTGCTGGCCGGCCTGGTGCTCGGCGGGCTGTGGCTCTGGATGCGGCGACTGGTCCCGCTGGTGCTCGCCCACTGGGGCCTGGACCTGCTGCTGCTGGGACTGCCCACCCTCCTGCTCGCCGTGGGCTGACTCTCGCCCGTCCCTCCTCCTCGGACCACGCGCCCTGCGCCGTCCTCGCCCGACCGCTGTGAAAGGACCCGTCATGAACACTCCCGCCCGCACCCGCGCCAACCGCGCCTTCGCCCTCCGCTTCACCGCCGGCATCGCCCTGTACGCCATCGGGCTCGGGCTCGCCGTCGGCACCGCATCGTTCGGCGGGCCCGGCTGGGTCCCCGCGCTCCTGGTCATCCCCGCCGTCGGCCTCATGGCCTGGGCGAACATTGCGATGTATCGCAGCGGCGACGAGTTCGAGCGGCGGAAGATCGCCGAGGCGATCCTGCTCGCCTTCGTCGTCTCCACCCCGCTGATCCTGGCCGTCGGCGTGCTGCAGTTCTACGTGCTGCCCGAGCTGAACTGGATCTTCGCCTTCTCGATCCTGATGCTCTCGTGGATCATCGGCACGATCGTCTCCGCCGTTCGGTACCGGTGAGAGGGGCGACCGACATGCGCAACGACATCAAGGCCCTCCGCACCGACCGGCGCTGGTCCCAGGCCGAGCTCGGCAGGGCCCTCGAAGTCTCCCGGCAGACCGTCATCGCGATCGAGAACGGCAGGTACGACCCGTCCCTCCCGCTGGCCTTCCGCATCGCCGCGGTCTTCGGCTCCTCGATCGAGGCGATCTTCCATCCCGACGACGGGGACCTCTCGGCGTGAACGGCTTAACCTGTTAACCTGACACTGCTTCTGTGGGGCGCGTCACGCCCGTGATGCACCCCCTGCCTCCGCCCCCACTCGGACTGCTCGCGCCCGCAGGTCGGCGCGGCCCGGAAAGGTGCCAGTCCTTCGTGCATCGCATGTCCCCCTCCTCGCCCGCCGACAGCACCCCGGTTCCCCGCGTCCGCGGCCTGTCCCGCCGCCACGCCCTCGGCCTCGGACTCGCGCTCGGCGGCACCCTCGCCCTCCCGCTGCCCGCCGCGCTCGCCGACGCGGGCCATGGCTCCGGGAGCGTCTCGGATCTGCGGCCGAGGCCGCGATCGGTCCAGGGCAGCGAGCACGAGGTGGTGCTGCGCGGAAAGGTGACGGTCGTGATCGGCGCGGAGACGGACACCGCCGCCCAGGAGGCTCTGGCCGAGGTGCTCCAGAGCGCCGGATCCCGCGTGCACACCGTCGTCGCGGGCTCCGCCGACGACATCGTGGCCGGGCCCCGCATCCACCTCGGCACGCCCGAGGACAATCCCACCATCGCCGTCCAGCTCGAGGCCGCCGGCGTTCCCGGCCCCGACGGCCTGGCCGCCGACGGCTACGTCCTGGCGACCGGACGGAACCGCGGGCCCGTGGTCACCCTGGCCGGCCGCGACGCCCGCGGCACGTACTACGCGGTCCAGACTCTGCGTCAGCTGCTCGCCGGCGGGTGGCGCGTTCCCGCCGTGCACGTGCGCGATGCTCCCCGGATGGAGATCCGCGGGGCGATCGAGGGTTTCTACGGGATCCCCTGGTCCCACCAGGCCCGTCTGGACCACTTCGCGTTCTACGGCGCGCACAAGCTCAACACCTACATCTACACCCCCAAGGACGACCTGCTGCTGCGCTCGAAGTGGCGCGAGCTGTACGAGGGGGAGGAGCTCGAGAAGCTCGCCGAGCTCGTGGGGACCGCGAGCGCGCACCATGTGAGCTTCACCTACGCGCTCTCACCCGGCAACGACATCACCTACGGCAGCGACGAGGACTTCGAGGCCACGGTCACGAAGTTCGAGCAGCTGCGCGAACTCGGGGTCACCCGCTTCTACATCGCGCTGGATGACATCCCCGGTGAGCTCGATGACGCCGACGCCGCCCAGTTCGCCTCCCTCGCCGAGGCGCAGGCCCACTACCTCACCCGTCTCCAGGAGGACTACGTCCAGGCCCACGGCCTCGAGCCTCTCGAGACCGTGCCCACCCATTACGCGGGCTCCGAGCCCAGCGCCTACAAGAGGACCTTCGGCGAGCAGACCCACCCCGACGTCCGCATCCAATGGACCGGCGAGGGGGTCTTCTCGCCCGAGGTCACCGAGGACTCCGTGGTGCGGGCGGTCGAGAGCTACCACACCGATCACCTGTTCATCTGGGACAACTTCCCGGTCAACGACGGGCGGCGCGACCGCCTGTTCCTGAACCCTCTCGAAGGTCGCGCCCCGACGCTGCACGAGCACATCGCCGGCTTCACCTCGAACCCGATGATCGAGCCCTACGCCTCGCTGATCGCCCTGGCGAACTATGCCGACTACTGCTGGGACCCGATCGTCTACGACGCCGAGGACTCCTGGCAGGCCGTGCTCGACGAACTCGCCGGGGCCGACGAGAAGATCCGCCACGACCTGCGGGTCTTCGTCGATCTGAACCTCCACTGGCCCTACCGCGACGGCTCTCCCACCGCTCCCGCGCTCTCGGCCGACGTCGAGGCCTTCTGGGCCGCGTACGACGGCGGGACCGACGGCGGCCAGGAGCTGAGCGAGCGTCTGGCCACCATCGTCGGCCTCGAGGACACCCTGGAGCCGATGGCCTCCCCGGGCTTCTACGCCGACACCCTCCCGTGGATCACCGCGGCCGGTCATTGGGCTGAGGCGTTGCGAGCCCAGCTCGAGATGCTGCGGGCGATCGTCGAGGACCGGCTGGAGGACGCCTCCGCCGCCGCGGCCCGGGTGGGTCAGCACATCGCGGCGGCCGGGGAGGCGACCGTGCCCGATCAGCGCGCGGACGGCGTCTACCGCGAGGACCAGATCGTCCCCAGCGTCGGCGACGGGGTCTTCGAGACCTTCGTGTCCCGGGCCTGGGAGGAGCTGCGGGCGGTGCTGCCCGATGATCCCTCCCTGCCCTTCCGCGGCCTGCCCGCCACCGCGAGCACGACACTGGGCACCTACCAGGACTATGCACCCGAGCGGATGGTCGACGGCGACCTGGCGACCATGTTCTGGTCCGACGCAGCACCGGAGGTCGACGACGAGATCCGCATCGATCTCGAGCAGATCCATCCCATCACCTTCGCCCGGATCCAGATGGCAGGCAGCGACACCACGGCTGGGGACCAGATCTACGAGGGCGTCCTCGAGTTCTCGGCCGACGGGACGAGCTGGTCGCAGGTCGGCTCCACCGACGGCTCCTCCGTCCTCGAGGTGACGCTGCCGGAGGCGCAGGAGGTCCGCGTCGCTCGACTGCGCGTGACCGGGAAGAACCCCGGCGGGCAGTGGGTGCAGGTGCGCGAGTTCGGACTGGGGGAGACGGCGCCTGCGTCCTGAGCGGACCAGCCTGGAGCGCTCGGTCGGTGGTCCTGTCGGTGGTTCTGTCGGTGGTCCTGTCGGCGGTCCGGTCGTCGGCGGGGACGGCGCGGGGCAGTGGCGCTCGGAACCCCGAAGCTGCGCCCCGGGCGGCAGCTAGGCTCGGGGCGTGCCCGTTCCTGCCCGGCCCCGACGTCACGACCCCGAGCGTCGTGATCGCATCATCGATGCCTGCCTCGACGTGATCGCCGAGCACGGGATGGCCGGCACGTCCCACCGGCGCGTGGCCGCTGCCGCCGATGTCCCGCTGGGGTCGATGACCTACCACTTCAGCGGAATGGACGAGCTGCTGCGGGAGGCCTTCGCGCGCTTCGCCGATCAGATGGCCGCGCGGGTCGAGCAGCGCATGGCATCCGCCGCGACGCTGGACGAGGCGCTCGAGGCCTTCGGCGCGAACATCGGTGAGGATGTCTTCTCCACGCAGCGGGAGCTGGTGATCTCCCAGGAGCTCTACACCCTGGCGGCGCGCCGCCCCGAATACCGCGACCTCACGAGCGCCTGGATGGCACGCACGCGCGCCACGCTCGCTCCCTTCGTCGACGAGGACACAGCCATCCTGCTGGATGCGATGAACGAGGGTCTCGCCCTGCACCGGGCGCTGCATACCGCGCCGGCGCGAACCGCGCTGATCGCGGAGGCACTGGGACGGCTCACCGCAGAGCGCTGAGGAGGTCTACCGCTGAGCGCTGACGCGGCTCAGCTGTGGTCGGTGATCGGTTCGGGCGCCGGCTGCGCACCGTGGTCGGCGGCGGGGCCACGGGTGCTCAGGACGCCGGACATCACGATGACCAGCAGTCCCGCCAGCGGAACCACCAGGAGGCCCATGCGCAGCCCGGCCGCATCGGCGACCAGGCCGACCAGCGGTGGTGAGGCCAGGAAGCCCAGCCGCATCAGCCACGACACGATCGTCAATCCGGTGCCGTGCCGCAGTCCCGGCAGGTCGTCGGCCTCCTGCATGGCCGCGGGCACCAGGGTCGCGCTGCCCAGCCCTGCCAGGGCGAAGCCGGCGACCGTGCCCGGCACCGTGGGGACGGCCAGGGCGCATCCCATGCCGAGGGTGATGACCACGCCCCCGCCCCGGGCGACGGCGCGCTGACCGAAGCGGTCCACCAGGCCATCGCCGATCGTGCGGCCGATGAACTGCGCGCCCACCAGGGCGATGTACCCGGTGGCGGCGATCGCTGCCGGGGCACCGAGATCGCGGCCGAGGTAGAGCGTCGCCCAGGAGTTGCCGGAATCCTCGACCAGGGTGCCGCCGATGGCGATGGCCACCAGTACCGACAGCATCACCGCGAGCCGTGCCCGGCTCGCGCCGGCGGCTGAGGGCGCTGTCCCGGCACCGGAGGAGGGGCCTGCCGGATCGGCCCCCGCCGGGATCTGCGTGTTCTCGGGGTCCTTCCCGGGCAGGGTGAAGCGCAGCGCCACCAGCGCGACCACCGCGAACAGCAGGCCGGAGGCCGCCAGATGGATCCGCAGCGGGATCTCGAGGGCGATCGCGAGGGCCGCCAGGGACCCGCCGAGCACCGCCCCGATGGACCAGACGGCATGGAAGGAGTTGATGATCGAGCGGCGGTAGGCGCGCTGGACCCGCAGGCCGTGCGCATTCTGCGCGACATCGGTGATCGCATCGCTGCCCCCGGCGCACAGCAGGGCGAGGGCCAGCAGTCCTGCGCTCGGTGACCAGGCGGCCCCCAGCAGTCCGAGAGCGGTCAGGATCGTCCCGCCGGTGGCCAGAGGCGCGGAGCCGAGCCGTCGGATCAGCGCCCCGGCTCCCAGTCCGGCCAGGATCGCGCCGGCGGGGAAGGCGGCCAGGACCAGCCCGTAGGTCGAATTGGTGAGTGCCAGCTCCGCCTTGATCTCGGGGTAGCGGGGCAGGAGATTGGCCAGCAGCGCCCCGTTCGTCAAGAACAGGGTGGCGACGGCCGCGCGGGCACGGCGCAGGGTGGACGGCTCGGAGCGCATGCGTACGATCGTACCCATGAGTCCGAGGCACGTCGCACGCCGCGTCGGACGTCACATCCGATCGAGCCCGCCGCGCGCCCTGCAGCGGGCGAACCGGGGGACGAGGTGGAGGGCTGGTGGCGGAGGGTTCGTGGCGGAGTGTTGACGGAGGGTTCGTGACGAAGGCAACTGCCCCCGGAACGACCCCGTCGGACGTATCCCCAGCGTGCAGGGGTAATCGGGCCTATGCATGTTCACTCGGCGAACGGCCCGTGCCGCGGCCGGGAGCGGACGCGTACCCTGGGCGGCGCTCCGACCTCCGCCTCGGCGGAGACCCCGTGACCCCGGGACCCCCGGGCCCTGAAAGGACCGCGATGATCGATTCGATGCTCCAGAACACGTACGACCAGGTGCTGCACCGCAACCCCGGTGAACCGGAGTTCCAGCAGGCGGTGCGGGAGGTCTTCGAGTCGCTGGAGGTCATCCAGGGTCGTCACCCGGAGTACAACGACCAGGGCATCATCATGCGCCTGTGCGAGCCGGAGCGTCAGATCATCTTCCGCGTCCCCTGGGTGGACGACGAGGGCACCGTCCAGATCAACCGCGGCTTCCGCGTCGAGTACAACTCCGCGCTCGGCCCCTACAAGGGCGGTCTGCGGTTCCACCCCTCCGTGAACCTCGGCATCGTGAAGTTCCTCGGCTTCGAGCAGATCTTCAAGAACTCCCTGACCGGGCTGCCCATCGGCGGCGGCAAGGGCGGCTCCGACTTCGACCCGCACGGGCGCAGCGACGGCGAGGTGATGCGCTTCTGCCAGTCCTTCATGACCGAGCTGCATCGGCACATGGGGGAGTACACCGACGTCCCCGCCGGCGACATCGGCGTCGGCGCCCGCGAGATCGGCTACCTCTTCGGCCAGTACAAGCGCCTGACCAATCGCTACGAGGCCGGCGTCCTGACCGGCAAGGGTCTGGACTGGGGCGGGTCCCTCGTGCGCAAGGAGGCCACCGGCTACGGTGCCGCGATCTTCGCCGACGAGATGCTCAAGGCCCGCGATTCCTCCTTCGACGGCCGTCGCGTCGCCGTCTCCGGCTCCGGCAACGTTGCGATCTACGCGATCGAGAAGGCGAAGCAGCTCGGGGGCATCCCGGTGACCGCATCGGACTCCTCCGGCTACGTCGTCGACGAGAACGGCATCGACTTCGAGCTGCTCCAGCAGGTCAAGGAGGTCGAGCGCGGACGCATCGTGGAGTACGCCGAGCGTCGGGGCGGGAGCGCCCGTTTCGTCCCCGGCGGCAGCGTCTGGGACGTCCCGGTCGACATCGCCCTGCCCAGCGCCACCCAGAACGAGCTCGACGCCGACGCCGCCCGCACCCTGGTCAAGAACGGGGTCCTCGCGGTCTCCGAGGGCGCGAACATGCCCTGCACGCCGGAAGCCGTGGGCATCTTCCACGACGCCGATGTGGCCTTCGGCCCGGGCAAGGCCGCGAACGCCGGCGGTGTGGCGACCAGCGCCCTGGAGATGCAGCAGAACGCCAGCCGCGATGCCTGGAGCTTCGGGCACACCGAGCAGCGGCTGACCGAGATCATGAAGGGCATCCACACCACCTGCCTGGAGACCGCCGACGAGCTCGGCCGTCCCGGCGACTACGTGGTGGGCGCGAACGTCGCCGGCTTCCGCAAGGTGGCCGACGCGATGATCGCCTTCGGCGTCATCTGAGCCGACCCACCGCCGCTCGCACGGCCTGCCCCTGACGCCATTGCGCGCTGTGCTTCCACGAACGGAAGCACAGCGCGCCATCGCGTTCGGGCCCAGAACTCGCGTCGCCGGCGGTGCCTCGATCGTCGTGCTCGGTGCGCGCACGACAGGCTCCCGGGTCGGGCCGTCGCAATGGTGAGCCGTCGCTATGATGAGCCGTCGCTATGGTGAGAAGGGTTCTCAACACCTGGTACGCTTCGTCGCATGATTCAGATGAGAACCATTGTCATGAAGCGGCGAGCTGTCGCGCTCCTCGGAGTCGGGGTGCTCGCCCTCTCGGCCTGCGCCGGAGCCGGAGAGGGGGGTGCGCCGTCCGGCGGAGGGGCCTCGGACGGAGGCTCCGACGCCGGCGGCGACACCGCGCCCGCCTCGGATCGCACCGAGGTCGGTGCCCTCTCGCCGCGCATCGTGCTCGCCCACGACGGCGGGATCACCACCCTCGATTCGGCCGACGGCAGCACCCTGAGCAGCGAGGACGTCGAGGGCTATGTGCGGTTGAACCCCGCCGGGGACGGCCGTCATGTCGCGGTCAGCGCCTCGGACACCATCACCATGTACGACACCGGTCTGCTCGCCCAGGGCCACGGCGACCACTTCCACTACTACGTGCAGGACCCGGCCCTGACCGACCTCTCGCTCGATGCTCCGATGCCAGGACACGTCGTCCCTCACGGGGACCGCACCGCGCTGTTCGCCGACGGCTCCGGGGAGATCACCGTCATCGACCCGAGCGCGCTCGGGGAGGGGGACCTCGGCGTGCTCGAGGAGACCAGCACCGCGGATCCCCACCACGGCGTCGCGGTGCCGCTGTCCGACGGCGGGCTGCTCACCACCCAGGGCACCGAGGAAGCCCGCAGCACGGTCCAGGTGCTCGACGCCGACGGGAACGTCACCGCCGAGACCGACGACTGCCCGGGCGTGCACGGGGAGGCGGCCGCCCAGTCCACCGAGAGCGGGGACGTGATCAGCCTGGGCTGCGAGAACGGTCCGGTGATCTACCGCGACGGAGAGTTCCACAAGGTCGCGATCGAGGGCGACTACCAGCGGTCCGGCAATCAGAAGGGGCATGAGGACTCACCGATCGTGCTCGCCGACCACAAGGTGCAGGCGGACCCCGCGGGAGGAGCCGAGCACCCCACCGAGATCGCACTGATCGATACCCGGGACGACACGATGAGCACCGTCGACCTGGGGTCGCCCTACTGGTTCCGCTCGCTGGACCGCGGCCCGGACGGTGAGGCACTGGTGCTCACCGCCGACGGGGAGCTGAACATCCTCGACCCGGACACCGGCGAGATGCTCCATGAGGTGCCGGTGACGGGGGAGTGGACCGAGCCGGAGAACTGGCAGGAGCCCGGCCCGATGCTGGACGTCGCCGATGGCACCGCCTTCGTCGTCGACCCCGCGGCACAGACGCTGACCATGGTCGATGTGGCCAGCGGCGAGATCTACCGCGAGCTGGATCTGCCGGTGGTCCCGCACGAGATCCAGGTGACCACCGGTACTGCCTCCGGCGAGTACGAGGTCGCGCCCGGGGCCGACGACGGTGCCGGTGCCGGGGACGCCGCATCCGACGATGCGGCGAGCGACGGCGGCGGTGAGCACGAGGACCACGAGGACCACGAGGACCACGAGGGCCACGAGCACGAGGGCCACGACCATGGGAGCGGCGACGGCGAGCACGAGGGGCACGAGCACTGACGAGCCCCATCACTCACGCGATTGCGCGCTGTGCTTCCGTTCGTGGAAGCACAGCGCGCAACGGTGGTGGTGCTGGTGCTGGTGCTGGTGCTGGTGCTGGTGGTGGTGGTGGTGCTGGTGGTGCTGGTGGTGCTGGTGGTGCTGGTGGTGGTGCTGGTGCTGGTGCTGGTCCGGCGGCGGTGACGGCCGCGGTGCCGGCGTCCGGGTGTGCGCGGGTCAGAACCCCAGCTGGTCGGCCCGAGCGATGATCGCCTCGGCGGTGGCGATCGTCTGGTCGACGTAGGCCTCCCCGAACAGATGCACATGCGCCAGCAGCCCGAAGAACAGGTGGGCGGGCAGGTCCTGCTCCCAGTCGCCCGGCATCGGATGCTCGGCCTCGTAGCCCTCGAAGATCGCGTCCAGGAACGGCGCTCCGAACAACGACAGCATCGCCAGGTCCTCGAGGCGGTGGCCGCCGTGCGCGGCAGGGTCGATGAGGGTCGCGCCGTCGGCGGTCCACAGCACGTTCCCGGACCACAGATCGCCGTGGACCCGGGAGGCCTCCTCGGTGCCCTGTCCGCTGATCCCGTCGAAGGCGCCGTCGGCGATCACGTCGATCGCCTCGTCGACCGTGTCGTGCCCGTCGGCACCGAGGGTGCGGGTGACGCGGTCGGCCAGCGGGCGCAGGCGGTCGTCGGCCCAGTAGTCCGGGAAGTCCTCGCGCACGTCGGAGGCGACGTCGAAGGGCTTCTCGAGCGGTCCGAACCAGGCCTTGTCCCCGGGTGCCCAGCCGAAGCCCTCGGCCCCGGCGTCGTGCAGCCGTGCCAGGCGGCGGCCGAACTCGCGGGCGGCCTCGGCCGTCGGCTCGACGGACTCCAGGCGCTCCAGGCGCAGCTCGTCCTTGCCGGTCTCGAGCACGGTCACCACGGGCACGGCCTGCGGCTCATCCAGCCAGGCGAGACCCGCCGCCTCGGCGGCGAAGTATCCCTGGGGCGCGCTGGGTCCGGTCTTCACGAAGTCACTCATGGGCCCACAGTACGCAGATGCCCAGGGGTGGGCGCCACCTGATGTGGACGGCTGCTCGGTCACACCGGCAGGCGGGCAGGTCAGGACGCGGCGTCCTGGTGCTCCGTCGTCGTCCCCGCGGCACCAGTTGGCACCCGCAGGGGCCGTCCGGCGAGGTAGCCGACCAGGGCGATCGCGATGATGAAGGCGAGCGTGCCCAGCGTGAGCGCCTCGAAGGCGGCATAGGGAACGCCCATCGCCGTCGTGACGCGCCGTGGCGTCCGTCGCATCCCGCCGTTTCCCGAGACGGCCCGCTCAGACCTCGATCGCGAGCTCGGCGGCCAGGGTGCCGCGCAGCAGCGGCAGCACCCGACGATGCGAGGCCCGGGTCGTAGCGCGCGAGGCGACATGCACCAGCATCGCGGTGCGGTCGTACGCGGTCCACGCCCGCATCCGCCGGCGCAGCGCGGCGAGGTCGGTGACCGAGGACGGCACCTCGCCGTGCTCGGCGCGGGCGCGCACATAGGCGCCCACGAAGGCGGCCACCTGCTCCTCGGACAGCGGCACGTACCAGGGTCCGCCGTGCACGGCGCCGCCGATGATCGCCAGGTCACGGGCGGGATCATCGCCCTGGGCCCACTCGAAGTCGATATAGCGCACGACGGGGTCGGCGCGTCCCCGCTCGGCGTGCTCCCACATGATGTTCGTGGTGCACAGGTCGCCGTGGGCGAGGGCGAATCCGTCCAGCTCCGCGATCTCCCCCTCGATGCCGGTGACCCGTTCCAGCGCGGCGGCCAGGAACGGCTCCAGGCCGTGTTCGGCGAGCACGCCGCCGTGCTGCTCCTGCCAGGAGGCGACCTCCTGCTCCACCTCGCGCAGCAGGGAGGGTGGTCCGGGCGGGACCGCGGCCCAGGCGTCCTCGCCGAGGGTGACCGGTCCGCGCCCCGGCGCAGGGACGGCGTGCAGCTGCGCGAGGCGTGCGGCATGGGCCTCCAGATGCCCCTGCGTCCAGGTCTCGGGAGCCGCGGCGGTGCCCGGCACCTCGGTGGTCACCACGTACGGGTGGCCGACGGGGCTGGTGCTCGGGTCGTCGTGCACGGCGATGGGGACGGGCCCCACCCCTCGCGGGGACAGGGTCAGCGCCGCGATCTCGTGGACGAGGTCCTGGTGCAGCTCCGACGGGGCGACGTGCGGGATCCGCACGATGACCGGGGCGTTCCCCTGCGGGATCACGCGCCAGGCGGCGAAGCGCTCGCCGACGCCGGCCAGGACCGCTCGCGCGGCGCCGGAGAGCGAGGACGGCAGCACCGACCGGTGCAGCCCTGGCAGCGGCAGCGGGGAGATGTCCTCGCGCAGCGGAAGGACCAGGGTGCCGCTGCGCCAGGCCTCGACCAGCCGCCGGCCCATCGCAGGGGACGCGGGATCCAGCAGGGCCGTGGGGTGGCCGGGACGACCGGGGACCATGGCACCTCCTGGGACGGGCCTTCGATCCTACGCGGCGACCGACGGCTGCTCTGCGGCCGCTGACCCGGGGCGCGGCGGTGAGCGAGTACCTTGGGGGCCGACCTGTTCCGCCGTCCCCCAGGAGTCCGCCCATGGAGCTCGCCCTGCTCGCGATCGGCGTCGGGGTCGGTGTCGGGATCGTGGTCGGGGCGCTCGGCGCGGGCGGCGGAATCCTCGCCGTGCCGGTCCTGGTGTTCCTGCTCGGCATGCCTGCGCATTCCGCGACGGCCTCCAGCCTGATCATCGTGCTGATCACCGCGCTGGTCAGCCTTCCGCACCACGCCCGTCACGGGAACGTCGAATGGCGCAACGGGCTCGTGTTCGCGGGGGTCTCGGTGGTCGGCGCGTTCGTCGGCTCCCGCCTGTCCTCGCTGGTGCCGGCGTCTGTTCTGCTCACCCTGTTCGGCGTGATGCTCGTCGGCGTGGCCGTGATGATGCTGCGTCGAGGGCTGCGCAGCCGCGCGGAGGAGCGCGCCGAGGCCGCCGCGCACTCCTGGCGGGCGGAGCACGAGGCCGACGAGCCGGTGACCACCCACGACGACCCCGTGCTGGACCAGCCGGGTCCCGATACCGTCGAGTCGGCCGACGGGATCCACCGCCATCATGGCGAGCCCGAGCTGCCGACGGCGCCGGCCCCGCCCGCCTCCCCGCGCTTGCCGCTGGTCCTGGCCGCGGCGACCGTCACCGGGTTCCTCACCGGCTTCTTCGGGGTGGGCGGTGGCTTCATCGTGGTGCCGATGCTGGTGATCGCGCTGGGCCTGGCGATGCGTCGCGCCTCCGGGACCAGCCTGCTGGTGATGGTGATCGCGACGGCCGCCAGCCTGTTGGCCCGCCTCGGCACCGAGGTGCAGATCGACTGGGCGACCACACTCATCTTCGCGGGCGGCTCTGCCGTCGGAGGCCTCCTCGGGGGGCCGCTGTCGACCAAGGCACGCCCATCGACGCTGACGCTGCTGTTCTCCGTGCTGCTGGGCGGGGTCGCGGCCGTGACCCTCGCCCAGACGCTGCTGTGAGGCGAGCCGCGCCGCGGTGAGGCGAGCCGTTGCGATGGGCCCCAGTGGCTCTCCTTCATCTCGAGAATTCGCTGGTCGTGCGCCCCGTATCCGTGGAAACGTGCTCGCCATGACTGCTCACGATCCCCGCCGCTTCGGACCGATGACTGCTCCCGAGCGGGAGACCCTCGACCATTGGGTCGACTTCTACCGCCAGAGCCTGCTGCTGAAGATCGACGGCCTGGACGCCGATCACCTGTGCCGCCGCTCCGTGCCGCCGTCGACCATGAGCCCGATCGGCCTCGTCCGCCATCTCACCGAGGTCGAAGCGTACTGGCTGCGTGAGGTCCTGCTGGAGGAGGAGCAGCCGGACCTGTACTGCACGGTGACCAGCCGGGAGGGGGACTTCGACGACGTCGATCCCGCGACCGCCGCGGCCGATGTCGAGCGGTACCGCGCAGAGCTCGTCGCCACCCGCGCCGCGCAGGCGAACTGGACGGACCTCGATGGACCCGTTCGCGGGCTGCGCCGCGGGGAGAGGGTGAATCTGCGCTGGATCCTCACCCATCTGATCGAGGAGTACGCCCGCCACCTCGGACATCTCGACCTGCTGCGCGAGGCGATCGACGGGCGTACCGGATACTGAGAGCCATGTCCTCAACGCCCCCACCCGACTCGCACGATCCCGCCGCCCCGTCCCCTGCCGCAGCGGCCGGTCCTGTGGACCGCGAGCAGGTCACCCTGCGTCTGCTCACAGCCGCTGATGCCCCTGCGCTGGTCGATCTCGAGACCCGCAATCGCGATCTTCTGCTGATCGGCGCACCGGACCGCTCCGAGGACTGGTTCACCGAAGCGGGCCAGCGCACCGCGATCGCCCACGCGCTCGGTGCCCACGAGGCGGGGCGCAGCCTCCCGCTGGGGATCTGGCTCGAGGAGCATGACCGGGCGCGTCTGGTCGGCCGCCTGACGCTGTCGGGGATCACCCGGGGTGCGTTCGAGTCCGCCTCACTCGGCTACTGGGTGGATCACCTCGTCACGGGTCGCGGCATTGCCACGCACGCCGTCCGCGCCGCGATCGCCGTGGCCTTCGGGGCGCTGCGCCTGCACCGGTTGCAGGCCGAGGTGCAGGTCGGCAACGACGCCTCCGTGCATCTGCTTCAGCGCTGCGGCTTCGCCGAGTACGGACTCGCCCCCTCCTACCTGCGCCTCGGCGGGGAGTGGGCCGACTGCCGGCTGTTCCAGCTGGTCGACGCGCGCTGGCGGCCGACGGATCATGCGACGGAACCGGCGGTCGGCGCTGACACGGAGTCGGTGTCCGCTCGTGCGGCGGGAACGGCACCCGAGTCCGCAGCGGAGCCAGGGCCCGGCGTGCTGGTCGTCGGCCCCGAGCTCCCGGAGCTGGGCGAGGTGCTGGATCTCTACGACGCGGTGGGCTGGAGCGCCTACACCGACGACCCCGCCACACTGGAACGTGCGTTCGCCGGCAGCTCCCACGTGGTGACCGCGCGCCGCGACGGGGAGCTGCTGGGGCTGGCACGGGTGCTCAGCGACGGCGCCACCCTCGCCTACCTTCAGGACGTGCTGGTCAGACCCGAGGTGCAACAGACGGGCCTGGGCCGCCGACTCGTCGCGGAGGCATTCGCGCCCTACGGCACGGTGCGCCAGCAGGTGCTGCTGACGGATGCCGAGCCGGGCCAATGGGCGTTCTACGAGGCACTCGGCTTCACCGAGGTCCACGACCACGAGGCAGGGCTGCGCTCCTTCGTCCGCCTGCGGTGACCCGCGCGGCACATGCCAGGGCGATCCCCGAGGTCGAGCACCATGCCCCGTGGTCGCTCACGCGGAGCAGACGATCTGACGAGTCGGATGGAGGAGGCGATCGCGACACGCCAGACCTCCACTCCGCGAGGTCATCTCAGGTGCCGACGCCGGCGACCGTCCCCACGGCGTCGTCGATGAGCCGGGCGGCCGCGCGAGCGGTGCGGGCGTCGACGTCGAGCGACGGATTCAGCTCCACCACGTCCAGCAGGGCCAGCTTCCCGCTGCCCGCCGCGGCGCGCACGGCCGCCGCGATCAGCGGCAGCGGGACCCCGTAGGCCGCCGGTGCGGAGACGCCCGGCGCGGTGGCCGCCGGCAGCACGTCCAGGTCGATGGTCAGATAGAGGATGTCCAGGCCGGCGGCGAAATCCTCGACGAACCGCCGGATCCCGTCGGCGCCCGCCTCCAGGCACTGCTGGTCGGTCCACCACCGCACGCCCAGCTCCCGGGCCCGGGTGAACAGGGCACCGGTGTTGGAGGGCTCGGCGATCCCGAGCACCGCGTAGCGCAGGTCGCGCCCTGCCTGCTGCTCGGCGCGGGCCATCTGGGCGAAAGGAGTGCCGGAGGTGGGGCGCGGCTCCTTGCGCAGGTCGAAGTGGGCATCGAGGTTCAGCACGCCCCAGCGCTGTCCTGCCCGGGGCCCGAGTCCGGAGCCCATCAGCCCTCGATACGAGGACCAGGCCGTCTCGTGCCCGCCCCCGAGCACCACGCTCAGGCGAGCGCCGGGCCGGTCCAGCGCCGCGCTGGTCAGCGCGGACGCGCGATCCTGCCCACCCTCGAGGTCCTGCCCGACGGTCTCCGCGTCCCCCAGGTCGTGCAGGCCCACTGCGCCCTCGGCCAGCGGCCCGTGCAGCGCCAGCGGGGCGAGTGCCCGGCGCAGCGCGGCCGGCCCGTCGGCCGCCCCGGCCCGGCCGCGGTTGCGTCGCACGCCCTCGTCCGAGCGGAAGCCGAGGACGGCGATGTGCGGGGCCTCTGCCGACGGAGCCGACGGGACAGCGGAGCCGGTCTGACGGGCCGAGTCACCTCGGGCGGCGCCACTATCCCCGGAGGCCCTGCCCGATGCGACGGGCGCGGGAGCCCCGTCGGCCGCCACCACCTGCACGCGCTGGTGCCAGCGGGAGTGCTCGGGGCCGTCGCCGTCGTGCCGGCCGCTCCAGAGCGCGGCGGCGTCGGGGGAGTTCGTCATCGGGGCTCCTCACCTCGGGATCGGGTGGCATCCTGGACCATCATGGCACCCCCGAAAGTTCCCGCCGCCGACGCGACGGTGCGGATGCTGACCTTCCTCGCCGCGCAGCGCTCGCCGATCGCCGCGGCCCGTATCGCCGACGAGCTCGACCTGCCGCGCTCGCGCACCTACGACCTGCTCGCGACGCTGGTCGAGCACGGGTACGTCATGCACCTGGACCAGGAGCGGGTGTACGGACTGGGGCCGGCGGCCCATGAACTCTCCGGCGCCTACCTGCGCCAGGAGCCGCTGGCGCGGATCGGCCGTCGGGTGATGGAGGCGATGGTCGACGAGGTCGGGGAGTCGGGGCACCTCGCGGTGCTGCACGGCCGGGACGTGCTCTACGTGATCGAGGAGCGCGCCCGGAACCGTCCCGGCCTGGTCACCGACGTGGGCGTGCGGCTGTCCGCGCACCTGACCGCGAGCGGGCGCGCGATCCTCGCCGCGCTGCCCCCGGCGCAGGTGCGCGCCCTGTTCGGCACCCGCGCCGACTTCACGTCCCGCACCGCGGCCCGCGGCCCTGAAGGCCCGCGCGACCTGCGGGAGCTGCTCGCCCGGGTGCGAGCCGACGGCGTGGCCCACGAGGCCGGGGAGGTCACCGAGGAGCTCGCCTCCGTGGCGGCGGTGGTGCGCGATCATGCCGGCTGGCCCGCGGCCTCGGTCGCGATCACCTTCGAGGAGGCGCGGGCCACCGAGGCCGATCGCGAGCGCTGCACGGCCGCCGTGCGCGCCGCGGCCGCGGAGATCACCCGGCGGCTCGGGGGTCGCCGCCCCGAGGCATCGGCGTGACGCGAGGATCGTCGGACGACGGGCTCGCTGCGGCGAAGGACGACGGGACCGCTGCTGGTAGCGTGCGCGGCGCAGGAATTCCTGGAGGAGGCGGTGCGGATGGTCCGACAGCACAAGCGGGACGAGGACGAGGAGCGCCGACGCCTCGGGAAGACCGACGAGCCCGTCGAGGACGCGCTGGTCGAGGAGTTCCGCAACACGGTCGCCGAGGGGGCCAACCGGCTGAACCGCACGTGGCGGGCCCTGATCATCACCGGCCTGTTCGGCGGGATCGACGTCGGCCTGGGTCTGATGGCGATGCTCGCCGTGCTGCACGCGACCGATTCGAAGCTGCTCGGCGGGCTCGCCTTCGGCATCGGCCTGTACGCGATGCGCCTGGCGCACTCGGAGCTGTTCACCGAGGACTTCCTGCTGCCCCTGAACGCGGTCGTCTCCCATCACGGCACCTGGCTCCAGCTGCTGCGGCTGTGGGCGACGACGCTGGTGACGAACCTCGTCGGCGGCTGGGCCTTCGCCTGGATCGTGGTCGCCGCCTTCCCCGTCTTCGAGAACGACCTGATCGAGACGGCCACGGGATACATGGACAAGGGGCTGACTCTCGAGACCGGTGCTCTCGCCGTCCTCGCAGGGTTCACGATCACGCTCATCACCAGGATGAACCAGGGCTCCAGCGAAGGGATCGCGACGCTCGCGAACTCGCTCATCTCCGGGCTCCTGGTGGTGGGACTGGGGATGCTCCACGGAGCGCTGAGCTCCGCGGTGATCTTCGGGGCGATGCACACCGGGGCCGACATCCCCTACACCGACTGGCTGGTCTGGCTCTCCTGGGTGATCCCGCTGAACATGATCGGCGGGCTCGTGATCCTCGCCGGTCCGCGCCTGCTGCGCACCTGGGAGCTGGTCACCCAGGAGCGGGCCGCGCAGGACCGGGACCGGGACGAACCCTCCGTCGTCCTCTGACCGCGACCGCCATCGGTTGATCGCGGTCGCCGTCCGTCGACCCGACCGTCCTCCTCCGGATCGCCTACCGAAAGCTCCTGCTGTCCGGGATACCGGACATGATCGCTCCCGGCCCCCTCGACCCACCGGAGCTCGGGGTGCTGTCCTGGTCGGAGCACCGCGCCAGCCCCCGACCCCAGGAGCCAGAGATGTCCCTCCCCGGAGCCCGCCCCGTCCGCGCCCCCCGCGGAACCGCCCTCACTGCGAAGTCCTGGCAGACCGAGGCCCCGCTGCGCATGCTCATGAACAACCTCGACCCCGAGGTCGCCGAACGCCCCGACGACCTCGTCGTCTACGGGGGCACCGGCCGCGCCGCCCGCTCCTGGGACGCCTACGACGCCATCGTCGACACCCTGGCGGACCTCGAGGAGGACGAGACGCTGCTGGTCCAGTCCGGCAAGCCCGTCGGCGTGCTGCGCACCCACGAGTGGGCCCCGCGCGTGCTGCTGGCCAACTCCAACCTCGTCGGCGACTGGGCCACCTGGCCCGAGTTCCGCAGGCTCGAGGCCGAGGGCCTGACCATGTACGGGCAGATGACCGCCGGATCCTGGATCTATATCGCCACCCAGGGCATCCTCCAGGGCACCTACGAGACCTTCGCCGCCGTGGCCGCCAAGCGCTTCGGCGGCACGCTCGCCGGCACCATCACCCTGACCGGCGGCTGCGGCGGCATGGGCGGAGCCCAGCCCCTGGCCGTCACCCTCAACGACGGCGTGTGCCTGATCGCGGACGTGGACCGCGCCCGCCTCGAGCGCCGCGTCGCCAAGCGCTACTGCCACGAGATCGCCGAGGACCTCGAGGACGCGATCGCCCGGGCCAATGCCGCCAAGGCGGAGAAGCGCGGTCTCTCGATCGGCATCGTCGGCAATGCGGCCGAGATCTTCCCCGCCCTGCTTCAGCGGCACACGGCGGGCGACATCCACATCGACGTCGTCACCGACCAGACCAGCGCTCACGACCCGCTGTCCTACCTCCCCACCGAGGTGAGCGTCGAGGAATGGCACCGCGAGGCCGAGGCCGACGAGGAGGGCTTCACCAAGAAGTCCCGCGAGTCCATGGCCCGCCAGGTCCAGGCCATGGTCGAGTTCCAGGATGCCGGCGCCGAGGTCTTCGACTACGGCAACTCCATCCGTGACGAGGCCCGTCACGCCGGGTACGACCGCGCCTTCGCCTTCCCCGGCTTCGTGCCCGCCTACATCCGTCCCCTGTTCTGCGAGGGCCTCGGCCCGTTCCGCTGGGTGGCGCTGTCCGGCGACCCCGAGGACATCAAGGTCACCGACGCCGCGCTGAAGAACCTGTTCCCCCAGAACGAGCACCTGCACCGCTGGCTCGATGCCGCGGATGAGTTCGTCGAGTTCGAGGGCCTGCCCGCCCGCATCTGCTGGCTCGGCTACGGGGAGCGGCACAAGGCCGGGATGCTCTTCAACGACCTCGTCCGCGACGGCAAGGTCTCAGCGCCGATCGTGATCGGCCGCGACCACCTCGACTCCGGATCCGTCGCCTCCCCGTACCGGGAGACCGAGGCGATGCTCGACGGCTCCGACGCGATCGCCGACTGGCCGCTGCTGAACGCCCTGACCTCCACCTCCTCCGGCGCCACCTGGGTCTCCATCCACCACGGCGGCGGCGTCGGCATCGGCCGTTCGATCCACGCCGGCCAGGTGGGCCTGGCCGACGGCACCGAGCTCGCGGGGCGCAAGCTCGAGCGCCTGCTGACCAACGACCCGGCGATGGGCGTGATCCGCCACGTCGACGCCGGCTACTCGCGCGCCGACCAGGTCGCCCACGAACGCGGCGTGCGGGTCCCGATGACCCCCACCCGGCGGGACTGACCCCCGTCCCCACCGATCCCCGTCCCGGCGCCGGCCGGACCGACGTTCGGACCGGCCTCAGGACACACTCTCCCCACCCTCACCCGCAGGAGGCACCGGCATGACCAGCACCCTGATCACCGGCATCAGCGAGCTGTGGACCCTCGACCCCGCGCTCGACGACCCCGCGGCCCCGCACGGCGCAGCCGACGGGCAGGTGCTGCGCGGGGCCGCCCTTGTGATCGAGGACGGCGTGATCGCCTGGACCGGGCGGGCCGCCGAGGCCCCGTCGGCCGATGACTCCGTCGACGTCGGCGGGCGGGCCGTGCTGCCCGGCTGGGTCGACTCCCACAGCCATCTGATCTTCGACGGCGACCGCGCCGCCGAATTCGAGGCCCGCATGGCCGGACAGTCCTACGCCGCCGGCGGCATCGGAGTCACCACCGAGGCCACCCGTTCCGCCTCCGACGACCGCCTGGAGCACCTGGTCCGCTCCCGCATCGCCGAGGCCGTCGCCGGCGGGACCACCTGCCTGGAGACCAAGACCGGCTACGGCCTCACGCTCGAGCAGGAGCTGCGCGCCGCCCGCCTCGCCTCCTCGCTGGTCGAGGCCGGGCAGCTGGACGAGGCCACGTTCCTCGGCGCCCACCTGGTGCCCGCCGAGTTCGACGGCCGCGACGGCAGGCCGGGGGCGGACGCCTACGTCGACCTGGTCAGCGGTGAGATGCTCGCCGCCGTCGCGCCGCATGTGCGCTGGATCGACGTGTTCTGCGAGGACGGAGCCTTCGACCCCGAGCAGTCCGAGCAGGTGCTGCGCGCCGGTGCCGCGGCCGGGCTGGGCCTGCGCGTGCACGGCCATCAGCTGGGCCGCTCCGGCGGTGTGGGCCTGGCCGTCGAGCTCGGCGCCGCCAGCGTCGATCACGTCAACCACCTCGAGGACACCGATGTCGAGGCGCTCGCCGGGGCGCGCGGGACCACGGTCGCGACCGCGCTGCCGGCCTGCGACCTCTCCACCCGGGCACCGCTGGCGCCCGCCCGCCGCCTGCTCGACGCCGGCGCGGACGTCGCGATCGCCTCGAACTGCAATCCCGGAACCAGCTACACCAGCGCCATGACCTTCTGCGTGGCCACCGCCGTGCTGCAGATGCACCTCTCGCTCGCCGAGGCCGTCCGCGCCGCCACCCGCGGTGGGGCGCTGGCGCTGCGCCGCGAGGACGTCGGCCACCTCGCCGTCGGCGCGCGCGCCGACCTGCACGTGCTCGACGCGCCCGCCGCCATCCATCTCGCCTACCGGCCCGGGATGCCGCTCACCCACGGGGTATGGCGCGCCGGCGTCCGGCAGACCTGACCCCACGGCACCGACGTCGCCGCCCCGACCCGCAGCCCTGACCACCGCAGCACCGACCCTGCAGCCCTGACCACCGCAGCACCGACCTCTACCCCCTGAGGAGGCCGTCGATGACGACGCCCGATGCTCTCGCCGTCCCCGGTCCCGACGACGCCCGTCGCAGCACCGACGGGCAGTACTTCGCCGGCTCCGCCACCGCCCGCGCCGGATCCGTGATCGGCGTCGACGGGACCGAACGTGCCATCCCGCCGCACCGCTGGCGCTTCCTGATCTACAGCACCATCGGGCTGGCGATGTTCTTCGTCTCGATCGAGATCGGCGGGACGTCGACCATCCTGGTCGACCACGTGCTGACCCTTGTCCAGTGGGTGCTCGGCGCGGCGGTGCCATGGGTCGTCGTCGCTCTCGTCCTGTTCGGCACGATCCGCCCGTTCGTGACCGGCTCCTGGCGCCGCGGCGCTCTGCGCACCGTCTTCGCGCTCGCGAACATCGTCGGACTCGTCGTCGCGGTGTGCGCCGCGGCCGGCTACTACCCGGGGCCGCTGGCGAACCCGGACATCGGACCGTTCCTGTGGGAGAAGCTCGCGATCCCCGTCGGCCTCATCGTGCCGGTCGGCGCGGTGTTCCTCGCCCTGCTGATCAACTACGGGCTGATGGAGTTCATCGGCGTGCTGGTCCAGCCGATCATGCGCCCCGTGTGGAAGGTCCCCGGTCGCGCCGCGGTCGACGCGGTCGCCTCCTTCGTCGGCTCCTACTCGCTGGCGCTGCTGATCACCGACAAGGTCTATCGCCAGGGCCGGTACACCGGCAAGGAAGCGGCGATCATCGCCACCGGGTTCTCGACCGTCTCGGCCACGTTCATGGTGATCGTCGCCAGCACCTTGGACCTGATGCAGCACTGGACGCTGTACTTCTTCCTCACCCTGGTGGTGACCTTCGCGGTCACCGCGATCACGGTGCGGATCCCTCCGCTGCGCGCGGTTCCCGACGAGACCTTCGAATCCGTCGCCCACGTCCCGGAGCCGCGGGCGCAGGGCAACCGCATCGCCCATGCCTGGGACGAGGCGATGCGCGCCCTCGCGGTGGCACCGGGTCTCGTGCGCGGCACCTGGGCGACGTTCAAGGACGGCGTGCTGATGAGCTCCGCGATCGTCCCGTCGATCCTGTCGATCGGCCTCGCGGGCCTGCTGCTGGCCACCTACACCCCGGTGTTCGACCTGATGGGCTGGCTGTTCGTGCCGTTCGCCTATCTCGTCCAGCTCCCGGATCCGGCGCTGGCGGGCAAGGCCGTCTCGGTGGGCATCGCGGAGATGTTCCTGCCGGCCACGGTCGTCGCGGGCCACGAGTCCGAGGTGCTGCGCCTGACCGTCGGCGTCACCGCCGTCTCCCAGATCGTGTTCTTCTCCGCCCTGGTGCCCTCGATCCTGGCCACCTCGATCCCCGTCAGCGTGGGACGGCTCGTGGTGCTCTGGTTCGAGCGCGTGGTGCTGACGATCCTGATCACCGCGCCGCTGGCGCACCTGCTGCTGTGAGGGTGCTGCGGCGATCAGCGCCGGGCATCCCCACCCCGGCGCTCCTGCCAGGCCTCGTAGGGGGCCCAGTCGAACATCCCGATCGGTGCGTGCAGGGTGGCGCCGTCACGGCCCGTCACGGTCAGGGTGCGGTTGCCATGGAAGCTGTGCTCCCGGGTGCTCGTGATGTCGTCGTAGCGGACCGAGCGGGTCCCGCCGAAGTATCCGCGACGCGTGAAGGCCTCCGGCCCCGCCTCGACGTACAGGCTCGCGCAGCCGCACTGCAGCAGCAGCGCCCCGAGCATCAGCACCTCACCGGCGACCATCTTCCCCAGACCCACGCCGGTGTCCGAGACCTGCATCCATCCGCTCAGGGCGAGCAGCGCGCCGGTCCCGTGCAGGAGCACGGCGAGCACCGTCAGCCACAGCGGTGCGCGTCTGCGGGTCGGATGGCGCCGGCCGACGCGATGCGAGACGTCGACCGTCGTCAGGAAGATCGCCGCGACGACCAGGCAGAGCAGCGCGGCCGCCAGCAGCGCCGAGAGCAGTCCCGCCCACAGCTCGTCCATCGCCCCACCGTACGACGACCCCTCATCGAAGGAGACCTGATCCGATGACCAGCACGACCACCCACCCCGCGGACGACCGCACCGTCGCCCTGTCCACCTCCGGCCTCACCGCCGCCGACGTCCTCGCCGTCGCCCGCCGCCGCGCCCGGGTGGAGCTCGATCCCGCCGCCCGCGAGCAGGTCGCCGCCGTGCGCGCCCACATCGACGCCCTCGCCGCCGGGGACACCCCCGTCTACGGCGTCTCCACCGGCTTCGGCGCACTCGCGGACACCTCGATCCCGCCGAGCATGCGCCACGCCCTGCAGCGCTCCCTGATCCGCTCCCACGCCGCCGGCGCCGGCCCCGAGGTCGAGACCGAGGTGGTGCGCGCCCTGATGCTGCTGCGCGCCCGCACCCTCGCCTCCGGCCGCACCGGCGTGCGGCCCGTCGTGGTCGAGACGATCCTCGCGCTGCTGAACGCACAGATCACCCCGATCGTCCACGAATACGGCTCCCTCGGCTGCTCCGGGGACCTCGCCCCGCTCGCCCACTGCGCGATCGTGCTGATGGGGGAGGGCCGCGCCCGCGACCGCGACGGCGTAGAGCGCCCGGTGCCCGAGCTGCTCGCCGACGCGGGCATCACGCCGGTGCTGCTCGAGGAGAAGGAGGGCCTGGCGCTGATCAACGGCACCGACGGCATGCTCGGCATGCTGCTGATGGCGATCGCCGACCTCGACGAGCTGGTGTGCACGGCGGACCTCACCACCGCGCTGACCGTCCAGGGACTGCGCGGCCGCGACTCGGTCTTCCGCCCGGAGCTGCACGCGCCGCTGCGCCCGCACCCGGGCCAGGAGGCGTCGGCCGCGAACATCCTCGCGCTGCTCGCGGACTCGCCGATCATCGCGGACGTCGCCGCCGAGGGGTCGCGCGTGCAGGACGCCTACTCGCTGCGCTGCGCCCCGCAGGTCGCCGGCGGCGTGCGCGACACCATCGAGCACGCCCGCACCGTCGCCGAGCGCGAGCTGGAGGCCGCGATCGACAATCCCGTCGTGCTCGAGGACGGCACCGTCACCTCCAACGGCAACTTCCACGGAGCGCCCGTGGCCTACGTGCTCGACTTCCTCGCCGTGGTCGGCGCGGACCTCGCCTCGATCGCCGAGCGCCGCACCGACCGGATGCTCGACAAGTCCCGCTCCCACGGCCTGCCCCCGTTCCTGGCCGACGACCCAGGCGTGGACTCCGGATTCATGATCGCCCAGTACACCCAGGCCGCCCTGGTCTCGGAGATGAAGCGGCTGGCGGTCCCGGCGAGCGTGGACTCCATCCCCTCCTCGGCCATGCAGGAGGACCACGTCTCGATGGGCTGGCACGCCGCTCGCAAGCTGCGCACCAGCGTGGAGAACCTGCGCCGAGTGCTGGCGATCGAGCTGCTCACCGCCGCCCGCGCGATCGACCTGCGCGCCCCGCTGGCCCCGTCGAAGGCCTCCGCCGCCGCGATCGCCGTGCTGCGCCGCACGGTCGAGGGCCCGGGACCGGATCGATTCCTGGCCCCCGACATCGCCGAGGCCGAGGCGCGTCTGCTGGACGGCTCGCTGCTGGCAGCGATCGAGGAGGTCACCGGCGAACTGCGCTGACCCGCCCACCAGCCCCGCCCCGCCGAGCTCCGCCCACCACCCCTGTCCCGGTGAGTTCTGCGGTGTCGTTGCTTCCGGTCGTCTTGGCAACAGCAACGCAGAGCTCGGGATCGATGACGGGGCTGGGGGCTGGGGGCTGGGGGCTGGGGGGGTCGATGGGTTTCGCCCGTCGGGCCGCGGGGCCATGCTGGGGCCATGAGCACTCGACGTGACGCCCCTCACCCGTCGCCGGTCTGCGGGATCATCCCCCCGCACCTGCTGGCCCAGATCGCCGCCGCCGGGGCCGACCCGCAGGCCGAGGCCGCCGCGCGGACCCTCGACATCGGCCGCCGGGTGGCCGGCGGCCGCGAGGTCCGGGCGGCGCGCACCAGCGGCTCCGGTGCCTCCAGATCCGCGGCGGGACTGGTGCCCCCGCATCTGCGTCGGCGTCTGGAGGGCACCCGTCCCAGGGTCGACGCCGCGAGTCCCGCCGACTCGGCCGCGAGTCCCGCCGCCTCGACGGGGACCGTCGGCACGGGGGAGGCGGCCGCCCCGACGGAGGCCGCCGCGGTGGATCGCAGCATCCACGACGCCGAAGGAGGCACCACCCTCCCGGGGGACCTGGTGCGCGAGGAGGGCCAGGACCCCACCGGGGACGAGTCCGCCGACGAGGCCTACGACGGTCTCGGCGCCACCTGGTCGCTGTACCACCAGGCCTTCGACCGCGACTCCCTGGACGACGCGGGCATGGAGCTGGTCGCCACCGTCCACTACGGCCAGGACTTCGAGAACGCCTTCTGGGACGGCGAGCAGATGATCTTCGGCGACGGCGACGGGGTGTACTTCCGCTCCTTCACCAACGCCGTGGACGTGATCGGCCACGAGCTGACGCACGGCGTCGTCCAGTTCACCGCCGGGCTCATCTACGTCGGCCAGCCCGGGGCGCTCCACGAGTCCGTGGCCGACTGCTTCGGATCGATGGTCAAGCAGCAGGTGCAGGACCAGAGTGCCGAGGAGGCCGACTGGCTGATCGGCGAGGGGGTGTTCACCGACGCCGTCCACGGCGAGGCGCTGCGATCGATGAAGGCCCCCGGTACCGCCTACGACGACCCCGTGCTCGGCAAGGATCCGCAGACTGCGTCGATGGACGAGTACGCGGACCTCCCGCACGACGCGGAGAACGACAACGGCGGCGTGCACATCAACTCCGGCATCCCCAACCGGGCGTTCCACCTCGCCGCCACCGGGATCGGCGGCACCTCCTGGGAAGGCGCCGGGCTCCTCTGGTACGACGCTCTGACCCGCGGCGGGCTCCCCAAGGACGCCGACTTCACCGCGTTCGCCCGCGCCACGCTCGCCGCCGCGATCGAGCGCCACGGGGAGGGGTCGCCCCAGCACGGCGCCGTCGCCGAGGCGTGGCGGACGGTCGGGGTCCTCGGCACCCGCCGCTGAACGGAGCGGGCCCCGAGCCCGGCGGCGGACCCGAATTCCGTCACCTGCCACGGCCACTGTGACCGTTCCCTCTCCGGCCGTGACCGGGCGGACACGCTAGTACCCTGAAGCGGGGCTGCCCAGATCCAGCCCGTCCCGGCACCTCGGGAAGATCGTCCGCCACACCCGAAAGACTTCACATGGGACAGCTCCACCTCGGCTTCGAGATCGCGGCACTGGTCGTGCTCGTCGCCATCCTCCTCGTCGACCTGCTGCTGGTCCTCAAGCGGCCCCACCTGCCCTCCATGAAGGAGTGCGCGGCGTGGATCGGCTTCTACGTCAGCCTGGCCCTCATCTTCGCGGTGGTGCTGTTCTTCGTGGGCGGTATGGCGCCGGCCTCCGAGTTCGTCACCGGCTGGCTGCTCGAGTACTCGCTGAGCATCGACAACCTGTTCGTCTTCATCGTGATCATGTCGAAGTTCGCCGTGCCGAAGAAGTACCAGCAGGAAGTGCTGATGGTGGGCATCATCATCGCGCTCATCGCACGCGCGCTGTTCATCGTGGCGGGCGCGGTGATCATCAACAGCTTCGCCGAAGTCTTCTATGTCTTCGGACTGTTCCTGCTGTACACGGCGTGGAAGCAGACCCGTGAGGAGGAGGACGACGGCTCCGACTCCTTCATCATGCGGGCGGTGCGCCGGGTGCTCCCCGTCTCCGAGGAGTACGACGGGAACAACCTGCGCACGGTGGTGAACGGGAAGAAGCTGTTCACCCCGATGCTGCTGGTGTTCATCACCATCGGCCTGACCGACGTGATGTTCGCGCTGGACTCGATCCCGGCGATCTTCGCGGTCACCCAGAACCCGTTCCTGGTCTTCACGGCCAACCTGTTCGCCCTGATGGGGCTGCGCCAGCTGTACTTCCTCCTCGGTGGGCTCATGGAGCGCCTGGCCTACCTGCACTACGGCATCGCCGCCATCCTCGGCTTCATCGGCATCAAGCTGCTGATCCACGCCATCCACCAGGCCCCGCTGGACTTCATCCCGGGCTTCTCGGTGCTGGAGAAGATCCCCGAGGTGCCGATCTGGCTCTCGCTGACCGTCATCGTGGTCGCCATGGGCGGTGCGGTCATCGCATCGCTCCTGTTCGCCCCCAAGACCCCCGCGCCGTCCGACGACGAGAGCAGCTCGAGCCCGGAGCACTGAGGTCGACCGTCCGAGGGCCGATGACGCACGACGCCGGAGGCGAGGCGGCAGGATCGCTCGCGGCGTAGAGTCGTGAGCGCGAGGCCGGGTGGACCGGTCCGCGAATGATCCTGCGCGAGGAGTCAGCGGTGGACGAGGACGTCGACCCGGTCGGCCCCGCCGGCGAGGCGGCGTGCTGGCTCGGTCTGCTGTGCCCGGAGTGCGGTGCCGTGCCCGAGGGGGACGGGACGCGGGATCCGAGCGTGCCCTGCTGGCGCTGCGGGTTCGTCCGCGCGCAGAGCACCGAGGACGGCGAGCGGCCCGGGGACCCCTGATCCCCCGGGGCAGCCCCACGACGCCTGATCCCTCGAGGTCCCCGCGACGCCTGACCCCCGAGGTTCCCGCGGCGCCTGGTCCCGCGGAGCCCGCGCGGCACCTGGTCCCCGAGCTCTGCGCGGCGTCGAGCCGGTGGTGTCGGGCGGCCACGAGTGCTGGCGTCGGGTCAGCCTCCGCAGATGCTCGGGCCACCACGACGATCCGTCCGCAGGCCGTGACAGCGGGTGCGCTCAGGCGCACTCTCGAGATCATGAGATCACCTCAGCCCCACCCCGTCGACCGCGGCGATCGCCGCCGCTGGGCACAGCTGCTGCTCGGCATCGTCGTGTTCATCGTCGCCGAGGCGGTGCTGATCGCCGTGGCCTGGTTCGGGACCGCGGCCGCCGGAGGGTCCCCCGCGCAGGGAACTGCCGGCTGGGCGCTCCTGCTCGGGGCCGTCACGGGTGCCGCCGTCGCCATGGGCGGCTTCCTCCTGATCGTCGGACCGCTCGGCCGCAGGCCCGGCCTCGCCCTGCGGGGTCGAGGGAAGCTCGCCGAGCTGGTGCTGGGCCTGGTGATCGGCGCCGCGCTGATCTCGCTCAGCGTGGGCCTGATCGCCCTCCTCGGCGGCTACCGCGTCACGGGGATCGCCTCGTCCCCGCAGCTGCTGGCGCCGCTCGCGCTGGGCATCGGCGCCGGATTCATCGAGGAGATCCTGTTCCGCGGGATCCTGCTGCGCCTGCTCGATGCCTGGCTGGGCAGCTGGGCGGCGCTCGCGATCACCTCGCTGCTGTTCGGACTGATGCACCTGGTGAACGACGGGGCGACCGTCCTGACCGCTCTCGGCCTCGTGATCGAGGCCGGCGTCCTTCTGGGTGCCGCCTACCTCCTGACCCGTCGGCTGTGGCTCGTGATCGGGATCCACATCGCCTGGAACGCGGTGCAGGGCGGGGTGTACTCCTCGACCATCTCCGGGACGAGGCAGCAGAGCGGACTGCTCCTGGCCGAGACGGACGGGCCCACGTGGCTGACCGGCGGGACCATGGGCGTCGAGGGGTCTGCGGTCAGCGTGCTGCTGGGGCTCGCCGCAGGGATCGTGATGCTCGTGCTCGCGGGCCGCCGCGGGCACCTGCTGCCGTCGGCGCGGAGGACGCAGCGGATCACCGGCGACGAGCCGGCGCGGACGACGGAGCCGAGCACCGGCGCCGAGTCGGTGCGGGATCCCGGACAGGTCTCGCGCTGAACGGGGCCACCCGCGGCCTCACACCGCCGGGGTCGCGAACCCGCCGTTGGAGTGCAGCAGCTGGCCGCGGATCCACGCCCCGCGCTCGGAGACGAGGAAGCGGACGAGATCCGCGACCGTCTGCGGCCCGCCCAGCTCCCCGCCCGGGGTGGCCGCCGCGCCGGAGGCCCGGATCTCCTCGGTCATCCACCCGGTGTCGATCGGACCGGGGTTGATCACGGTGGTGCGGATCCCGCGGTCGGCGAGCTCGTGGGTGCCGGCCAGCACCAGGCGGTCCAGCGCCCCCTTGGTCGCGCCGTAGGGAAGGTTGTGCACGGTGTGATCGCTGGTCAGGGCGATCACAGAGCCGCCGGGCGTCTCCGTTCCGGGCTCCACCTGCTCGGCGAAGGCCTTCAGCAGCAGCCAGGTGGCACGCACGTTGACGGCGTAATGGCGGTCGAAGCTCTCCACGGTGGTATCCAGGATCGAGGAGTCCACCGACTCGCAGTGGCAGGTCACGAGCGCCCCGAGCGGGCCGAGCGCCTCGCGGGCCGCGGCCACGATCGACGGCGGGACCGCGGGGTCCTCGAGGTCCCCGGGGATCAGCTCCACGCGGCATCCTGTCTCCCGCAGCTCCTCGGCGAGCAGCTCGACGTCGGTGTCCTCCCCGAGCACCCGGCGGTCGTAGGGCTCGAAGTAGTTCAGCGCCAGGTCGTAGCCGTCGGCCGCGAGACCGCGGGCTATCGCGGCGGCGATGCCGCGACGGCGACCGACGCCGGTGAGCAGGGCGGTGCGTGGGAGGGCGGCGACGGGGCTCGGAGGAT
The DNA here is from genome assembly GCF_017876515.1 of Brachybacterium fresconis. Classification (NCBI taxonomy): domain Bacteria; kingdom Bacillati; phylum Actinomycetota; class Actinomycetes; order Micrococcales; family Dermabacteraceae; genus Brachybacterium; species Brachybacterium fresconis. Next base: position 2,547,306 of record NZ_JAGIOC010000001.1, on the reverse strand, counting down.
AGGAGTGCATGGCCCGACGATAGAGCCCGGCAGGTGGCGTGGCCAGCGGTTTTCCGGCGTCGCGTCAGGATCTCAGCCCTGATCGGGAAGGTCCCAGACCACGTGCCCGTCCTCATCGAGCCGCGCCCCGGGACTCGGCTCATGCGGCCGCTGCTGCCCGGAGTGCATGAGGTCGACGACCTCCATGTCGTGCTCCAGGAGCATCACGTCGGCGATGAGCCGCCGGTGGCAGCGCCACCACACGGCCTCCGAGCACATCACCGCCGTCCGGGCGCGGGCCGCATCGGCGCGCAGCTCCTCGATCCCGGCGCGGAAGTCCTCGCTGCGGGTCCATGCCGCGTAGGCCCGGAACTGGGCGACCCGCCACCAGGTATCGGGGGACGCCGCGTCCTCGTCCGTGGTGAGCCGGCGCCTGCCGCCCAGGCGCTCGTCCCAGCGGTAGGCGATCCCGGCCGCCGTGCAGATCTCCTCGACCGCGCCCTTCGCGGCCGCGTCGTTCGCGCGGGAACCGGGGAAGCGGCGCACGTCCACCAGCTGTCCGATCCCGGCGCCGCGCAGCAGCTCGGTCAGCTCGGTGCGAGACAGGGTGCCATGTCCGACGGTGATCAGTGACGAGGCCATGGACCCAGGATCGCACCCGGACCCCGGGGTCAGCTCGTGGACGTGTAGAGCTCGAGGTCGTGCTCGGTGCTGCCGACGCCGCCGAGCAGGGTTCTCATGATGAGGTTCGCCCACTGGGCGGAGGCCTCGCCGTCGGGCCGGGCGGTTGCTGCCTCGTGGATCAGGGCCATGTACACGTTGCGCACCCACCGTATGTCGACCCCGGGGCGCAGGAGCCCGACCTCGAGGGAGTGCTGCAGGAGGGAATCGAGCTGGGCGATGTTGTCGGGGTCGATGCCTCGAGCACCCTCGCTCCCGAGATCGATGAACTGCCAGGACGCTCGCCAGTCGACCTTGAGATCGAGCGTGGCGACGGTCAGCTGATACAGGGCGACCAGAGGGGGTGCCTTGTCGACGTTGGCACCGGCGATGGCTTCGCGCAGCTTCGCATTGACCACGTCGACGAGGGCATCTCGCAGGTCCTCCCTCGAGGAGAAACGGCGGTGCACGGTCGTGCGGGCGACGCCGGCGGCTTCGGCCACGACGGCGAGGCTCGCCGTGGGGTCGGCTGCGAACACGTGCTCCGCCGCCTCGAGGATGCGCGCGATCGAGTTCTCGGCGTCGGCGCGGAGGGGTCGCTGAAGGCTCCGGGGATTTTCGGGCATAGGAGATTGTACAGTCCCAACTGTTGACATAACTGCATCATGAGTGTTCCAGTTATGACGTCGGCACCCGGCCGACCTCACGGAAAGAAGACATCATGGATCTCCAGCTCTCGGGCAGGACCGCACTTGTCACCGGTGCCAGCAAAGGAATGGGTCTGGAGGTCGTGCGTGTCCTCCAGGAGGAAGGTGTCACCGTCGTGACCGCCTCGCGCTCCGTCACACCGGAGCTCGCCGAGACCGGGGCGGTGCCTCTGATCGGCGACCTGTCGCAGCCGGATGTCCCGGCCCGGATCGTGGCCGAGGCGCTCGGAGTCGCGGGAACGCTGGACATCCTCGTCAACAACGTCGGCGGCGGCGACGCGGGCGCCCCCGGAGCGGGCTTCCTCGACTTTCCCGATCACGCGTGGTCATCCACGATCGATCTGAATCTCTTCGCGGCCGTGCGGACAACGCGTGCAGCTCTGCCCGCCCTGCTGGCTTCGCGCGGGGCCGTCGTGAACGTCTCGTCCGACAGCGCCCGCCGGCCCCACACGGCGCCGCTGCCCTACGGCGCGGCGAAGGCGGCGCTCAACGCCGTGACAAAGGGTCTGTCCGAGGAATTCGGCCCGCAGGGGGTTCGCTTCAACACCGTGTCACCGTCGTCGACCCGAACTGCCCTGTGGGAAGGTGAGCAGAGTTTCGGTGCTGACCTCGCGCAGGCGATGGGCCTCACGCAGGAGGAGCTGGTCGCTGCGCTTCCGTCGCAGATGGGAATGCTCACCGGCCGCTTCATCGAGCCGCGGGAGATCGCGACCACGATCGCCTATCTCGTCTCGCCGCTCGCGGCCAGCGTCCATGGCGCCAACTGGGTCGTCGATGCCGGCGTCTCGAAGACCATCGCGTAGCACGCGGCGAGATGGTTCCGGGCTTCGCACTGCCCGGACGAGGGCATCGGGCCTGCTCCGCGGCGCCCGGTGCCCTGTCGGCGGATCACTCCTGACCGGATCATTCGTCGCCCTCGGATTCCCTCTCCGGTCTCCCGACCGGTCTCGTCCCCGTCCGATCCGCGAGAACCTCCGCGCACGTGCGCAGGTCCACCTGCGGAGGGAACAGGCTCATCGCGTGCAGGGCCGCAGCGCCGTTCTGCGCGGTCGACGCCGCGCAGGCGTCGGTGACCACGGTGACGCGCACACCCGCGTCGGCCGCGGCGAGCACCGTCGCGATCACGCAGCAGTCGGTCGAGACGCCCGTGACCAGGAGGTGCGGCCGTGAGCCAGGGCTCGCGCCGATCTGCGCCGCCAGCTGCGGCCCCCACTTGCCGAAGGTGGGCTCGTCGACGGTGGGGTGCGCGCTGAGCTCCCGGGCGCCGTCGACCAGGTCGTACAGCGGATCGGTCGCGGGGACGTCCGCGAAGGGCCAGGCCGCGAAGTACTCGCCCCAGGCGGTGGAGCGGTCGGCCGTGGGCAGCCAGCGGGTCACCAGGGTGCGTTCGGGGCCGACGTCCTCGGCGAGCTCCCGGATCCGCGACCAGGCCCCGTCCCAGAACGGCGACGCCCACTCGGAGGCCGGGTCGGCGAAGATCCGCTGCGGATCGACGACCAGGAGCCAGGAACGGTGGCTCATGCGCCCCGCTCCTGCCGGCGGATCCGACCCCGCCGGGCGAACCAGGTCACCGAGAACCCGAGCACCAGTGCCAGCAGCACCCCGATGTTCGAGTACGCCCAGTTGCCGTCCCAGTACGCGCCGGCCGGATCGTCCACGTAGGTGCCCAGCCCCAGGGGCTGGAGCAGGTAGCCCTGCCAGTTGTTCCAGGGGGCGGCCTCGGTGAAGGAGTTGACGACCAGCCCCCAGCCCAGGACCGAGGCGACCACCATGGTCACGATCGAGGTCCAGTCGATCGAGCCGTAGCGGCCCCGGGGGTCGAACAGGGCGCGCTCGTCGTAGTCCGCCCGGCGGGCGAGGATGTCGGCGATGAGGATGCCGGCCCAGGCCGCGATCGGGACCCCGAGGGTGATCAGGAAGCTCTGGAACGGTCCGATGAAGCTGGTGGCGAAGAAGGCCACCCAGATGGTGCCGACGGTCAGGATCACCCCGTCGACCGCGGCGGCCGCGGGGCGCGGGATGCGGATCCCCAGGCTGATCAGGGTCAGCCCCGAGGAGTAGATGCCCAGCACGGCGCCCGAGACCAGGGTCAGCACCGCGACGATCCAGAAGGGCACCAGCGCCCACAGCGGCAGGATCGAGATCAGGGCGCCGATCGGATCGCCCTCGATGGCGCTCGCCAGCTCCGGATCGGAGCCGGCCAGCAGCAGCCCGACGATCACCAGGACCACGGGGGCGGCCGCTCCGCCGACGGTGTTCCAGGCGACGATCGACGCGTCGGAGGCGGAGCGCTTCTGGTAGCGCGACCAGTCCGCCGCGATGTTGATCCACCCCAGGCCGAAGCCGGTCATCACCATCACCAGCGCCCCGATCATCGCCTGCGGCGGTCCGCTGGGCATCGAGGCCACGGCCGCCCAGTCGATGTGGGGGATCGTGAGGATCATGAACAGGATCGTCATCGCGCCGGTCGCCCAGGTCAGGATCGACTGCAGGCGCATGATCGTGTGATAGCCGAGCACGCTCGCGGTGACGATCAGCGCGGCGATGAGGATCGCGGCGATCACGGTGACCGTCTGTCCGGACCCCACGCCCAGCACGTCGAACACGGTGGCGGTGGCCAGCACCGCAGAGATCGCCAGCGACGTCTCCCAGCCGATCGAGGTCAGCCAGGAGACGATCCCCGGCACCTTCTGCCCGTGCACCCCGAAGGCGGCGCGCGAGAGCACCATGGTCGGGGCGCTGCCGCGCTTGCCGGCGATCGCCACCAGACCGCACAGCAGGAAGCTGATGATGATGCCGAGGATCGCGACGACCGTGGCCTGGACGAAGCTGATCCCGAAGCCCAGCAGGTAGGAGCCATAGCTCATCCCGAACACGGAGACGTTCGCGGCGAACCAGGGCCAGACCAGGTCGCGCGGGCGTGCGGTCCGCTCGGACTCGGCGATGATCTCGATGCCGGTGGTCTCGATGACGCCGGCGCCGCCGACGGGAGCGTCCGGGGCGGGGGAGCGGGTGGGATCGGGGGAGGTCATGTCGACTCCGGAGGAGGAGGGCCGGCCGCGGCCGGACGACGGGGTGGGGCAGGGATGTGACGTGCAGTGTCCCACGGGCGGCGTGACCGGCGCGGCTCGTCGGCCTATGGTGGAGGGGGCGCGTGCTCCGTGCACGCTGCCCCCGAGGATGCCTCGGTCACATCTTCGCCCGTCGGGCGCCGGGTGGCCGCAGCGCGCAGTGCGCCGTCCCCGTCGACCACCGCCACCAGTGCAGGGACGGTCCGCGGCTCGGTCCGCGCGGGCTGCCCGGAAGGAGACCCGTGCCCGCAGCGTCCACCCGGATCCAGGCCTCGACGAAGCGCCTGATCAGCCTCGGGCCGAGCCGCGTGGACCACATCCCGGCCTTCCGCATCGCCCTCGGACTCGCGATCCCGCTGTCCGTGCTCCTGGTGACAGGGCACGTCGACTGGGCGATGTACGTCGGCTTCGGGGCCTTCACCGGGATCTACTCCAAGTACGAGCCCACGCGGATGCGCTTCCGGCGCCAGTCGATGGCCGGTGCGCTGCTGACCGTCTGCGTCACCATCGGCGCCACCCTCGCGCAGCTCGGGGAGTCGATGGGCACCACGGCGGGGTCCTGGACCGCCCTGGTGGTGGGATCCGTCGTGGCAGGACTGGCCGCGGCTCTGGTGCTGAAGCTCGGCCTGAAGCCGGGCGGCGCGATCTTCCCCCTGTTCGCGGTCGCCGCCATCGCCTCCGCGCCGCCCGCCGCCCCGATCTGGGCCGCGTTCCTCATCGCGGGCGCCTGCGCGTCCCTGTGCGTGGGGCTCGGACTGCTCGGCCACTGGGCGGGGGAGCGTCATCCCGGGGCCGACGTCCGGCCCGCCACGGAGACCTGGTCCCGAGCGCAGCTGGGCGCCGAGTTCGGCCGCTTCGCGCTCGCCGCGGCCGTCGCCGGGATGCTGGGCCTCGCCTCCGGGATGCCCTTCCCCTACTGGGCGCAGATCGCGGCGATCGCGCCGCTGTCGGCGCCGGGACGCACCCTGCAGGTCGAGCGCGGGCTGCATCGCATCATCGGCACCACCCTCGGCATCATCACCACCGCCTTCCTGCTGTCCTTCCCCGCCGAGCCGTGGCAGCTGGTGGTGTGGGTCGTGGTCCTGCAGTTCCTCGCCGAGATGTACGTGATGCGCAACTACTCCTTCGCGCTGCTGTTCATCACCCCGATGGCCCTGCTCATGGTCCAGCTCGCGCATCCGCAGCCGATCGGGACGATGCTGCAGGCCCGGGTGCTGGAGACCGTGATCGGCGCCGTCGTGGGCATCGCGGTGGTGATCATCGCCGCGCTCTGGGATCGGCGGGCGGCCCGCCGGCGCCGGGCGACGGACGGACGGATGGGCGCCGACGTCGAGGACGGATCCCTCGGGGAGTGAACCTCGCGGCGCCGGGCGCCATCGACCATCCGGCCGCCGCCGCGATGGCGTCGGCCCCGACCACGGGGCGGTCGCACCTGGTCCGACGGGTCGACGCCGCATAGCGTCGGCCCATGCGAGATTCTGCAGACGCTTCCGCCCGCACCCCCGCCTACACCCACGGGTACGGCACCGCCGTGCTGGACAGCCATCGCGCCCGCACCGCGCAGAACTCCGCCGCCCAGCTGCTGCCCCACCTGCGGCCCGGGCAGCAGCTGCTGGACGTCGGCAGCGGTGCCGGCACCATCACGGCGGATCTCGCCCGGATCGTCGGCCCCCGGGATGTCACCGCGCTGGAGGTCTCCGAGGAGTCGGCGGAGATCACCCGGGCCGAGCTCGCGCGCCAGGGGCTCGGCGCCGTCCAGGTGCTGGTCGGCGATGCGCAGGCGCTCCCGCTCGCTGACGACAGCGTCGACGTCGTCCACGCCCACCAGGTGCTCCAGCACCTCCCGGACCCGGTGACCGCGATCGCGGAGGCCCGCCGCGTCACCCGGCCCGGCGGAATCATCGCCCTGCGGGACAGCGACTACGAGGGCTTCCGGTGGTACCCCGAGGTGCCCGCGATCGATCGCTGGCTCACCCTGTACCTGCGGGCCGCCCGCGCCAACGGCGGGACTCCGGACGCCGGGCGACGCCTGCTCGCCTGGGCGCACGAGGCCGGGCTGGAGGACGTGACCCCTGGGTCCTCGACCTGGCTGCACGCGACCCCGGCATCGCGCACCGCCTGGGCGGAGACCCTCGCCGGGAGGCTCACCGCCGGCCCGTTCGCTGATCAGCTGGGGAGCGAAGGGTGGGCCGGCGCCGCCGAGCGGGAGGCGATCGCCGCGAGCCTCCGCGCCTGGGCCGAGGACCCTGACGGATGGTTCAGCGTGCTGCACGGCGAGCTCCTCGTGCGGGTGTGAGCGGACGGCCGGTGGGTCGGGTCGCCCCGGAACGGCGGGGTCGGTGCGCGGAGCCGCCGACGGAGGATCCCTGAGGCGGGCCCGTGACGCGGCCCCGCCGGATCGATGACAGCCGTCATGGGCGAGGCGATGCCCACCCGCCTAATGTTCTTCTCACCAGGGGCCGAACCGGCGGCTCCCCGGCGACCAGGAGGCCGCGTGATGGAAACGCCGTCCGAGAGCACCGACGTCCCCTCGACGGGCCGCGACGACGAGACGGAGCTGCGCCACAGAGCCGTGAAGAACCTGCGGGCGCGACGCGGCTTCGCGGGCCAGGTCGTCATCTACGTGCTGATCAACGCCCTGCTGATCTGGGTCTGGGCACGCGACGGCTTCGGGTTCCCGTGGCCGGTGTTCGTCGTGGTCTTCTGGGGGCTCGGCCTGTTCTGGCAGGCGTGGGGGCTGTTCGGCCCGGGCGAGAGCGAGGACCGCGTCCGCCAGGAGATGGACCGCCTGCGCGGCGCGCGCTGAGGAGCGCTCCTCCGGGTCGACGACCGCGGAGAAGAGTTCCTTCGCGGCGGCGGGGATCCGGCGACCCGGACGATCACACCGCGATGAGCACGATCCCGCCGAGCACGATCGCCGCCCCCAGCATCCGTCTCAGCGGATCCGGCTCCTTGAACAACCACCAGGCCAGCAGGGAGCCGACCACGATGCTCGACTCCCGGGCGGGCGCGACCAGGGAGACCGGCGCCGTGCGCATGGCCTCCAGGACCAGCACATAGGCCAGGGGTGACAGCGCCGCGACCAGCAGGACCTCGCGCCAGTGGGTGCGGACGACGGGCACGACGTCCTCGCGGTGGCGCCGCAGCAGGGTGGGCGTCATGAGCAGCACCTGCCACAGGCAGGTGGTCACGAAGTAGCTCACCGGCGGCAGTCCCAGCGTCGTCACCGAGTAGCTGTCCCACAGCGTGTACGCGGCGATCGCCGCTCCGGTCGCCGTGCCCCAGAGGACCCCGGCGCGGATCCCGTGGCGCCCCGCGACCGACCTCCCCGTCGCCACCACCACGATCCCGCCGATGACCACCAGCGCGCCGACGGCGGCGACCCATCCCGGCCGCTCGCCGAGCACGAGGATCGCGATCGCCATGGACAGCACGGGGCCGACGCCCCGCGCGACGGGATAGACCACGCCGAGGTCGGCGCGGGCGTAGCCGGTCTGCAGCGTCAGCTGGTAGGCGACGTGGATCAGTCCCGAGACCAGCGGAGCGAGGACGACGGCGGGCGAGAACCCGACGTCGGCCCGCGCCAGGGTGATCAGCGCCAGCGGCGCCCACAGCACCACCGATCCCACGTCGTAGCACCACACGAAGGCGTAGCCACCGCTGGTCACCCGCTTCGCGGCGAGGTTCCACACCGCGTGGCAGAGCGCCGCCACGAGGACCAGGGTCAGGGCGAGAGTGCTCATCGATGCTCGGGCCGCGGGTGCGGCGGGAGGGCGGGGGTGGCCATCGCCTCAGTATCCCGCGCTCTGCCCGCCGGGCGAGGGGGCATCCTCACCGGATCGTCGTGCGGGCTCGACAGCAGAGCGCGACGACTCTATAGTTGAAAGAGAAAACAGTTCGAGACAGGAGCCCCCATGAGCCTCAGCACCGCCGTCCTCCGCGCCGTCCCCGGCGCCTTCATCCTCAATTCCGGCATCGGCAAGCTGAACCTGCCCGCCGAGATGGCCGAGGGCCTGCAGGGCATGGCCGCCCAGGGCGTCCCGCCGCTGGGGAAGATGACCCCCGAGCAGTTCGGGAAGTTCCTCAGCTACGGCGAGATCGCCGTCGGCGCCTCGCTGCTGCTGCCCTTCGTGCCCACCAAGATGGCGGGCGCGGGCCTGGCGGCCTTCTCGGGGGCGATGATGGCGATGTACCTGCGCACCCCGGAGATGACCGAGTCCGACGGCGTGCGCCCCAGCCAGGCCGGCACCGCCCTGGCCAAGGACAGCTGGCTGCTCGCCATCGGCGCCGCCCTCATCCTCGCCCAGGGCAGGAAGTCCACCAAGGGCTGATCCCCTCCGTCCGCGGGCCCGGGCTGAACAGCCTGCTGCGTCCGGTGCGGTGGACACTGGAGTCGTGACCATCCCGTCGGCCGACCCCGAGGGGCGCGGCCGCGCGCTCCGCCGCGCAGCCCCGCCAGCCCTCGGCGTGCTCGGGGCGATCCTGCTGGCCGCGGCGCTGGGAGGGCTGATCCGGGCCGTGCCGGCCGTGGGGGCGCTCGACGAGCGCCTCGTCGCGGCCGCCGGAACGACCCTCACCATGCCGGAGCGGACGCTCGCGCTCGGCCTCGACGCGATCTTCGATCCGCTGGTCGCGGCGCCCCTGACCGTCGCGGTCGTGCTGGTCGTCGCGCTCGCACGGCGCAGCCCCCGGGAGGGAGCGCGCACGGGGATCCTGATCCTCGTGCCCTGGGCGGCGACCGGGGTCCTGAAGGTCATCGTCCGCCGTCCCCGCCCCGAGGTGGAGCTGCTGGGTGACCGGCTCGTGCCGCTGCCGGAGACCTTCAGCTTCCCCAGCGGGCACACCACGGTCGCCGCAGCGCTCTGCCTGGCGATCCTGCTCGCCCTTCCGGCCGGGTGGGGCCGACGGCTCGGCGGCGCGCTCGCCGCGGTGATGGTCGCGGCGACCGCGTGGTCGCGCGTGGCGCTCGGCCTGCATCACCCCACGGACGTGCTGGTCTCTGCACTGCTGGCGCCGGTGCTGGTGGTGCTGCTGGCGAGATGGCTCGACGCCGTCCGGCCGACGGAAGATCCGCGCTGAAGGCGCGATGTCGCGACGATCACAGCCGGAACCGAAATTTTCGCAAGTCCCCAGTGGCGAAAAGACACTAGGTGAGGCTAGCCTCAGTAGGAGTGCCGGGCGCGACCCGGCCCCCGACCCCCACGGAAGGCTTCCTCCACCATGACTGCGTCCTCCCGGTTCTCCCGCCGCCACTTCGGCGCCGCCTCCGCCGTCGGCGCCCTCGGCCTCGCCCTGACCGCCTGCGGCACGTCCACGGGAGCCGCCGACGATGCCGGGGCGAAGGACGCAGGCGCGTCAGGCACCGTCGAGGTCGAGGACAACAACGGCACCCACGCCGTCGAGGTGCCTCCGACGTCCGTGGTCGCGACCGACAACCGCACCTTCGAGACCCTCCAGGCCTGGGGCGTCCCGCTCACCGCCGCCGCGCGGGCGCTCATGCCCTCGACCAACCCGTACAAGGACGACGAGTCGATCATCGATCTCGGCAACCACCGCGAGCCCGACCTCGAGGCCGTGGTCGCCGCCGAGCCCACGCTGATCATCAACGGTCAGCGCTTCGCGCAGTATCACGACGACTTCAGCAAGTACGCTCCCGACGCCGTCATCCTCGAGCTCGACCCCCGCGAGGAGGAGCCCTTCGCCGAGGAGCTCAAGCGCCAGGTCTCCACCCTCGGGACGATCTTCGAGAAGGAGGCCGAGGCGAAGGAGCTGGCCAGCGGCCTCGATGCCGCGATGGAGCGCGTCGCCGCCGCCTACGACGGCTCCTCCACCGTCATGGCCGTCACCGTCTCCGGCGGCGAGATCGGCTTCATCGCCCCCGGCCAGGGCCGCACCCTGGGCTGGGCCTTCGACGCCTTCGACCTCGTCCCCGCGCTCGAGGTCGACGGCGCCAGCGACGACCATCAGGGCGACGACATCTCCGTCGAGGCCATCGCGAGCTCGAACCCCGACTGGATCCTGGTCATGGACCGTGACGCCGCGATCTCCGCGGAGGACCCCTCCTACCAGCCGGCCGCCGATGTCCTCGAGGCCTCCGAGGCCCTGGCCGGGGTCACCGCGATCGCCGAGGGGAACCTCGTCTACATGCCGGCGGACACCTACACCAACGAATCCATCCAGACCTACACCGAGTACTTCGAGTCCCTGGCCGACTCCCTCGAGGCCACGGCCTGATCGCGACCCTCCGGCTCGCATCCGGCGCGGCGGACGGGACCGACGGGGTCCGTCCGCCGCGCCGCGCGTCGGCCGCCCGCCGCCCGACCCCTCCCACCAGGTGACCTGATGCCCCCTCCCACTCTCATCACCGCTGCGCCGCCCGCCCGGCATCGCGGCCGCGAGCGCCTGCTCGACGGCAAGCTCGTGATCGGCATCGTGGTGGTGGCGCTGCTCCTGGTGGCCTCGCTCTTCACCGGCGTCTACGACGTCGTCGGGACCGAGGAAGGCGCCGAGATGTTCGCGATCACCCGCATCCCCCGTACCATCGCGCTGGTGCTGGCCGGCGCCGCGATGGCCATGTCCGGGCTGATCATGCAGCTGATGACGCAGAACCGCTTCGTGGAGCCGTCGACGACGGGCACCACCGAGTGGGCGGGGCTCGGCCTCATCCTGGTCATGATCGTCAGCCCGCAGGCGGACCTGCTGACCCGGATGACCGTCGCGATCATCTTCTCCTTCGTCGGCACCATGGTGTTCTTCGCGTTCCTGCGCAAGGTCACCCTGCGCAGCTCCCTGATCGTGCCGATCATCGGCATCATGCTGGGTGCCGTCGTCGGCTCGGTCTCCACCTTCGTGGCGCTGCAGTTCGACGCCCTGCAGAACCTCGGGGTCTGGTTCGCCGGATCCTTCACCTCGGTGCTGCGTGGCCAGTACGAGGTCCTGTGGATCGTGCTGCTGGTGGGGATCGCCGTCTTCTTCGTGGCGGATCGGCTCACCGTCGCGGGGCTCGGCGAGGACATCGCCACCAACGTCGGCGTGAACTACCAGCGGGTGCTGCTGCTGGGCACCGGGCTGGTCGCGGTCGCCACCGGCGTGGTCACCGTGGTGGTCGGCAACCTGCCCTTCCTCGGCCTGATCGTGCCCAACGTGGTCTCGATGATCCGCGGCGACGACCTGCGCAGCAACCTCCCCTGGGTGTGCCTGCTCGGCATCGGGATCGTCACCGTCTGCGACCTCGTCGGCCGCATCGTCATCATGCCGTTCGAGGTGCCGGTCTCCCTGATCCTGGGCATCCTCGGCGCGGCCGTGTTCATCGCCCTCCTGCTCCGGCAGCGCCGCCATGGATGAGCCCGTCACGCGCACCGTCCCCTCCGGCCGCCGGCTCGGGGCCGCCACCGGCGATGAGCACGTCGACGTCTCCACGGCGCCCACCGACACCGCGGAGGACATCGCTCCGCTCGCCGTCCCCCGTCGGCCCCGCGGCGGCTCGGGAGCCTTCGCCGATCGACGGTCCCGGCTCCGCTACCGGATCGTGCTGGGCACGCTGGTGGTGCTCGCGGCGGGCTTCGGCCTGGGCCTGCTCGCGATCGACAACCCGATGCCGATCGGCAGCCGCGGCTTCTGGTTGATCGCCGAGCTCCGGGCCACCTCGCTGGTCGTGATGGGCGTGGCCGCGTTCTGCCAGGGCACCGCCACCATCGCCTTCCAGACGGTCACCAGCAACCGCATCATCACCCCCTCGATCATGGGCTTCGAATCGCTGTACACGGCGATCCAGACCACCGCCGTGTACGTCCTCGGCGTGGCCGGGGTGGTCGCCCTGCAGGGCACCGGGCAGTTCCTGATCCAGGTCGCGCTGATGGTGGCGCTGTCCGTGCTGCTGTACGGCTGGCTGCTGCGCGGCCGCTACGCGAACATCCAGGTGATGCTGCTGATCGGGGTCGTGCTCGGAGGTGGCCTCGGAGCGGTCTCGAGCTTCATGCAGCGCCTGCTGACCCCCAGCGAGTTCGACGTGCTCACCGCGCGCCTGTTCGGCTCGGTGTCCAATGCGAGCGTGGAGTACCTGCCCTACGCGATCCCGCTGTGCCTGGTGGCCGGGGTGCTGATCTGGCTGAACGCCCGCACGCTGAACGTCATCGCGCTGGGCCGCGACGTGTGCATCAACGTCGGCGTCGATCACGGTCGCCAGACCATCTGCACGCTGGTGCTGGTCTCGATCCTGATGGCGGTCTCCACCGCCCTGATCGGACCGATGACCTTCTTCGGCTTCCTGGTCGCGACGCTGACCTACCAGGCCGCCGGCACCCACGACCACCGGCGGCTGCTCCCGGTGGGCGTGCTGGTCGGCTTCGTCATCCTCGCCGGCGCTTATTTCCTCATGAACCACGTGTTCTATGCGCAGGGCGTCGTGTCCATCATCATCGAGCTCGTCGGCGGGAGCGTCTTCCTCGCCGTCATCCTGCGGAAGGGGCGCCTGTGATCTCCATCGATGCCGTGCGCAAGCAGTACACCTCGTCCTCCGGGACCGTCGAGATCGGCCCGGTCACCCTCGAGATCCCCTCCGGCGGCGTCACCGCCCTGGTGGGTCCCAACGGAGCCGGGAAATCGACGCTGCTGACGATGGCGGGACGGCTGCTGGGGATCGACGAGGGTGCGATCGAGGTGGCCGGCTACGACGTGGGCTCCACCGCCTCGAAGGACCTCGCCAAGATCCTCTCGGTGCTGCGGCAGGAGAACCACTTCATCACCCGCCTCACCGTGCGCCAGCTGGTGGGCTTCGGCCGCTTCCCCTACTCGAAGGGGCGGCTGACGCCGCTGGACGAGCAGAAGATCTCCGAGGCCATCGACTTCCTGCACCTCGACGATCTCGAGGACCGCTACCTCGACCAGCTCTCCGGCGGCCAGCGCCAGCGCGCCTACGTGGCGATGGTGCTGGCCCAGGACACCGAGTACGTGCTGCTGGACGAGCCGCTGAACAACCTCGACATGCGCCACAGCGTGCAGATGATGGGCCGCCTGCGCGACGCCGCCCGCGAGCTCGGGCGCACCGTCGTCGTCGTGCTGCACGACATCAACTTCGCCGCCCACTACGCCGATCACATCATCGCCATGAAGGAGGGCGGCGTCCTCGAGGCCGGACCGGTCGCCGAGATCATGGATGGTGCCGTTCTCTCGCGCGTGTTCGACACCCCGGTGCAGGTCATCGACGGGCCGACGGGACCGCTCGCGGTGTATTTCTGAGCGGGCGACGGGCGACGGGCGACGGGCGACGGGCGACGGGCGACGGGGCCGGTGTCGGGGGCCTCAGGCCGTCTTGGTCGCCGGGTCCGCGCCGCCGCGGCCGTCAGGACGGTCGAGGGCGTCGATCGACGCGACCTCCTCGGCGGTCAGCGTGAGCCGGGCCGCGGCGAGGTTCTCCACGATCCGGGAGGGCGTGACCGACTTGGGGATCGTGATGATGCCCTTCGCGAGGTGCCAGGCCAGCACCACCTGCGCAGTGGTCGCCTCGTGCGCTGCGGCGACGGCGGTGATCGTGGCGTTCTCGAGCAGGTCGGACTTGCCCTGCCCCAGCGGCCCCCACGCCTCGGTGAGGATCCCGTGCTGGGCGTGGATCGCGCGCAGCTCGCGCTGCTGGAAGTACGGGTGCAGCTCGATCTGGTGGACCGCGGGAGCCACGCCCGTGGCCTCGATCGCCTCGGTCAGCTGCTGGAGGGGGTAGTTCGAGACGCCGATCGAGCGCACCAGACCGCGTCGCTGCAGCTCGATCAGCGCCCTCCACGCCTCGACGTAGGTGCCTTGGGCAGGAGCCGCCCAATGCACCAGGTAGAGATCGACGTACTCCAGGCCCAGCCGCTCGAGGGAGGCCTCGCAGGCTGCGATCGCGTCATCGAAGCGCTGGGCGTCGTTCCACAGCTTGGTGGTCACGAACAGCTCCTCGCGCGGCACCCCGGAGTCGCGGATCGCGCGGCCCACGCCCTCCTCGTTGCCGTAGACCTTCGCGGTGTCGAGGTGGCGGTACCCGGCCTGGAGGGCCTGCGCGGTCACATCGGCGGCCACCTCGTTCTCGACCTTGAAGACGCCGTACCCGAGCTGCGGGATCGAGCGGCCGTCGTGCAGCGCCAGGACGGGGACCGTGGGGGATGGGGCGGTCATGAGGGCTCCTCTCGTCGGAAGCCCCCAGCCTAGAACGCCGGCCCCCGTTCGGCCTCGCTCGTACGTTCACGGCCATCGCCGGGATCAACTCATCGATGGATGTACGGATCTGACGGCGCGTCATAAACTGGGGTCATGACGAACTCACGCCCCCACCGCCGCGGGGCGACCGATCCGGCCGCCGCCGCGTCCCGACCTGCCGCCGGCACCCCGGCCCCCGCCCCCGACCCGCGCCGGTGGAAGGCCCTCGGCGTCCTCGCCGCCGGCCTCGCGCTGATCGTCATCGACGGGTCGATCGTCGCGGTCTCCCTGCCCACGATCATCACGGACCTCTCCCTGGACCTCACCAGCGCCCAGTGGGTCACCACCAGCTACGCCGTGGTGCTGTCCGCTCTGCTGCTCATCTCCGGACGCCTGGGGGACCGCGTGGGCAGGCGCCGGCTCCTCCTGGTGGGCGTCACGATCTTCCTCGTGGCCTCGGTCCTCGCGGCGCTGGCGAGCGGGGCCGGGACCCTGATCGCGGCCCGCCTGCTGCAGGGAGTCGGCGGCGCGCTCATCCTCCCCTCGACGCTCTCGAGCGTGAACGCCACCTTCCGCGGGCGTGAGCGCGCGGCCGCCTTCGGGGTGTGGGGCGCGGTCATGGCCGGGGCGGCGGCCCTCGGCCCTCTGCTCGGCGGCTGGCTGACCAGCTCCTTCTCCTGGCCCTGGATCTTCCTGGTGAACCTCCCCGTGGGCCTCGCGGTGCTGGTCGGCACCGTCCGGTGGGTCGCGGAGTCGCGGGAGGAGGCGGGCGCCCGAGGCGTCGACGTCCTGGGCGCCGTGCTCAGCGCCCTGGCACTCGGGTCGCTCGTTGTCGGCATCGTCGAGGCGACCACGCTCGGCTGGTGGCAGGAGCAGGCTCCGCTGACACTGGGCGGCGCGGAGCTCCACGGTCCGGCCGGGCTCTCGCTCAGCCCGTTCTTCCTGCTCGCGGGGGTGATCCTGCTCGGTGCCTTCGTGCTGTGGGAGCGGCATCGTGCGAGCTCCGGACGTGCGGTGCTGCTGGACCTGGATCTGTTCCGCCTGCCCGCCTTCGCCTGGGGGAACCTCACCGCCGGCACCGTCGCGATCGGCGAATTCGGTCTGCTGTTCGTGCTGCCGCTGTACCTGGTGGACGTGCGGGCGCTGGGCACCCTCGAGGCCGGGCTCGTGCTGGCGGCCATGGCCGGGGGAGCGTTCCTGTCGGGAATGCTCGCCCGTCACCTCGCCGCCGCGATCGGGGCTCCTGGCACCGTGCTGGTCGGGCTCGGCATGGAGATCCTCGGCGTCGGCGCGCTCTCCGTGGTGCTGCGGCCGACGACGCCCGTCCTCCTGATCGTCGGGATCCTCGTGATCTACGGGCTGGGCCTGGGTCTCGCCTCGGCCCAGCTGACCTCGACCGTCCTCGCCCCGGTGCCCGCCGGGCAGTCCGGGCAGGGCTCGGCCACGCAGTCCACGGTCCGCCAGCTCGGCACCGCGCTGGGGACCGCCGTCGCCGGGGCGATGCTCGCCGTCGGGCTGACGGCGCGCCTGGACACGCTGAGCGGTCAGGCCACGCAGTTCGGGCGGACCCTGACCGATTCCGCGGGGTCGATCCTGCCGCAGCTGCGGGCCCAGCAGGCGCCGAGCGGGACCCTGGACCAGCTCAGCACCGTGTTCACCGAGGGGACGCGGATCGCGATGGCCGGGTCCGCCGGCTTCCTGCTGCTCGGGCTCGTCGGAGCGATCGTCGTCAGCCGGGCGACGCGGGTCGCCCCGGCCCCTCGGAGCTCCTGAGCCACGCAGTCCCTGGGAGCCGACGTCGGCCTCCCCTCTACGATGGGCGCATGAGGTCGTGGAGCCCGGGGCGCACCCGATGACACCGGCACGCGAGGCGCGCAGGCGGCCCCTCGAACGCCCGATCCCCGCGACGCGCCCCTCCTACGACCACGCCAGCGGCCACGACCCCGCGGGCCGCCGCGTCGAGCTGTACGGCCTGCTGGACACCCTGTTCATCGTCGCCGGCGTCGTGGTCTCGGTCTGGCTGGCCCTGCTGTACCTGGTCGAGGGCTTCTCCCTGACCCCGGTGCGACTGCTGTACCTGGTCGGCTTCTGGATACTGCTGACGTACATCACGCTGCCGCGCCTGCATCAGCTGATGACCTGGATCTACCTGCCGGACTACTTCTTCGGGCGCACCCGCACCACCGAGGGCGTGCTCTCGGACCCCATCAACCTCGCCGTCGACGGCCCCGAGGCCGATCTGCACGTGGCGATGCGCCGCGCGGGCTGGGTGCTCGCCGAGGAGCGCACGCTGTCCTCGGCCTGGCAGATGGTCCGCTCCACGCTGCTGCGCCGCTCCTTCCCGGCCGCCCCGGTCTCCGACCTGTACCTCATGGGTCGTCGCCACGACTTCACCTATCAGCAGGAGGTCGGCGGGACCACCACCAAGCGCCACCATGTGCGCTTCTGGCGACTGCCCCCGGACCTCAGCCTGCCGGGCGGCTTCCGCGCCGACTGGGTGGCCGCCGGCACCTATGACCGCGCCGTCGGCTTCTCCTTCTTCACCCTGCAGATCACCCACCGCATCGACGAGAACATCGACGTCGAGCGCGACTTCCTCATCGACACGGTGCGCTACGGGGATCCGGAGATCCCGGTCGAGGTGATCGAGGAGTTCGCCACCGCCTACCACGACCGCAACGGGCAGGGCGACCGCTTCCGCACCGACGGGCACCTGCCCGTGCTCGACGTCGCGGGCGCCGCCTCCCGCTCCGACGGCGCCAGCGCCCTGATGCTGCCGCGGCACCGGCCGACGGGGAACACCGTCATGAAGGCCCGTGCCCGCGCCGCCGCGCAGTCGGCACTGTCCGCGGCCCGCCTGCGGGGCGGTGACCGGGCGGAGCTGGGCGACGAGCTCTCCGCGCAGTGGCACGGCACGGTCGACGACGTCCACGAGATCATCTCGCGCGCGACGGATCACCACCTTCCGCCGCCGACGCTCGTGTTCACCGGGGCGCTGGTGCTGCTGCAGGCCGCGCTGGTGATCGCGCAGTGGGCCTCCCGCCTGCTGGGCGTGGACGTCACGTCCTGGTACGCCGATGCCTCCCTGATCCTGCCCGAGGGCAACAGCGTGTACCTGGCTTCCGGGTTCGCGCTCGTGCTCGTGGGACTGCTGGTCGGAGTGCTGCGCCGCAGCCGCTGGGCCCGGATCGCGCTCATGGCCCTGTTCACGGTCGACGCGGTCGCACGGCTGGTGGTGGCGACCTCGACCACCGGCGACGTCGCGCACTCGCTGCTCGTGGGGGCCGGGGCCTCGGCGATCGGCGTGCTCGCGATCAGCTCGGACGCCTCGCGGCAGTGGGTGCAGACCGTGCGGCTCACCACCCGCGAGCTCGAGGCAGGATCCTCGGACGCCGGGTCGACGGGCGCATCGGGTGCGGAGTCGTCGGGTGCAGAGTCCGCGGGCCCGGACGATGACGGGCCGATGGGCGCCGACCCGACGGGCACCCCGGACACCGGGACTGTCCGCGCAGGTCGTGGGGTGTGAGCGGCGGCACGACGCGATAGGGTTCCCGGTAACCGCTCATGGGTCCCCTGAGAGCAACGACGCTCACCGAGAGCTCGATGCCGCCCGGAACGGTGTGCACGTATCCCCGTCCCGGGAGGATCCCATGAGCGAGTCGCACGAGGCCGCCCCCACCGCACCCGACGGCACCGGCCCGTCGGACCAGCCGGCGCTGAAGAAGGCGATCACGCCCAAGCTCCTGCTGCTGTTCATCGTCGGCGACATCCTCGGCACGGGTGTCTACGCCCTGACCGGCAAGGTCGCGGGCCAGGTGGGCGGTGCGGGCTGGATCCCGATCATCGTCGCCTTCGCCGTCGCGATGGTCTCGGCCCTGTCCTACGTCGAGATGGTCACCAAGTACCCGCAGGCCGCCGGGGCCGCGCTGTACGTGCACAAGGCCTTCGGAGTCCACTTCGTGACCTTCATGGTCACCTTCGCCGTGCTGTCCTCGGGCATCACCTCCGCCTCGACCAGCTCGATCTTCCTCGCGGAGAACGTCCTGAAGGCCTTCCAGCTGGAGGACGCCCTGGGCGGAGCCACCGCCGGGACCGCGACCGCGATCGCGCTGGTCTTCCTGGGCCTGGTGGCGCTGATCAACCTCTACGGCGTCTCCGAGTCGGTCAAGGCCAACGTGATTCTCACCTGCATCGAGCTCACGGGTCTCATCCTCGTCGTGCTCGTCGGCTTCTTCGCGATGGCCGAGGGCAAGGCGGACTTCTCCCGCGTCGTCCTGTTCGAGACCCCGGGGGACAAGGGCTTCCTGATGGCGGTCGTCGCCGCCACCGCCCTCGCGTTCTTCTCGATGGTCGGCTTCGAGGACTCGGTGAACATGGCCGAGGAGACCGTGGACCCGGTCAAGAACTTCCCACGGGCGCTCATCGGCGGCCTGTCGATCACCGGCGTGGTCTACGTGCTGATCTCCGTGGTCGCCGTGGCAGTGGTCCCGATCGGCCAGCTCACCGAGGCCTCGACCCCGCTGCTGACGGTCGTCAAGGTCGGTGCGCCCGGCGTCCCGGTCGACACGATCTTCGCGTTCATCTCGATCTTCGCGGTCGCCAACACCGTGCTGATCAACATGATGATGGCCTCGCGCCTGCTGTACGGCATGGCCAAGCAGGGCGTGCTGCCCGGCTTCCTCAAGGGCGTGCTCCGCACGCGCCGCACTCCCTGGGCCGGCATCCTGTTCTCCACCGGCCTCGGGATCGCCCTGGTGCTGACCGTGCGCTACGTGCTCGCCGAGGAGACGATCTCCGCACTCGGCGGGACCACCGCCCTGCTGCTGCTGACGGTGTTCGGTCTCGTGAACATCTCTGTGCTGGTGCTGCGCAAGGACACGGTCGACGTCAAGCACTTCCGGACCCCCACGGTGCTGCCCGTGATCGGCGCGCTCACCTCCTTCGCGCTGGTCTCGCCGATCGCCCAGCCGACGCAGAACTACGTCATCGCGGGCGGCCTGCTCGCCATCGGTCTGGTGCTGTACCTGATCACCTGGTTCTACAACAGCGCCGTGAAGGCCCGTCGCACCCGGTTCCGCCACCCCGACGACCTCGGCAAGTCCTGAGCGGCCCGTCCCGAGCCCCGTCCGGCCCCGCCCCCGAGAAGCATCCGAGCCCCGACCCCATCGATCGACCCTCCAGGGAGATGCCATGACCACGATCCTGCTGGCCTACGTCCCGAGCGCCACCAGCGAGGCCGCCTTCGCCTTCGCCGTCGAGGAGGCGCAGCGGCGCGATGCCGGCCTGCTCGTGCTCGCCTCCGAGCGGGCTCCCGATCCGCGCAAGGCTCGTGGAGTGACTGACAAGCGTTCCCTGGAGGAGCGTCTGGCCGAGACCGGTCTGGAGCACGAGCTGCGCACGGTGCCGCGGCGCGACGACCCGGCCGACGACATCCTCGACGCCGTCGAGCACGACAGGGTCGACCTGGTGGTGCTCGGCATCCGCCGCCGCACCCCGATCGGGAAGATCCTGCTGGGCTCGACCTCGCAGCGGGTGGCGATCGAGTCGCCGGTGCCGGTGGTGCTGGTCAAGCCCGACACCTTCGTGGCGCCCACGCGGTTCTGAGGCCCGCCGCGCGCTGAGGTCCCGGTGCGATGCCGGGAGTTCACGCCGACGTCACCCGGGGGTGGGCACCGGGTCATGATGCTGAGACATCGTCGGGTCGTTGTGCCCGCCGCTGCGGGCGCATGCCCGTGCGACAGCAAAGGACACCGCCCCATGACCCTGATCGACCTCCCGCTGCTGATGAAGGACTCGGTGCGCGGCAAGCGCTCCGCGGTGACCTGCGCGCTCAAGTGCGCGAACCAGTGCGCCTCCGGCCCGTGCAACCACTCGGACAACTCCAGGTTCCGCGACATCGCCTCCGCCGCGCTGACCCGCCGCAGGATGCTGGGCGGCACCAGCGGCGCGGTCGCGATCGCGCTGGCCGGCACGCTGGGGGCCTGCTCGAACCCCTCCGGCGGCGGGTCCGGGGCGTCGGACGGGGGAAGCGGTTCCGGTGCGGGCGGCGGCGCGGCCCCGAACGGGAGCGCCCTGGGCTTCGAGGCGATCGCCCCGGTCGACCTCGAGACCGATGAGTTCACCGTCCCGGAGGGCTTCGCCTGGCATCCCATCATCCGCTGGGGCGATCCGCTGTTCGAGGACGCCCCGGACTTCGACTGGAACGCCCAGAGCGCCGAGGCCCAGGAGCGCCAGTTCGGCTACAACAACGACTACACGGAGATCCAGGAGATCCCCGACAGCGACGGCAAGCGCGCGGTCATGTTCGTCAACCACGAGTACACGAACGAGAACATCATGCTGCCGCCGGAGACCGATGAGGCGGCCGCGATGGAGATCGGCATGGCCGCCCACGGGCTCACGGTCGTCGAGCTGCAGCGCGAGAGCGCGGAGGAGCCCTACACGTACGTCCGCGACGGGGAGCTGAACCGACGCATCCTCCTGGACACCGAGTTCGCGCTCACCGGCCCCGCCGCCGGCAGCGAGCTGACCCGCACCGCCGCGGACCCGGAGGGGCGCACCGTGCTGGGCACCCTGGGCAACTGCGCCGGCGGTCTCACCCCCTGGGGCACGCTGCTCTCGGGCGAGGAGAACTTCCACGGCTACTTCCGCGCCGCCGGCACCTCCGAGGCCGACAAGCGCTACGGGTTGGCCGACGAGGCGACGGCGCGGAACTGGGAGGCGGCGCACGAGCGCTTCGACGCCCGCGGCGAAGACCACCGGAACGAGCCGAACCGCTTCGGGTGGATCGTCGAGGTCGACCCCTTCGACCCGGAGTCCACGCCCCGCAAGCACACCGCGCTGGGACGCTTCAAGCACGAGGGCGCCAACGTCATCCTCGCCGAGGACGGCCGCGCCGTGGCCTACTCCGGCGACGACGAGGTCTTCGACTACCTGTACAAGTTCGTCTCTCGCGACACCTACGTCGAGGGCGACACGGAGCACAACAAGACGCTGCTGGAGGACGGCGACCTGTTCGTCGCGAAGTTCACCGGCAACTCGCCGGCGGCAGAGATCGATGGGTCCGGCGCGGTCCCCGCCGACGGAGCCTTCGACGGCACGGGCGAGTGGCTGCCGCTCGTGCTCGACGGCGCCTCGCAGGTCGAGGGCTTCACCCTGGAGGAGGTGCTGGTCCACACCCGCCTCGCCGCCGACCTCGTGGGCCCGACGAAGATGGACCGCTGCGAGGACGTCGAGCCCTCGCTCGCGACCGGGCGCGTGTACGTCGCCTGCACGAACAACGACGGCCGCGGCACGGAGGGCGAGGCCCCCGTCGACGAGATGAACCCGCGCGCCGAGAACCGCGACGGCCACGTCGTGGAGATCGACGAGCAGGGTGACCAGACCTCGACCACCTTCGCCTGGAACCTGCTGCTGGTCTGCGGGGACCCCGCGCAGGGCGACCAGACCTACTTCTCCGGATTCGCCCCCGAGGAGGTCTCGCCGATCTCCTGCCCCGACAACCTGGCCTTCGACTCGGTGGGCAACCTGTGGATCTCCACCGACGGCGCCCCGGACGGGATCGGCTACAACGACGGACTGTTCCGCGTGACCCTCGAGGGCGACGCCCGCGGACGGGTCGAGCAGTTCCTCGCCGTCCCGCGCGAGGCCGAGACCTGCGGCCCGATCGTCCGGGACGAGGATCGCAGCGCCTTCGTCTCCGTGCAGCACCCCGGCGAGGACGGCGAGTGGGGCGCGCACACCTCCCACTTCCCGGACTACGACGGCACGGGGCCCCGCCCCACCGTGGTCCAGGTCCTCCCGGCGTGACGCGGCGCGGGTCGGCGCTGGGTCCAGGCCGCCCGCTCGGGCCCCGGGTCCCGTGCAGCAGGTGATCCTGCGCACATCCACCCGGGGTCCCCACGCTGCCGTGGCGAGTTTCTCTCGCGTGCGCGCGCGAGAGGCGTCGACGCGACGCCGGCTTTGGCCGGTGCGCGCCGCTCGGTAGGATCAGACGCATGCCCCGCCCCCGCCAGTCCAGCGACCCCGCGAAGGGGCGTTGACCATGTCGGTGCTGTGGACGGTGCTCATCCTCCTCGTGGCCGTCGTGGTCACCCCCGTCCTGGATCGCGTGCTGGGCCGATCGGCCTGCTGGGCGCTGGCGGCGATGTACCTCCTTGCGGCCGGAGCGCTGGTCCCGGCCTCGTCCGCGGTGCTCTCCGGCGCGGACGACGATCCCACCGCCGCCTTCTCCGCCCCCTGGGCGCCGCAGTGGGGTGTCGAGTTCGCGCTGCGCGCCGATGGCGTCGGGCTCGTGTTCGCCATGATCGCGCTGGTGATCGGCGCGGTCGTGCTCGCGTACTCCGCCCGATACCTGGAGCGGGGTCGCCAGCTCAGCTTCTCCTGGGGAATGACCCTGTTCACCCTGTCGATGGTGGCTCTGGTGCTCGCCGACGACCTGGTGCTGCTGTTCATCTGCTGGGAGCTGACCTCGATCGCCTCCTTCCTGCTGATCGCCCGCTCGGGGACGGCGGGGCAAGCGGCCTCCATGCGGACACTGCTGGTGACCTTCCTCGGCGGCCTGTCCCTGCTCGCGGCCGTCTCGCTGATGGTGATGCGCCTGGGCACGACGTCGATCAGCGAGGTGCTGGCGGCGGACGTCTGGACACGTGACCCGGGCTTCGCGACGCTGGTCGGTGTGCTGGTCGCACTCGCCGCCTGCACCAAGTCGGCTCAGTTCCCGTTCCATGTGTGGCTGCCCGACGCCATGGCCGCCGCGACCCCGGTGTCGGCCTACCTGCATGCGGCGGCGGTGGTGAAGGCCGGCATCTTCCTGCTGCTCCGCTTCAGCCCTGCCTTCCACGACGTCCTCGCCTGGAACGTCCTGCTGGTGCTGGCCGGTCTCGTCACGGCTTTCGTCGGCGGGTTCCTCGCGCTGCAGCAGCGCGACCTCAAGAAGCTCATGGCCTACTCGACGGTCAGCCAGCTGGGCCTGATCGTCACCGTGATCGGTGTCGGCACCGAGGCGGCGCTCCTCGCCGCCGTCCTGCACACGATCGCGCACGCGCTGTTCAAGTCGGGCCTGTTCATGATGGTGGGCGTCGTCGACCACGCGGCGCACACCCGGGAGCTGCGCCGTATGCCGGCACTGGCCCGGAGAATGCCCGGAGCCTTCGCGGTGACGCTGCTGGGCTGCCTGTCGATGGCGGGTCTGCCGCCGATGCTGGGTTTCGTCTCGAAGGAGTCGCTGCTGACCGGCGCCCTGGACGCCGGGGGCCCGTCCTGGGTCCCCTGGGCGGTGGCTCTGGGAATCGCCGGAGCGAGCGTCCTCACCTTCGCCTACTGCGCGAAGATCGTGCTGGGGGCCTTCGTCGACGGCCGGGACGAGGGCGCCCTGACCCCCGCGGATGCGGGGCGGGAGTCGGCCGGTGCTGACGGGACGGACTCCTCCGGAGCGATCACCGACGCCGCGTACGCCCATCGCGCCGATCCGATCATGCTCTGGTCGGCAGCGCTGCCGATCGCCGCGGGGCTGCCGCTCGCCGTCGTGGTCGGCGTGCTGGACCTTCCCGTCGGCCGCGCTGTCGGGGCCGCCCTGGGCGGTGCCGAGGTGCACCCGCATCTCGCGTTCTGGCACGGGCTCACACTCGAGCTGGGGCTCACCGTCGGCGTCATCGTGCTCGGCGCCGCGATCGCTCTCGGACGTCGCCGGCTGCTGCCGATCCTCGAGGCCCGCGTCTTCCCGTACGACGGAGCCCGCGTGCTGGGCGCCGTGGACCGTCTCGCGGAGCGTCTCGCCGCGCAGCTGGTGCGGCCCATCGCCTCGGACGACCCGCTGCGTCACCTCGGCGCGATCCTCGTGGCCTTCGCGACGGTGGTCCTGGCCTCCTTCGCCGTGCTCGCCGGTGACCTGGACCCGCTCACGCCCGGGCTCAACCGCCCGATCGACGCCGTGCTGCTGGTGCTGATCCTCAGCGCCGTCGTCCTCGTGTGCACCCGGCGTGACCGCCTCGCGGCGACGGTCGCCCTCTCGGCGGTCGGGATCCTGGTCACCGTCCAGCTCCTCGCCCTCGGGGCACCGGATGTCGCGCTGACCCAGCTGCTGGTGGAATCGCTGACGATCATCGTGATCATGCTGGTGCTGCAGAAGCTGCCCCGGCGGTTCGATGCTCCCGTTCGTCCCCGCCGCGCGGGCACCCTGCTGATCGCTGTGCTGGCCGGGCTCGCCGCCGCCGGCGGGACCTTCCTGTTCGCGGGGCGACGCGGACGCAGCGAGGTCGCGGAGTACTACATCGCCCGCACCGAGGAGATCAGCGGCGGCCACAACATCGTCAACGTGATCCTGGTGGAGTTCCGTGCGCTGGACACCCTGGGGGAGCTGTCCGTGCTGGGCATGGCGGGCGTCGCGATCGTGGCCGTGCTCTCGAGCGTGCGCGACCGGTTCATCGACCCCGACGACCGCCCCGGTGCCGAGGCGCCGCTGGCGCTGCGCGAGGAGGGGACGTCGGCGCACCGCGCCATCACCTCCGCATGGGGCAACTCCGCAGCGCTGCAGATGATGGTCCGGGTCACCGCCCCGATCCTCGCCGTGATCTCGGCGATGCTCTTCCTGCGCGGGCACAACGCACCCGGCGGCGGCTTCATCGCCGCCCTGGTGGGATCGGCGATCGTCGCTCTGCTGTACCTGTCCACCTCGCGCGACAGGCAGGTCGGTCCTCCCCGTCTCCCGCTGCTCCTCATCGGCGGTGGTGTCGTGGTGGCCGTCGGCGGGGGGATCCTCGGATTCCTCGGGGACGGGTTCCTCGAGCCATTGCACGGCTACCTGCTGGGAGTGCACCTGACCAGCTCGATGATCTTCGACGCCGGGGTGTACCTCGCGGTGCTGGGCCTGGTGACGGTGGCGGTGAACCTGCTGGGGACGTCGGCGTCCTCCGGCAGCGCGGACGACGGCGAGGAGACCCGCGAGCGCACCGATGAGACCGTCGAGGGTGAGCTGCCGGGACCGTTGGAGACCACACGCGGCGAGCCCGCACCACGGCGTCGGCGGGTCGGCGCCGGCACCTCGCACTTGTCGACCGGCACCCGGCCGAAGGAGAGTGGTCGCCGATGATCATCAGCGCGACGATCGGCGTCCTGGTCATGGGCGGGGTGTATCTGCTCCTGCAGCGCAACATGGTGCGCGCAGTGTTCGGCATGACCTTGATCAGCCATGCCGCGAACTTCACGCTGCTGACCATGGGAGTCCCCGGGTGGCGCGCCGAGCCGCTGACGGACGTCTCCTCGCGGGCGGAGATGGCAGATCCGCTCCCGCAGGCCTTCGTCCTCACCGCGATCGTCATCTCGATGGCCGTCACCGTGTTCATGCTGGCGCTGGCCGTGATCGGCCGCGAGGACGACATGGCCCATCACCCGGAGACCGGGGAGACGCGCGAATGAGGGAACTCGTCATGGATCCCGCCCTGCTGCCTCTGTTCGTGGTGGTGCCCCTGCTGGGCGCCGCCCTGCTGGCCATCGTGCGCCGCCGCGTCCTGGAGAACGCCCTGCTGCTGGCGGTGCCCGTCGCCATCGGGGCCGGGGCGGTCCTCCTGCTGCTGTCCCACCGCACCGAACCGGTGCTCGCGCACTCCGTGGGCGGCTTCGCCGAGGTGCTCGCGATCCCGTTCGTCTCCGACCCCTTCACCGCGCTGATGCTCCTGGTGACGGCGGTTTCGACACTCGCGGCCAGCGTGTTCCTCGTGCTCACGGGCGAGTCCCGCTACCGCTTCGTGCCACCCCTGGTGCTGCTGCTGACCACGGGCGTCAACGGTGCGCTGCTCACCGGCGACCTCTTCAACCTGTTCGTATGGGTCGAGGTCATGCTGATGCCCTCCTACGCGCTGATCGCGGTGACCGGATCGTGGCGTCGCCTGGGGATCGGTCGTCTGTTCGTGCTGGTCAATCTGCTGACGTCGACCCTGTTGCTGATCGGTGTCGGCTTCGTGTACGGCACCGCCGGGACGGTGAACCTGGCCATGCTGGCCGATGCCGGCAGCGGAAGCCCGACGACCGCGGCCGCGCTGGCCGTCGTCCTGCTGGCCCTGGCCGTCAAGGCGGGCCTGGTGCCCGTGCACTCCTGGCTGCCGCGTGCGTATCCGGGCACGTCGGCGGGGATCATGGCCCTGTTCTCGGCCCTGCACACCAAGGTCGCGCTGTACGCGATGTTCCGCATCGTCGCCGTCACTTTCTCGGACGGGATGCCGTTCGCAGCCGTGCTGGCCGTGCTCGTGGTGATCACGATCCTGGTGGGTGCCTTCGCCACTGCGGGAGCCTCGCGCGTTCGCACGGCCATGGGTCATCAGATGATCACGGGCGTCGGGCACATCCTGCTGGGCCTGGTGCTCTTCTCCCACGTGGCCCTGTCGGCCGGGATCCTCTACCTCGTCCACCACGTGGTGACCATGGCGGCCCTGCTGCTGACGATCGGTGCCGTGGAGCACACCTACGGCTCGGGCCGGCTGCGGGACCTGCGGGGTCTCGCACGCCGTGATCCATGGGTGATGGTCGTCCTCGCGCTCGGCCTGTTCAGTCTCGCCGGGTTGCCGCCGACATCGGGCCTGTGGGGCAAGGTGGGTCTGCTGCGCGCATCGGCGGAGCAGGTGGTGACCGGCCAGACCGTGCTGGGCTGGGCGGCGATCATCGCGGTGCTGGTGGCCTCGGTGGGTTCCTTGCTCGGGCTGCAGCGGTTGTGGCGCGGTACGGCATGGGGCGGCGACCTGAACACCTATCGCCCGGATGATGCGCGGGTGGGTCGCGCACCGGAGACGGCGCTGCCCGAAGGGACGACGGTGCCATGGCGGCTCCTCGGTCCCGGGGCGGCGATGCTCGCACTGTCCGTGGCGATGTTCGTCGGCATCGGCGCGGTGCTGCCGACGATGGATGCGGCGGCCACCGGACTGCTGGACGTCCCCGCGTACGTGGAGGCGGTGACCGGGGCATGAGCCGCCTGTGGTATCTCGTGAGCTACGTGAGCTGGATCGTCGGGGAGATTCTCCGGGGCTCCGTCGCCGTGGCGGCGGCGACCTACAGCAGGCGCGATCGCACCTCGCCGGCGATCGTGGAGTACCGCCTGCGGGCGGAGACGGATCTGGAGATCACCGCGATGG
This sequence comes from Brachybacterium fresconis, assembly GCF_017876515.1. NCBI lineage: Bacteria > Bacillati > Actinomycetota > Actinomycetes > Micrococcales > Dermabacteraceae > Brachybacterium > Brachybacterium fresconis. The sequence continues at coordinate 2,519,598 of NZ_JAGIOC010000001.1, read as the reverse complement.
CATCGTCGATCACGATCACACCGGGCACGCTGGTGGTCGGGACGGCCCATGGGACGCTGCGGGAGCCGGCCAGTCTGTTCGTCCACGCGGTGTTCGCCGAGGGGCGTGAACAGGTGGTCGCCGACCTCACGGAGATGGAGGACCGTCTGCTGCGGGCGACCCGCGGGCGCCATGGAGCGGAAGGGACCCCCATCAGTCGGCGCAACGGCCCGGACGAGGAGTTCGCGGACGGGCACGGCCTGCGACTGATGGACGAGTACGAGAACCGTGGCGAGCAGGAGGAGGAGTGATGGCTGTCGTGCTGTGGGTGACCCTGCTGATGCTGGCGGCGGCGGTCCTCGTGGGCCTGACCCGCGTGGCGACCGCCTCCGATCCCGCGAGCCGTGCCATCGTCGGCGATCTCGTGTACTTCTCCGCCATCGCGGTGATCGTGCTCCTCGGGCTGCTCAATGAGTCCGCCGCGGCCGTCGATGCCGCGCTGATCGCCGCGCTGCTCGGAATCCTCGCCACGGTGGCACTGGCTCGCATCCTCACGCGGGGTCGGCGATGAACGCCGTGCTCGACGTCGTGATGAGCGTGCTGATCGCCGTGCTGCTGCTGGGCGGGGCGTTCTGGATCCTCACCGCCGCGCTGTCGATGTTCCGGGTCCATGACGCGCTGAGCCGGATCAACGTGTTCTCCCCGGCCACCGGGCTGGGGCTCCCCATGATCGTCCTCGGGGCCTTCTTGGATCACACCTGGGAGGACGGGTTCGAGATCGCAGTCCTGCTGAAGACCCTGCTGACCGTGGTCGCACTGATCCTCGTCTCCTCCGTGGCGTCGAACGCGCTGGCACGGGCGGCCTACCTCTCGGGGAATCCGGTCGACCCGCGCACGGATCCGCAGGACCTGGCCCGGCCCCCGGCCGAGGAGGCGCGGGACCGCGCCCGAGGTGATCGCTGAGCGCTGTGCCCCGAGGCGGGACGGCGGAGTCGGGAAGTCGCTCGGAACGGTCCCTCCGGGAGCCCTGATGGTCACGACGAACGTCCGCCTCGCCGTCGCCGATTGAGGGTCTACCACATGGTAACTGCAGGGCAACTGCTCTCGTGACCTGCATGTACGCGGGGTCCGTTGCCGTCTCAGCTGGCCCGTGAGTCGCGGACTGCGTAACGTTTTGCTGTTTTTCGGCGAGGTGCCCGCCCGAGACCGCACGGTCCCGAGGGCGAGCGCGCCGACCGTCCGGTGGCTGCCTGCCACCGGCCGCTCCCGGAGTGTCGGGCGACTTCCCCACGCCCCCGGGAGCGCCGCCACAGCGTGCCGAGGCACGTTCTGCGATGAACGGGAAGTTCCGACCGTGACGACACCCATTGCTCCAGCCCCGGATCCCTCCGCCTCGGAGGCCACCGCCTTCGAAGACCTCCCTCCCCGTCGGACGATCCGCCAAGCGGTCGCCGCCTCGGCGATGGGCAACGCCACCGAGTGGTACGACTACGGCGCGTACGCGGTGGTGGCCACCTATATCGCCGCTCACTTCTTCCCGGAGGGGGAGTCCGCCCTCTTCTGGACCTACGCCTTCTTGGCGATCTCCTTCCTCGCCCGCCCCTTCGGCGGCTTCGTCTGGGGACCGCTCGGCGACCGCCTGGGCCGCAAGCACGTGCTCGCCCTGACGATCATCCTGATGTCGGCCGCGACGTTCCTGATCGGCGTGCTGCCGACCTATGAACAGGTGGGCGTCCTTGCACCGATCCTGCTCGCCGTCCTGCGCATGGTGCAGGGTTTCTCCACCGGCGGCGAGTACGGCGGCGCGGCGACGTTCATGGCCGAGTACGCCCCGGACAAGCGGCGCGGCCTCTACGGCAGCTTCCTCGAGTTCGGCACCCTGGGCGGCTTCGCCCTCGGCACTGTCGTGGTGCTGATCCTGCAGCTGGTCCTCGGCGAGGACGCGATGATGGCATGGGGCTGGAGGCTCCCGTTCTTCGTCGCCGCCCCGCTCGGCCTGATCGGGCTGTACCTGCGATCCCGGCTCGACGAGACCCCGGTGTTCCAGGACCTGGAGGAGGCCGGCGAGTCGGAGGAGAGCGCGACCCACGGCCTGCGCGACCTGATCGTGAAGTACTGGAAGACGATCCTGGTCATGTCCGGTCTGGTGATCCCGCTGAACATCGCGAACTACACGCTGCTGACCTACATGCCCGGCTATCTCGAGACCAAGATCCATCTCACGAACAACGAGTCGCTGATGGTGATCCTGATCGGCGAGCTCGCGATGATGGCGGTGATCCCGTTCTGCGGGTCCCTGTCGGATCGAATAGGCCGCAAGAAGATGTGGTGGTTCTCGATGATCGGCCTGTTCCTCATGGCGGTGCCGATGTACGCCTTGATGGGCCTGAACTTCGGGTTCGCGATCCTGGGCTTCGCGGTGCTCGGCCTGCTGTACATCCCGCAGCTGTCGACGATCTCGGCCACGTTCCCGGCGATGTTCCCGGCGCACGTGCGCTTCGCCGGTTTCGCCGTCACCTACAACGTGTTCACCTCGATCTTCGGGGGCACCGCCGCGCCGCTGAACGAGGCGGTCGTGAAGTCCACCGGGTTCCTCGAGTTCCCGGCGGTCTACGTGATGATCGGCTGTGTGGTCGGCATGGTCGCGCTGCTCTTCCTCAAGGAGACAGCGGGCGCCAACCTCGGCGGCACCGACATCCCGGAGTCCGAGCCCTCGGACTACGGCATCGAGGTGATGAGGGCCGAGGACAAGGCGCTGGACGAGTGCGGCCGCTGATGGCCTGATCCGCTGCGCTGTCGTGCGAACGGCGCGGTGGGAGCATGGGTGCCATGTCTCCTGCCGCGCCCATCGCACGTCGATTCGCCCAGCTCGACGTCTTCGCCGACCGACCTCAGCGCGGGAACCCGCTGGCCGTCGTGCTCGATGCCCAGGGGCTGACCGAGGAGGAGATGCAGCGGGTGGCGCGCTGGACGAACCTCTCGGAGACCACCTTCCTGCTGCCCCCGATCTCGACCGAGGCCGACTACCGGGTACGGATCTTCACCCCGTCGGGCGAACTCCCCTTCGCCGGGCACCCCACCCTCGGCACCGCGCGCGCCTGGCTCGAGGCCGGTGGCATCCCGGCGGGGGAGCGGATCGTCCAGGAGTGCGCGGCGGGGCTGATCACGGTGCGCCGCGACGGGGGCCGGCTCGCCTTCGCCGCCCCGGCGCTCCTGCGCAGCGGCCCTCTCGACGAGGCCGACGTGGATCAGCTCGCGTCGGCACTGGGGGTGACGCGCTCGTCGGTGCTCGGGCACGCCTGGGTCGACAACGGCCCGGGCTGGAGGGTGCTGGAGCTGGAATCCGCCGATCAGGTCCTCTCGCTGTCCCCGGATCTCGCCGGGATGACGGATGCGAAGCTCGGCGTCGTGGGGCGCCACGGCTCCGCCGGCGCCGCGGCCGGTCCGGCCGACGGGACCGCCGGCCCGCTCTACGAGGTCCGCGCCTTCACGCTCGGCGGCGTCGAGGACCCGGTCACCGGCAGCCTCAACGCAGGTATCGCCCAGTGGCTGCTGGAGCGCGGCGGCATGCCGACGCGCTGGACGGTCTCGCAGGGCACGGTTCTGGGCCGCGTAGGCCGCATCGACGTGCAGGTCGACGCCGACGCCACGATCTGGATCGGCGGGGCGACGGTGCTCACCGTCGAGGGATCGATCCTGGTGTGAGCAGTCGACGGCGGCGTGCTTCGCGCGTGCTCGCTCGAGCCGGTGAGCGTCTGCTGTCCACATTCCGCAGGTTCCGAGGCGCTCCCATGCATACCCTGTCCTCATGGTGACGACACTGCCGTACGGCTCCTGGCCCTCGCCCATCTCCGCCGAGCTGCTCGCCACGGGCGGCACCCGGCTCAGCGCGCCCCGCCTGGTCGGCGATCAGGTGTGGTGGACCGAGGGCGTCGCGACCGAGGGTGGTCGGCAGGCGATCGTGCGCACCGACGGACCGGTCGCCGTGCCCGGGACGCTCGGCGGCGAGGGAACGGAGGAGCACGCCCCGCCGGCGCCGATCACCGTGCTGCCCGCGCCCTTCAACGCCCGCTCGCGCGTGCACGAGTACGGCGGGGCGAGCTGGGCCGTGGTGCCGGACGATCCGGATCCCGCCGCACCGGACGATCCGGATCCCGCCCCGTCGGGCGGCCAGGATTCGCGCCCGCCGCTCGTGGTCTTCGTGAACTTCGAGGACCAGCGCGTCCACGCTGTCCGCGAAGGCGAGCGGCCGCGGCCGCTCACGCCCGTCGGCCCCGAGGTCGACGCCGCCCACGGCCCGTCCCTGCGCTGGGCCGAGCCCACGCCGGTCACCCTCGCCGACGGCACGGCCGAGGTCTGGTGGGTCTGCGAGGACCACACCGGCGGGGAGCAGGGCCCGCGACTCGACGAGGACGGCGCCCCGCACATCGAGCGCTGCATCGTGGCCGTGCCGCTGGACGGCTCGGCCGCCGAGGACCCGACGGCCCTGCGCCGCGTCACCCCCGCCACCCGCTTCGTCGCCCACCCGCGCGTGAGCCCCGACGGGACCCGTGTGGCCTGGCTGAGCTGGGAGCATCCGCAGATGCCGTGGGACGGCACGGAGCTCCATGTCGCCCCGCTGCTGGCGGGAAGCGCCGGGCGGGGCGACGTGGTCGCCGGGGACGCCGAGACTTCGGTGATGCAGCCCGAATGGCTCGACGACCAGCGCCTGATGTTCCTCTCGGATGCCTCGGGGTGGTGGAACCCCTGGGTGTTCTCGGCCGACGACGGGGCCCGCCAGGTGCTCGAGCTCGACCAGGAGTTCGCCGGCCCGCTGTGGTCGCTCGGGGCCACCTGGTACCAGGTGCTCGGCCCCGACCTGGCCCTGGTCCAGTACGGGCGCGCCGCCACGGGCCTGGGTCTGCTGCGGATCCGCGACGGGCACCTGACGGAGCTCGAGTGCCCGCTCACGCAGCTCATCGCCGCCGAGCTGCGCGCCGACGGGCTGCTGCTGCTCGCCGGCTCATCGCCCACCCGCTTCGGCGCGATCCACGCCGCGCGGCTGTCGCTGCCGGCCGACGGCGCCGATTCCCGGGAGCCCGTCGGCCCGGCCGATGCGGCCGGCCCCGTCGATCGCGCCGACCCGCCCGGCCCCGCCCTGTCCCCGCTCACCCTCCTGCGCTCCTCGCGCGATGACGCCCCGGACCCCTCGGTGCTGCCTCGCGGCGAGAGCATCGAGGTGCCGCAGTCGGACGGCGGCGTGGTGCACGCGATCGTCCACCGACCCCACCAGGACGGCCTCGCCGGACGCGACGGGGAGCTCCCGCCCTTCATCGCCCGCGTGCACGGCGGCCCCACCGCGCACGTTTCGCCGGTGCTGTCGCTGCCGACCGCGTACTACACCTCCCGCGGGCTCGGCGTGGTCGACGTGAACTACGGCGGCTCGAGCGGCTACGGCCGCGCCTATCGCGACCGCCTGCGCGGTCAGTGGGGCGTGGTCGACGTGGCCGACACCGTCGCCGTGATGGACCACCTCGTCCGCGAGGGGATCGCCGACGGGGCACGACTCGCGATCGAGGGCGGCAGCGCCGGCGGGTGGACCACGCTGGCCTGCCTCACCCGCACCGACACCTTCGCCGCGGGCGCCTCGAGCTTCGGGGTCGCCGAGCTCGAGGCGTTCCGCCTGGACACCCACGACTTCGAGTCCCGCTACATCGACGGCCTCGTCGGCCCCTACCCCCAGCGGCGCGACTTGTACGTCGAGCGGGCCCCGCTCAGCCACGTCGACGAGCTCGACGTCCCGGTGCTGCTGCTGCAGGGGGACGAGGACCGCATCGTCCCGCCCAGCCAGTCCGAGCTGTTCCGCGATGCCCTCGCCGCCAAGGGCATTCCGCACGCCTACCTCCTGTTCGAGGGGGAGCAGCACGGGTTCCGGCGGGCCGATTCGATCATCCGTGCCACCGAGTCGACGCTGTCGTTCTACGGCCAGGTGCTGGGCTTCAGCCCGCCGTGCGTCCCGGTGCTCGAGCTGGAGCGGGACTGAGCCGGTGAGGACGGACGGGTCCTCGGGGCGCGCAGATGCTTGTCCGACGCCGCGGGCGTCGATACGTTGGACGCCCTGCTGCGAAGGAGCCTCATGGACCCCGAGATCACCCGTCGGACCGGCCTGACCGCCGCCGCCCTGGCCTCCGCGACCACCGCCGTCGGCCTCCCCGCCGCCGCGTTCGCCGCAGGCGACCCGGCGCCGCACCGGGGCGACCCGGCTCCGCGCAAGGAGTCTCCCTCACAGCGGTCCGCCCGCTCCGCCCCGAGCTGGAGCCGCGGGCAGCCGCACCGCCACCCCTGGGACCGGAAGCGGTCCGGCCGCACGCTGCGCGATGCCGTGCCGCAGTCCGTCGGCCTCGACGCCGCGGTGCTCCAGGAGCTGCCCGGGATCGTCCGGGCCGGCCTGGAGTTCGACCCGCCCCGCTTCTCCGGGGCGTCCGTGCTGGTCGCCTCCCAGGCGGGCATCGCCTCCGAGCACGCCGACGGGTACGCGCTGCGCTGGAAGAACGCGAGTGAGCAGCTGCCCGAGGACCAGTGGATCCCGGCCCGTACCGACACGATCTACGACCTCGCCTCGATCTCGAAGATCTTCACCGCGACGGCGGTGCTGCAGCTGGTCGAGCAGGGCGCGCTGGCGCTCGACGACACCGTCGCCTCCCACCTGCCGGCCTTCGCGGCCGGTGGCAAGGAGCAGGTCACCCTCCAGCATCTGATCACCCATACCGCCGGACTGCCGGCCTGGATCAACCTCTACTCCGCCCACCCCGACGTGCCCTCGCGGATCGAGGCCGCCCTGACGGTGCCGCCCGACGCCCCGCCCGGCACGGCCTACGTCTACAGCGACCTGGGGCTGATCGCCCTGGGGCTGGTCGTCGAGAAGCTCTCGGGACAGGGTCTGGACGAGTACGTCCACGAGCACATCACCGCTCCGCTCGGGATGGACGACACGATGTACAACCCGCCGGCCTCGCTGCGCGGACGCATCGCAGCGACCGAGTACGAGGCGTACTACGAGGAGCTCGTGCACGGCCGGGTCCACGACGAGAACGCCTACTCCCTGGGCGGTGCCGCCGGGCATGCCGGCGTGTTCTCCACCGCGCGGGACCTGGCGGTTTTCGGGCAGATGTTCCTGGGCGGCGGACGCTACGGGAACGCCCGGATCCTGCAGCGGCAGACCGTCCAGGAGATGTACACCGACCGGATCGTGGAGATCACCGGAGTGGGCGGGGCGCGCCGCGGGCTCGGCCCCGAGCTGGAGGCCTGGTTCTACCACGCCGGGCTGACCAGCCCCTACAGCGGCACCCACACCGGGTTCACGGGAACATCTCTGGTCATCGACCCGCTCACCGACACGATCGTCATCATGCTGGCGAACTCCGTGCATCCCACCCGCGAATGGTCCTCCACCTCGGTCACCCGCCGCGAGGTCTCCACCTGCGTGGCCCGCGCCCTGGGGGTGGTGCCGTCCGCGCTGCGCGGAGGCTGGCACGCCGGGGGCGAGGACGCGACCACCGCGACGCTGAGCGCGGGAGCGCAGCTGCCGGCCACGGGCGCGGATGGCGGATCCGGGGGTGGCTCGTCGGGTGGCGGAGCGTCCGGTAACGGAGCTTCCGGGGGCGGACCGCAGCACCGGACCCCCGGCCCGCACCTGCGGCTGGACCTCTTCGCGCATCTCGAGACGGCGTACGACGTGCTCGCCGTCGAGGCCTCCACCGATCAGGGCACCACCTGGAAGCCGCTGGCCGGGATGCTCGAGGCGCGCCACCAGGAGCCGGTCGCGATCGCGGACGGTCAGATCACCGGATGGGGCCGACGCGAGCGCTGGGACGGCACGTTCCCGCTGGTGCACGGCACGGAGGCGATGAGCGGCGAGGTCGAGGTGCGGCTGACGCTGACCACCGACCGCTCGACGCGCGGTCTCGGTGCCTGGGTGGGCCGGTTCCGGGTCAGCGACGGATCGCAGAACGTGCTGGACACGGATCGCCCCGCGGATCGCGACCAGGTCGTGGCCGAGGGTTGGACGCGGGAGGGCTGAGCCCCCTGTGTCCATCGAGGCGCCGTGGCGCTGCCCGGGCCGCCTCCAGCCGGACGTCGCACTCCTGCCGGGTGCCGCACTCCTGCCGGGTGCCGCGCCCCGTCGGGCGAGTGAGCGTCAGGCCGCCGCGGCCAGCTCCTTCTCGATGTCCTCCGCGATGTCGGCGGGCTCGACGTCCGAGGCGTAGCGGCCTCGCACGCTCCCGTCGCGCCCGATGAGGAACTTGGTGAAGTTCCAGCCGATCGGCTCGGCCGGGATGTCTCCGTGCGCTCCGGTGAGCCACTGGTACAGGGGGTGCGCCCCCTCGCCGTTGACCTCGACCTTCGCGAACATCGGGAACTCGACGCCGAAGTTCACCGAGCAGAACTCGACGATCTCCGACTCGCTGCCCGGCTCCTGGTGCATGAACTGGTCGCAGGGGAAGCCGAGGACGGTGAGCCCCCTCTCGTGGAAGCGCGCGTAGAGGTCCTGCAGCCCCGCGTACTGCGGGGTGAAGCCGCATTTGCTGGCGGTGTTGACCACCAGTGCGACGGATCCCGTGTAGTCGGCGAGGTCCTTGTGCTTCCCGGTGATCGTGGTCGCGGTGAAGTCGGCGAGAGTCGTCATGGGTCCATTGTGGCCCTCCGCGTGGCGGCGGGGCGGTTCGGATGGTCGTGGAGGGGAGCGCTGCGCTGCGCGGTGGCCGGGCACCACACCGGACGTGACAGGGCGACTCTCTGCACCGTCTCGGCCATGCAGCACGCCGTCCGTCCACAATGATCGCGGGAATTGCTTCGCGTGTCGGACCCTCGAGGTACCTTTGTGGGTGCCGAAGTACGGCGTATGAAAAATGGGCGATCCTCCACAGTAGCGTGTTTTCCACATTCATCGAACAATAGGTGGATGGCAAAGGCTTCCCGTGACGACCGATCGGATAGATGCGCTGGCCACGGGTGTGGAGCGGGAATGAGTGTGGGCTCTGCATCCTGCCTGGCCTGGTGTCTGTCGAAGTCATCCACAGTCGCCAGAAGGCATTGTGTTCGAGTGAGAGTTCCGCGAGAATCGGATCATGTCGAACGCGAAGAACGCTCCGGAGGCCGCGGAGGAGTTTCCCGACTCCTCGTGGTCGCCGGAGGCTGTGCGCGCGATCGGGATCGAGGGTCTGGCACGGCTGCTCGGGGATGTCGGGCACCTTCTCGAAGAGCTCGCGAAGGACCCCGGAGAGCTGTTCGAGACGCGCGGGATGGCCCGCAGCAGCGCCGTGCACCTGATGCACGCAGAGCAGGTGATCCGTGGTGCGCAGGACGCCTTGGAGGCGCGCACGGTGGTCGCGCTCGACGAGGTCACCCGCCGCGACATGACGAATGCCGCCCACGACAAGGCCGCTCACGAGGATTCCGCCGTCCCCTCCCCGAAGGTTCTGGGGGAGCAGGCGCACCGGATCGCACGCGAGGACCATTCGCTCATCACCCGGTGCTCCCCGTCGGCGGCGGGCAGCTCGCTGGCCTCCGCGCGGCGGTTGGTGTCGTCGATGCCGACCATGTTCACCGCGCTGGCGACCCGGAAGGTCTCCGCGCAGGCCGCGTACGCGGTCTCCGGGGCGACCTCGGTGCTCGATGACGACCAGCGCCGCGAGGTCGACGCGATCCTGGGCGAGCGCCTGCCGTACCTCGATGCCGCAGGGGTGAGGGACTGGCGGGCCGAGGTGGCCACGGCCATCACGGAGCTGGATCCCGAGGGCGCTGCCGTGCGCCACCAGAAGGCGCGGACGCAGCGGAGCGTGACGCTCACCCCGGGACAGCACGGGATGGCGAACCTGACCGCGCACGTCCCGGCCATCGACGCCGCCCTGATGAACAAGCGCATCTCCCTGGAGGCCGAGCGCCGCCGCGCCGAGGGTGCTGACCAGGGCCATGGCGCGCTCGCCGCCGATGTCCTGGTCGACACCGTGCTCGGGCGCGACGACGCGATGGAATCCGTGGAGCTCGACGTCGGCGTGATCATCACCGATCGAGCCCTGTTCCGCCCCGATGTCGGAGACGCGGCGCAGATCACCGGCTACGGCCCGGTTCCCGCCGAGGCAGTGCGGGCGCAGTTGCGTGCGGCCACCGCCCCGCCCACGGGTGCCGATCAGGATCCCCTGGGGGCCGACGGTCCTCAGGCACGAGCCGTGATCCGCCGCCTCTACACGCATCCCACGACGGGGGAGCTGGTCGCCGTGGAATCCCGCGCACGAGCCTTCCCGCCCGCCATGGCTCGCTTCTTGACCTGGCGTGACACCTCGTGCCGTGGCCCGTTCTGCAATGCGCAGAGCCGCCAGAGCGACCACATCACCCCGCACGCCCGAGGCGGCCCCACCACCGTGGACAACGGCCAGGACACCTGCGGGCACTGCAATCAGAAGGAGGACAGCACCCTCCTCGTCGAGCGCCGCGACGACCCCGAGCGGCCGGGGCACCGCGTGGCCTGGACCGGACACTCCGGCGTCACCCGGGTGACGGCACCGCGGCCGCTGGTGACCCCCGAGCGTCGGACCGGAATCGACCCTGACCGGGCCGGTGACCGTGACGGGCCCGACCTGGCCGGTGACAGCGTCGGCCTCGACAGTGACGTCGACCTCGACAGCGACGTCGGGCCTGGCAGCGGTGCCGGCTCGACTCGTCGCCCGCCCCGATCGACGAGAAGGATGACAGCGGATCGCGAACGAGCCCGTCGCCTTCTGACGAAGCGCTCGAGGCGCGGACGATCCGCGCACGGGGATGACAGGACGAGCGGAACGGTGTCCAGGACCGAGCCGGCCGCCGATGGGCCCGGCAACCCCGGGATCACGTCCCCGCGAAGGCGAACCGCGAGGAAGCGACGGGCTTCGACGCGTCAGGACGCCGACGACGAACACTGACCAGCTGACCAGGGACGACAGGCGGCTGGATGCGGCGCGTGGATCGAGGCGACGATCGACATCGCGATACGGCCGCCTCGATCCGTCACGCCACGCCGTCTGCCTCCAGCCGCAGCGCCGCCTCCGCCGCACCGTCCATGACCCCTGCTTCCTGCACGCACCGCGCGAACAGCCAGCGTCGGGCACGCTCAGGGTCCAGCCTGGTCAGCCCCGCCAACCGGTCAGCGAACGCGCTGGGCTGGGCCACCAGGCGACCGGGGTCGTTGAGCATGTGCTGCAACAGGTCGTAGTGCGGATCGCCGACATACGGCTTCGGATCGATCACCACCCAGTCCTGCGCCTCGCCCGAGCCGCTCGCCAGCACATTGGACGGGTGGAAATCGGTCGCCAGCAGCACCGCCTCCCCGTCCCACTCCCGGGGCAGGGAGCGCAGCAGCTCCAGGCCGTGGTCGACCACCTCGGCCGGGAGCAGGGGGCTGCTCACGCTCTCGGCGAGGTCCGCAGGAGACCCGACCACCGCCGACGCCTCCCCGAGCCGCGCCCGGGCCTCGCTATCCCGCGCCCGGGCCTCACCGTCCCGCGCTCGCGCTCTGTCGTCCCGCGCCTGCGCTTCGTCGGCCCACCAGGCGCACATATGCGACAGCGGACGGAAGGCCGCAGCCTCGGATGCCGGGAGCAGCTCGTGCGGCGGCATCCACATCCGCCGCAGCAGACCGGCCACCACCGCGTCCCGCTCCGGCCAGGTCAGCAGCTCGGCGAGCGGCGTCCCCGGTCGCACTCGTTCCATGAGCAGCACCGACGTCTGCCCCCGCAGCTCGCTGTGCAGCACCTCGGCCGCCCCGCGCCCCTGCCATGCCGCCATCCCGAGCGCCTCGTCCCGCGACTCCTCGTGGGCCCAGGCGACCTTGAGCACCAGCTCCCGGCCATCACCATCGCGCACCGGCGCGACCCAGGCGGCCGATCCGCCGGGGGAGAAGGGCTCCTCGACCGTCAGCGGCCACTCGGCGAGGAGACCCTCGACAATCTCCGGAAGCCCTGCCCGCCAGGCGACGACACCGGGATCCCTGGCCGCAGCCAGCAACGACGGCAGCGGGAACCCCGCGACACGCATCGTCGTGGCGTTCGGTCCCTCTGCGCCCCCACCGCTCACGGCGCCATCACCCGCCGTGGCATCGTGAAGTCCGCGCTGGGCGTCTCCACCTGACCGGTTCGCACCAACGCCGTGCAGCGCAACGTCCCGCCCTCGTCGGGTGTCCCGAATCGCGCCAGCAACGGCTCGGCCCAGGTGTCGTACCCCGGATCACCCCAGGTGGCGAGCTCTACAGCCTCCGCTCCGGGCATGATCGGGTCGGCGCGCACGTCGCCCACCGCGAGCTCGAGGGCGCTTGCGGCCGGGTCGGCCGCCGCCTCGTCGAGCGCGAACAGCCGCCCGCCGAGCACCGCCAGCCGGGTCCGCCCCCACAGTCCGTCGTAGGTGCCGGCCACGATCCCGGCGACCTCGGTCGCGGACAGTGCCGACGCCGTCCCGGCCACCTCCACGGACGGCTGCTGGCTCAGCACCGCCGGGCGTGGGCGGCCGTCGGAGCCGCCGCCCTGGGCGCCGGGCTGCTCCCAGGTCTCGGCCTGCGGAGCGGGGCGACCCGCCGCCAGCGCCAGCAGCCCCAGGATCCCCGCGGCCAGCTCCGAGCTCGGGGCGTCGACCGCCGTGCCGATCACGCTGACGACCAGGCGTTCGACCGGCGCCGCCCAGGTGCGCGAGAGCCCCGTGGGGAATCCCCCGGAATGCCCCACGACCGTGAAGCCGTGCAGGCGCCCCTCCTGCAGCCCCAGCCCGTAGTGGCGTCCGTCCTGCAGCGTCCACACCCGCCGGCGCATCTCCCGCACCGATGCCGCGGACAGCACGTCGCCCGCGGTCAGGGTCCGCCCCGAGAAGGTGGCGATGGCTCCGGCGTTCGCCCAGAACCCGGTCGCGGCGGCCAGTGCCCGCGTCGGCACCTGCTCGACCGGTCGCCGGGGACCGTGCAGCAGCGATGTGTGCCCGGCGGCGAATCCGTCGGCCGCGTCCGGGCCCGCCGCCCCGACCGGCAGGTCGGCGCCGATCCCGTCGACCCCGACGGGTGCCAGCACCAGCTCGTCGACCACCTCGGCGAAGGACGAACCCGTGACCGCCTCGATGACCAGGCCCAGCAGCCCGTAGCCGATGTTCGAGTACTGCAGGTGCACTCCGGCCGCGGCCTTCACGGCGCCCGTGCGGGCGATCTCGAGCAGCTGCGCACGATCCGGGAACGGGGCCCCGAGCCGCCACCAGCGCGCGTCGTCCGAGTCGCGGGTCAGACCTGCGGAATGGGAGAGCAGGTCACGCAGGGTGCGGTCCGCGACGGGGGCGCCGGCGAGCTCGCCGAGGTGGTCGCCGAGCGTGTCGTCCAGCCGCAGCCGCCCTTGCTCCCGCAGCCGCATGAGCGTCATCGCCGTGACCATCTTCGAGTGCGAGGCGATCCGCAGCCGGTGCGTCGGGCGCAGTGCGATCCCCGCGTCCAGATCGGCCTCCCCGACGGCGTCCTCCGCCACCAGCTCCCCGTCGTGCCAGATCGCGGCCTGCAGCCCGGACTGCTGCCGCAGGTGACGTGCGGTCTCGAGCCACTGCGGCAACCAGGAAGCGACATCGAGGACCGCCTCGCGGGGAATCGCGGGAGGTGCGGGGGCGGTGGTCATGGGCGTCTCCTTCGACGACGGGCAGGCGGGCCCGAGCAGGCGGGCACGACGGGGTCGGCGGCGAGCCCGACCCGACGCGGCCCGCTACCATTCTCGCGTGAAACCGTTCGTGCAGATCGCCACCCGCCCTGAGGACGACGTCGCCCTCACCGAACGTGCCTCCGTGCTCTCCTTCTCCGGCCTGGGCGAGGACGAGCTGATCTGGACGCGGCTGGACCGGGATCCCTTCCCCGACCTGCACGCCGAGGACATCTCCGGGATCATCCTGTGCGGCAGTCCGTTCACGGTCTCGGACCCCGCCGAGTCCAAGTCCGCGGCGGAGAAGCGGGCCGAGGCCGAGGTCTTCCGCCTCCTGGACCGCATCATCGCCGAGGACATCCCCTTCCTCGGTGCCTGCTACGGCATCGGCACCCTCGGCACCCACCAGGGCGCCGTCATCGACCGCACGCACGGGGAGCCGTTGGGCGCCATCGAGGTCTCGCTCACCGCCGCCGGTCGCGACGACCCGCTGGTCGCGACGGCACAGCTCAGCGACACCTTCACCGGCCTCGTCGGCCACAAGGAGGCCGTCCGCACCCTGCCCGAGCACGCGACCGCGCTCGCCACCGGCGCCACCGCGCCGGTGCAGATGTTCCGCGTCGGCACCCGGCAGTACGCCACCCAGTTCCACCCCGAGCTCGACATCCCCTCGATCATCGAGCGGGCCCGCGTCTACCGCGACCACGGGTACTTCTCGCCCGACGAGATGGAGGACATCTTCCTCGCCCTGCGCAGTCGCACCGCCGACGAACCGCCGCGGCTGCTGCGCGCCTTCGCCGAGCTGTTCGCGCGCTGAGATCGACGTCCTCGCACACCCCTGGGAACGCGCTGTCCCCGCACGTCCGACGCGCCGTGACCTCCCACCCCCGCCGCCGCCCCTCCGGTAGCCTCCCGCGTGTGCCCCGATTCACTCCCGAGCAGGTCCGGCGCCGACAGATCGTCGCCGGTGCCCTGGCCGTGATCCTGGTCGTGGTCCTCGGCGGCTGCACTGCGCTCGTGATCGGTGCCGTCCGCGGCGGGGGATCCGACGCCGCCGCCGAACGCACGCCCTTCGAGGCCGACGACGCCGCCATGGAGGTCGCCACCACCGGGGCGGGAGCGCGCGCCGCGGAGAATCTCCCCGGCGGCATCGCGCTCGGGGCGGACGAGGTGATGGGCGTGGACGTCTCCGCCCATCAGGGCGAGATCGACTGGGAGAAGGTCGCCTCCGACGGGTATGCCTTCGCGTACATCAAGGCCACCGAGGGCGCTGACTACACCGACTCGGCCTTCTCCGCGAACTGGGACGGGGCCCGCGCCGCCGGCATCACCCCCGGCGCCTACCACTACTTCACGCTGTGCTCCTCGGGGGAGGAGCAGGCCGAGGACTTCCTCGCCGCCGCACCCCCGGACGATTCCGCGCTCCCGCCCGCGCTCGACCTCGAGTTCGACGGCGCCTGCGAGAAGCGCCCCGGCGGAGTCGACGCGCAGGCAGAGATCGACGCCTTCACCGCGAAGGTCGAGGAGGCCTGGGGCCGCCGCCTGCTCATCTACTCCTCGAGCGAATGGCGCAGTCACTACGGCCTGCCGGTGACCGACCCTCGGCCCGACTGGCTGTTCTCTGCCGGTGGACGCCCGCCGCAGGCCGACTGGGCGGTGTGGCAGCTGCGCTTCGACGGAAAGGTCTCGGGGATCGAGGGCGGCGTCGACATCGACGTGGCCCGGATCGAGCAGCTGCGCGACGGCGCGGCGATCTCGGAGGGCGAGGGCGCGATCGCCCATGAGGAGGAGCAGTAGAAGCGCGAACAGCCCGGCTAGATCCGCAGCTCCGAGAGGACCACGGTCCAGTGATCGAGCAGCCGCTGACGCTCGGCGGCATCCAGCAGGCGCTCCTGGTGGAGCAGGATCACGGTGGCGCCGGTGTCCTCGAGCAGCGTGACCTCGAACATCGTCTCGTGGTCGAGGTCCGGCGGTGTCCAGTCCAGCCGCACTCGCCGGCCCACGTGGCAGCCGACCACGCGCCCGCGCACCCGGTCCGAGATCCGCAGCGGGGCGCCCACCATCTGCGGGACCGAATCCACCTCCAACCACTGCGGCAGCCAGTCGTCCAGCAGCCGCCGCCACAGCTCCGGGGTGCCGACGGGCACGGCGCGTCGTACGTCCAGCTCCCACCCGGCGTAGCGGGTGAGGCCGACGGGCGAGTGCGTGCTCTCGGTGCGCATACCGTCAACATAGAGCGGCCATCGGACGTGCCGGTCGGCGATCGCCGAGAGTTCGCCCCGATGCCGCCAGCGCGTCACCCGGCGGCGATGGCCTCCTCGAGGGCCCCCGGTTCCTCGAGGTCCCCGGCGAACTGCTCGCCGTCGATGAGCACGGCCGGGGTGCCCTGGGTGGACTCCAGCGCCTCGGGCTCGACGACGTCCTGGATCCAGGGCAGGTAGGTGCCCTCGGCGATGCACGAGGAGACGTCCGATCCGGTCGCCTCGCTGATCACCTCGGCCAGCTCGTCGTCGGTGAGCCCTTCGGAGCCGGGCTGGTTCTCGAACAGCGCGGCTTCGGCCTGGAACCACTGCTCCGGGTCCTCGGCGTAGGCGCAGACGGCGGCGTTGGCCGCACGCCCGGAGTAGCCGGCCGGCGTCGAGTTCGCATCGAGCATGGGACGCGGGTGCATGCGCAGGGTGATCTCGCCGTCGCGCGCCAGCTGGGCGAGGTCCTCACCGTGCGTCTCGTGGAAGGCGGCGCAGTGCGGGCAGAGGAAGTCGACGTACACGTCCACCACGGGCCCGTCGGCCGCGCTGCTGACCTCAAGATACGGCTCATCCTCGGCGACGCCCGGCGGAGCGACCAGCTCACCCGACGCCGCGGGACTCGGTGTCCGGCCGTCGTTGCCGTCGTTGCCGCCGTCCTCGGAGGCGAACAGGACCCCGCCGATGACGAGCGCGAGCACGATGAGCAACACCAGCCCCAGGCAGGCGATGCCGGCGATGATCCCGATGATCAGCGGGGTGCGGGAGCGGTTCATGGGAGAACCCTAACCGCGCGGCGGAGGCGGGATCGACCCTCATGGACCACACTGGTCCCGTGAGGAACGGAGACGATCGCACGCCCTGCTGGACCGCCGGCCCCGAGCGGACGGCCGCTGCTGCGCACGCATCTCTCGACGTGGATCCGGGTCCGTCCACCGCGGCCGGCGGGGCGTGAGCGTGCGCCTGCTCCCGCTGCGCGCCGTGCACATGCATGCGCTCGCCCCCGCCGACCTCACGGCCTGGCCCGCGACCCTGCCCCCGGTGCGCCAGCTGCTCCTCGACGGGCTGGAGCTCGGTCCGATCACGGTGCTGACCGGGGACAACGGTGCCGGGAAGTCCACGATCGTGGAGGCGATCGCTGGGGCGTACGGGCTGAACGCCGAAGGCGGCGGGACCGGCGCCATGCACACCACGCGCGTCACCGAATCGCCGCTGGCCGAGCATCTCCAGCTCGTGCGCGGGGCGGGAGCCTCCAAGAAGGGCTTCTTCCTGCGCGCGGAGACCATGCATTCGCTGTTCACCTACTACGAGGAGATCGGCGTCGGCGGGGTGATGCACGAGCGCAGCCACGGCGAGTCCTTCCTCGAGATCGTCTCCGAGCGCTCGCGCATCGGAGGGCTGTGGCTCCTGGACGAACCCGAGTCGGCGCTGTCGCTCAGCGGCTGCCTCGCCCTGCTCGGACTGCTGCGGGACCTGGTCGGATCCGGCGCGCAGATCATCCTGTCCACCCACTCCCCGATCCTCGCGGCGATGCCGGACGCCGACCTGTACGAGGTCGGCGACGAGGGGCTGCGCCTCACCGCCTACGACGAGCTGGATCTGGTGCGCACGTGGCGCAGCTTCCTCGAGTCGCCGCAGCGGTTCCTGCGCCATATCGATTGATGCCGTTCAGGGCTGCAGGCGGTGCCGCTGCCAGGTGCCGTCGGCCGTGATCTCGTAGGCGATCCGGTCGTGGAAGCGGTTCTCGCGGCCCTGCCAGAACTCGATCCGGTCCGGGACCAGGCGCAGGCCGCCCCAGAACGAGGGGCGCGGGATGTCGTCGCCCTCGAAGCGGGCTGCGATCTCCGCGTACTGCGCGTCGAGGGCGGTGCGGGAGGCGACCGGCTCCGACTGATGGGAGGCCCGGGCCCCCAGCTGTGAACCGCGGGGACGGGTGGCCCAGTAGGCGTCGGACTCCGCGGCGGGGAGATGCTCGACCCGACCCTCGATCCGCACCTGGCGCTGCATCGGGTACCAGGGCAGCAGCATCGCCGCCTGCGGGGTCGTCTCCAGCTCCCTCGCCTTGGGGGAGGTGAGGTTGGTGTACACGACGAACCCCGCCGCGTCGTGGCCCTTCAGCAGCACGGTGCGGGAGCGGGGGCGCGGGAGCCCGTCGGCGTCCCGCGCCACGGTGGAGAGCACCACGGCCGTCGGGTCCGTGAGGTCGCCGTGCTGCGTGCGTCGGGCGAAGGCCTCGTCCATCCAGACGTCGAACAGGGCCAGGGGGTCCTCCGGCGCGTCATCGGCAAGGGCCCTGGACAGGTAGTCGAGGCGTTCGTCGGCGAGGTGGTCCGAGGCGGAGCGTTCCGGCAAGCGGCGATCGGTCATGCCGTGATCCTAGGACGACCGCGCACGGTGAGTGCTTCCCGAAGTGGTCTCCGGCCCGTGTCCGAGGCTCTCGGGCTCGCCCTCGGCGATGGCGCGCAGCGCCGCCAGGTGCGCCTCGACGGCGGCCCGACCGCCCGTCGTGAGCGTGACCCAGGTCAGGCGGC
Organism: Brachybacterium fresconis; assembly: GCF_017876515.1. Taxonomy (NCBI): domain Bacteria; kingdom Bacillati; phylum Actinomycetota; class Actinomycetes; order Micrococcales; family Dermabacteraceae; genus Brachybacterium; species Brachybacterium fresconis. The sequence goes on along the minus strand of NZ_JAGIOC010000001.1, from coordinate 2,501,175 downwards.
GGGCGTCGGAGCGCCCGGGGGAGGTGCTCTTGCGCACGGCGACCAGACCCGCCTCCGCCAGCACCGAGAGGTTCTTGGAGAGGTGGGCGTCCTTCAGCAGGAGCGCGTCCCGGATCACGGAGAACTCGACCTCGTCCACCTGGCGCAGCAGGCCGCAGATCCGCAGCCGCACCGGGGCGTGGATGACCTCGTGGAAGGCGGGGGCGGGGGAGCTCATGGGCGGGGAGAGTCCCATCGAGCCAGCTCGGAGCGGAGGGCGTCGTCGTAGCGGCGACCCAGCACGAGGACCGCGATACCGGCCACGACGGCGGGCAGGAGGTTCCAGACCGCGGAGAGGCCCGCGAGCTTGATGGCCGCATCGGCCGCCAGACCCAGAGGAAGGAGGCTGATCAGCACCCCCTGCAGACGGCGGCTGCGGGGCCCGGTCGGCAGGGTGAGGGAGATCCCTGTCCGGCGGGCGTAGGCCTCCACGAGCAGCAGGACCCCGATGATCGTCAGCGCCACGATGGCCGGTGGTGCGCCGCCCGGCATCGCCGGAGAACCGATGAACGTCGCGACGAACACCGCGAGGAGAGGGTGGTACCACCACGGCGTGACGACCCGGCCGGCCAGTCGCGCACTGTCCGAGTCGAGATCGCTCAACGCGGAGCGGGCCTCGCGGGGGCTCGGCGTGCGGCGCTCGTCCGGACCGGGAAAGGCGGTGGACGACGGAACGTTTTCCATGATGGAAAGTGTACAGAGGGGTTGCCGCTGTGGAAAGCGATCCCGAGAAGTGCTGGTCAGGCGAGGACGAGGCGGCGGAGCCCGCGGGCCGGACGCCGGTGCGCACCCCGCTCTCGGCGGGATGAGGTCCGCTCGCGACGGGAGTGGTCGCGGGCGGGTCGAGACGTCTCGGACACCGCCGCGATCTCGACGGTGCTCGCGTCGTGGCCGTTCGCGGCGGCTTCGGTCCGGGCGGCGCGCACGGCGTGCAGCGCCTCGACGTCGCCCCAGGCGGCGGAGAGCGGGCGGTAGTCGATGAGGTTCTCGGTGGTGGCTCGGGTGCGGCTGGTGGCGATGGTCGCGTTTTTCATGCCTCCACGATCGCTCCGGCCCGGGGTGCGGCGCGTCCGACGGGGAGGGCGTCCCCGTCATCCCGCGGGCGGATCCTCGGGGTGGACGGCCGCGACCCCGGACGGAGCGGTGATGCGCTCAGGCGGCCGGGATCTCGAAGTCGTAGCGGAACTCCGGCAGCGTCCGGTCCTCGCCGATGACGTCGGTCGCGGGGCGGATGTAGGCGGCCCGATAGGTCTCCTGCCGACGTTCGGCGGTGAACCCCATCCACAGCGGACCGGACGCGCCGTCGGCGCGTGCCGGAACGTCCATCGGCGTGAGGCCCGCATCGGAGATCTCGCTGTTCAGGCCGCTCTTGGCGCGGTCCTCGACCCCGTCGACCACGATGTAGAACTCCTGGGTGGACAGCGCGCCGCCCCATTCGCCGGTGGGGGTGAACTCGCACTGCAGGTAGACGACCTCACCACCGTCTTCGACGTATCCGGCGTCGATCTTGGTGGGGTTGTCGCGCCGGGCGGAGAGCAGCGTGAACTCGTCCCCGATGTCGGGGTCCGTGAACGACTCGCCGATCGGGACCTCGGCGCCCGGGGCCCCTGCCGCAGTGCCGGCCTGATCGGCGTCGTCCTCGTCCTCCGTCTCGTCATCCTCCGTCTCCTCGGCGGTATCGGTGTCGTCCTCGCCGTTCTCGCCGCCGCCGTCGGAGGTGTCGTCGTCTCCGTCGTCCGTGCGGTCGTCCTCCGTCGTGTCGTCCCCATCCTGGGTCTTGTCGTCCTTCTTCTCGCCCGGCAGGAAGCCGCAGCCGGAGAGCGCGAGAAGGGCGAAGCCGCCGACGGCGGCACGGCGCGTGATGATCGAGCGAGTCATGGTGTCCCCCTGGTGGTGGTCGGGCCGGCGGATGCCGGCTGTCGGTCCCCGTCGAATCCCCCCGACGGAACCTCTGTCGTCCGTCGACCGTAGCGACGCCGGGGCCTTTCGGCGATGGGGAGAGGGGCACGGGGAGAAGTCCCCATCCCCGGGTGACCAGGGCGTCCACGACGACGGGTGACGTCGAGGGGTGCGGCGCCGGTACTCTCCAGGCCCCGGCACGATCGGCCCGTCGGCCGAGTCTCCGACCACCACAGGCACACCACCACAGGCACCAGGAGGAGTGATGATCTCCCGGCAGGGCACCACGGACGACGACGGCACTCTGTTGGAGACCGTACGCCTGCTGCTGCGGCCCTGGCGCGTCGAGGAGGCCGCGATCCACCGCGAGCTGTGGACCGAGCGCGATCCCCGCGTCCCCGCGCACCGTCGGATCGACGCCGACGGTCGTCCCTCGGTCGCCGACCTGGAGGACCGGATCCGGAGGACGGCGCACGCCGGTGGGCCCGGTCTCGGTCTGCCCGCCCTCGAACGCCGCGCCGAGAGGGACGTGATCGGCTACTGCGGGCTGATCGAGGGCGGCCCCGGGGCGCATGCGCTGGACCCGGAGCACCCCGGTCCCGAGATCGCGTTCGAGCTGCTGCGCCGCACCCAGGGGCAGGGGTACGCGACCGAGGCGGCTCGCGCCGTCGTGCAGTGGGCGCAGGAGGCCGGTGTCGAGCAGCTGCACGCCACGGTCTGGGCCTGGAACGCACCCTCGCGCCGGGTCCTCGAGAGGCTGGGGTTCGTCACCATGCGCACGCAGACCACCGAGAACGGCCCCGGGGAGCTGCTGGTCGCCTCCAAGATTCTCTGAGCTCCGGCACACCCGGCCGGGATCCCGACCAGGGCTACCGCACCATGTGCACATCCCGCAGATTCCCGAGCTGCTCCTCGACCCGGGCGGCGCCGTCGAGGGCGAAGCCGAGCTTCTCGTAGAAGCGGCGGGCCCGCGGGTTCTCCTCGGCGACCCATACGCTCGCGGGCCCGCCCTCGAGGATCGCCTCGGCCAGGACGCGGCCGAGGCCGGTGCCGAACCAGGCCTCGTCGATGTAGAGCACCGACAGCTCGCGCGGCGGCGCCGGCGGCGGATCGCGCGGCGGCCAGGACGCGGCCAGCCCGATCACCGAGCCTTCCGCGTCGCGGCCGACGCGGTACGTCCCGTCGTCGTTGCCGCCCGTGCTCGGCGTGAGCCAGCGGGTCCACTGCGTCGTGCGCCGCCGGATCGCCTCCAGCCCGAACCACTGCTCGCCCGCCAGCAGGTGCCCGTAGGCCACCTCCCAGCCGCGCACATGGACCCGGGCGAGGGCCTCGGCCTCGGAAGCACGCGGGATGCCGACCGTGAAGGTGGGCGGAGCTGCGGTGTGCATGGTCACGATTCTGCCCGACGCCGTGCGGTGCCCGAGGAACCAGAGGGTGCACAGGACGACCGGACTCCCTTATGCTCGCCATAAGTACCGCTTCGGATGGGAGACCCCGGAGCACCCGATGAAAGGTGAGACATGGCCCTGTTCCTGCTCGAGATCGAACCCGCCTCCGCCACCCGTGAGGGCAGCCAGGCCGTACTCGACGCCCTGCTCGCTCCGGCCGGCGAGGCCACCTCCGCGGAGCTCATCGAATCCCAGGTCGCCGCCGATCATTCCCGGCTGTTCACCATCGTGGAGGCGGGATCCGCGCAGGCCGCCCGGTCGATCGCGGCTGCTCTCGGCGACGCGGCCACCACGGTCGACGGGCCCGACGAGGTGCGCCTGGTGGGCGCGGAGCTCGAGGACATCAAGGCGCTGCGCCGCGGCGCCGGGTACCTCGTGGAGTGGGACATCCCCGCCGAGATCACCATGGAGAAGTACCTGGCGCGCAAGAAGGCCAACGCTCCCAAGTATGCGCAGGTCCCCGAGACGTCCTTCCTGCGCACCTACGTGCGCGAGGACACCGCCAAGTGCCTGTGCTTCTACGACGCGCCCGACGAGGACGCCGTGGTCCGCGCTCGCGAAGCCGTCGAGACCCCGATCGACCGCATCTGGGCCCTCGGCGCGATCGACCTCGCGGCGAAGAGTTCGTGACGGCCGAGGCGGTCGCGGTCGACGAGCGCACGCACCTGGGCCTCGCGGAGCTCCCCGCGGAGGCGGTGCCCGTCCTGGAGGCGGCTCAGGAGCGCGCCCGCGCCGTGGACCGCGAGGGCGGCGATCCCTGGGGCACGCTGCGGGAGCTCGGCGGGCTCGGCCTGCTCTCCGCGCCGTTGCCGCTCCAGGTCGAGCTGATCCACGCCCTCGCCCGACGGTGCACCGCGACGGCGTTCTCGCTGTGGGGTCACCGCTCCGCCCTCGAGTACCACCGCGTCACCGGGGCGGAGGCCCCCGCAGGCGCCGAGGCGGGCACCACCGCCCTCGCCTCCGGCATGGCCCCCGCCTACAAGGAGGAGGCCGGGCTCGGCGAGATCCCCCTGGTGGCCACGGACTCGGCCGGCGGTGCCCTCGTGGTGAGCGGCGTCCTGCCCTGGTGCTCGAACCTGCGCCCCGGCGCCTGGATCGTGCTGCCCGTGCGCTTCGAGGACGGCCGCCGCGCGATCGTGCGCATCGCCCGGGACGCGGCCGGGGTCGCCGTGAAGGACCTGGTTGGGCTCGCGGCGCTCGATGCCACCGCCTCCGGCGTGCTCCGCCTGGAGCAGGTCGCGGTGCCCGCCCACGACGTGCTCAGCCACGACGTGCCCGCCTTCCGCGACGCCGCCCGCGCCGCGTTCCTGCTGCTCCAGAGCGGGATGTGCCTGGGCCTCGCGGGGGCGGCGCTCGATGCCGCGGGGGCCGCCGCGGATCCCGTCGGCCGACGAGTCCTGGCCGAGGAGTTCGGTGCTGGGCAGGAGGACTGGGAGGTGCTGCGTCGGGACCTGGCCCGCGCCGTGGAGGATGCCGCCGAGGTCACCCCGCATGAGCTGGTCCGGGTGCGCCTGGAGACCGCCCTGCTGGTCGGTCGTGCCACCCGGCTGGAGCAGAAGACGGTCGGCGGGCGCGGCTACGCGCTGGGCTCGGACACCTCTCGGCGCGCCCGGGAGGCGGCATTCCTGCCGGTGCAGTCCCCGACCGAGATCCACCTGCGCCACCTCCTCGCCGGGGCGGGCGAGAACTCCCGGAGCGGGACATGACCCGCCTCGCCCTCCGGGGTGTGACGCGATGGCACCCGGGGGCGCCGGGACCCGTGCTGCGCGATCTGGACCTCGAGGTCGCCGAGCAGGAGACCCTCTGCGTGCTCGGCGCCTCCGGGGCCGGCAAGTCGACCCTGGTGCGTCTGCTCGCGGGCCTCGAGGAGCCGCAGGCCGGCCGCGTCGACCGCGGGGCCGACGCCCGCCGGCCCGCCCTGGTGCCGCAGTCCCCGGACCTGTTCCCGTGGCTGACCGTCGCCGGGAACGTCGGACTCGGCGGCCGCTACGCCGCGAACACGGGGCGCGCCGGGACCGGGCAGGTCGCCGAGCTGCTGGACTCGCTCGGCATCGCGGAGCTCGCCCGCGCCCTGCCCGCCGAGCTCTCCGGAGGGCAGGCCCAGCGCGTCGCCCTCGGTCGCGCGCTCGCCGTGGACCCTCCGGTGATCCTGCTCGACGAGCCGTTCTCCGCCCTCGACCCCGCGATCCGCGCCGACCTGCAGGTCTGGCTGCGCGAGGTGCTCACCGCGGTGCGGACCTCCGCGGTGCTGGTCACGCACGACGTCGACGAGGCGCTCGTGGTCGCCGACCGCATCGTCTACCTCGACGGGCCGCGCGGCATCACCGCCCAGTGGCGGCCGGGCGAGGACGGCACCACGCGGGAGCAGATCCTGGCGCACTACCGCGCCGACGCCCTCGGGGCGACGGCGTGAGAGCGGGACCGAGCCGTCGGTCCCTGCTCGGCGCCGGCGGCACGCTGCTGCTGTCCGGCGCCGCCGGGGCCGGTCTGGGGCTCGGCGCCCGGCGCGGCGAGGCCGCCGAGGTGGACCCGGCCAGCCCGCTGCGGATCGCCTACCTGCCGATCACCGATGCCGCCCCGCTGCTGATCGCCCACGCCCGCGGCTACTTCGCCGAGGAGGGGATCGAAGTCGCCGAGCCCGTGCGCCTGCGCTCCTGGGCGTCGATGGGGGAGACCCTGCTGGGCGGCAGCGTCGACGTGGTCCACCTGCTGTTCCCGATGGCGCTCCAGATGCGGCTGGACCTCGGGGCGGACATCCGCGTGCTCGGGGCGAACCACGTGGACGGCTCCGCGCTCACCCTCGGCCGCGAGGTGCCCGAGGTCGCCGCGCTGGCCGGCCGCACGATCGGGATCCCCGCCTGGTTCTCGATCCACAACGTCATCGTCCAGCAGATGCTGCGCGCCGAGGGGCTCACGCCGGTGGTGCGCCGCACCCCCTCGCGCGATCGCGGCGAGGTGACCCTGGTGCCGATGGCGCCCTCGGACATGATCCCCGCCCTCGATGCCGGCTCCATCGGCGGCTACACCGTCGCGGACCCCTTCAACGCGATGGCGGAGGGCAAGGACGTCGGCGTCATCGGACGGTTCCTGGGCGACGTGTGGCGCTCCCATCCGTGCTGCGTGACCGTCGCGACCGGGGGCCTGCTGCAGCGGCCCCCGGAGCAGATCCAGGCCGTCGCCGACGCCCTCGTGCGCGCCCAGCGCGACTGCCGGGAGGACCGCGAGGCCGTCGCCGCCGAGCTCTCCGGCCGGTACCTGCCCCAGCCGCTGCCGGCGATCGCCGCCGCGCTGAACCGACCCGATGCCGGCCATGCCCACGTCGAGCACCCTGCCTGGCACGGAGAGACCATCGACTTCACCCCCGTGCTGCGACCCGGTTTCACCACCCGGCTGGTCGAGGAGATGCGCACGACGCTGCTGGACGCCCCGCTCGGGGCGCTCGAGCGGCTCGACGCCGAGGACGCCCATGGCCTGGTCGTCGACGACGCGGCGCTGCGCGACGCCGCGCGCCGCCTGGACCCCGCGTCCTTGACCGGTCTCGAGATCCCCGAGGAGATCGACCCATGAGCATCGCTCCCACGGACCTGACCGGTGCCGACGCGGCAGGCGGAGCGGCGGATGCCGAGCGCCCCGCGGACGCGCGATCCGCCGCGCCCTGGGCCTGGGGACTGGTCGGTGCGGCCGCCGCCCTGATCGCCTGGTGGGCCGCGACCGCTATCGGCGGCACCGGCAGCCCGATGCTCGCCGCCCTGTCCCCGTGGAGGGTCCCGGAGGCGCTGGCCTCCCTGCTGTCCACCGGGGTCCTGCTCCAGGACCTGCTGACCAGCACCGGCCGGCTCCTGCTGGGGCTCCTGGCCGCAGCCGCCCTCGGCATCCCGCTCGGCGCGCTGATCGGACTGCACCGGCCCACCCGCTGGGCGAGCGCGGGGGTGGTGCAGTTCGTGCGGATGATCTCGCCGCTGTCCTGGGCACCGGTGGCCGTGGCGCTGCTCGGCGTCGGATCCGCGCCGGTGGTGTTCCTGGTGGCCGCGGCCGCGATCTGGCCGATCCTGCTGGGGACCGCCGCCGCGGTCGCCGCGATCGATCAGCGCTTCGTCGCCGTCGCGCACACGCTGGGGGCCCGCCGCGGGGAGATCCTGCGCACCGTCGTGATCCCCTCCGTGCGACCGGCGGTGCTGCAATCGGTGCGCCTGGCCCTCGGGATCGCCTGGGTGGTGCTGGTGCCCGCCGAGATGCTCGGGGTCACCAGCGGCCTGGGCTACGAGATCCTCAACGCCCGCGACCGCCTGGCCTACGACGAGATGCTGGTGGTGATCCTGGTGATCGGAGCGCTCGGCGCCGCGATCGACGCCCTGGCCCGGCTGCTGCTGAGCCCGCGACGCCCCGCGCGCTGAGATCGGCGCGCGGGGCCGCCCGGCTCACTCCTCCGGCTCGCCCAGCTCGACGCCGGTGGCCTCCCGCACCTGCTCGGCGCTGACGCCCGGCGCGGTCTCGACCAGCACCAGGCGCGGCTGCTCCGGCGTGCCGGCCACGTCGATCACCGCGAGGTCGGTGATGATTCGGTTCACCACGTTCTTGCCGGTCAGCGGCAGGGTGCACTCCGACAGGATCTTCGGCGCCCCGTCGCGGGAGGTGTGCTGCATCAGCACGATCACATGCTTCGCGCCGTGGACCAGGTCCATCGCGCCGCCCATGCCCTTGACCATCTTGCCGGGCACCATCCAGTTGGCGAGATCGCCCCGGGCGGAGACCTGCATGCCGCCGAGCACGGCGACGTCGAGCTTGCCGCCGCGGATGATCCCGAAGCTGGTCGCGGAGTCGAAGAAGCTCGCCCCCGGCAGCACCGTGACCGTCTCCTTGCCGGCGTTGATGAGGTCGGGATCGACGTGCTCCTCGTCGGGGTAGGGACCCACCCCGAGGATCCCGTTCTCGGACTGCAGCACCACGCTGCGACCGGCCGGGATGTGGTTCGGGATCAGCGTGGGCATGCCGATGCCGAGATTGACGTAGGCCCCGTCGGGCAGATCCTGCGCGGCGCGCGCGGCCATCCGGTCGCGATCCCAGCCGATCTGCGGCGCCTGCTGATCCTCCCGGGCCTGCGGGTCCTGTGCGTCCTGGCTCATGAGTCCGCTCCCTCCGTGGCGCGCACCGTGCGCTTCTCGATCCGCTTCTCGATATTCGTCCCGACCTCCACCACGCGGTGGACGAACACCCCGGGCAGGTGCACGGCGTCGGGGTCGATCTCCCCGGGTTCGACGAGCTCCTCGACCTGCGCGATGCAGATGCGTCCGGCCATGGCGGCGGGCGGGGAGAACTGCCGGGTCGCCTTGTTGAACACGAGGTTGCCGTGGCGGTCGCCGCGCAGGGCATGGACCAGGGCGTAGTCGGTGACGATCGACTCCTCGAGCACGTACTCCAGCGGGTCCTTGTCGCCGAGGGAGAAGACCCGCACGTCCTTGGGCGGGGAGGACTTCGCGATCCCGCCCTGGCCGTCGTACATCATCGGCAGCCCGCCCTCGGCGATCTGCGTGCCCGCCCCGGAGCGGGTGTAGAAGGCGGGGATGCCGGAGCCGCCCGCGCGCAGCTTCTCGGCCAGCGTGCCCTGGGGGACCAGCTCGACCTCGAGCTCGCCCTCGAGGTACTGGCGGGCGAACTCCTTGTTCTCGCCGACGTACGACGAGGTCATCTTGACGATGCGCCGGGCGCCCAGCAGCAGGCCGAGCCCCCAGTCGTCGACGCCGCAGTTGTTGGAGACCACGGAGAGGGAGCCGGCTCCCTGCTCCAGGAGTGCTTCCAGCAGCTGGATGGGGTTGCCGGAGAGTCCGAAGCCGCCGACGGCGAGGGTGGCGCCGTCGGGGACGTCGGCCACGGCCTCGGCCGCGGTGGCGACCGTCTTGTCCATGCTCATCGTGGGGTCCTCCTGGATCCGATCGTGGTGGTCGTGGTGGTCGTGGTGGTCGTGGTGGTCGTGGTGGGGCGAGAGGTCTCGCCGGGAGAGCTGCCCGCCCGTCGGCGTGACCGCGAGGACGTCCTCGTCCTCGTCCGGCACCGCCCGCGGAGCTCCGGGGGTCTCAGCGCCCAGAGTACGGCGTGGCGTCGGTCACAGGGGAGGATCGCTGTGCGTGGACTTCCCCCGAAGTACATAGGACGCTTAGTATCGGTAAAGTCGGTCGTCGCGTTCGGCCCCGCCGTCGCCGCGACCCCGCCCACGGATACCGTCATCGAAGGAGATCTCCGTGCCTGAGGCCGTCATCGTCGCCGCCCACCGCTCACCCATCGGCCGCGCCCGCAAGGGATCGCTCAAGGACGTCCGCCCCGACGACCTCGCCGCCCAGATGATCCGCGCCGCCCTGGACTCCGTCCCGCAGCTCGACCCCACCACGATCGACGACCTGCAGCTGGGCTGCGCCATCCCCGAGGGGTACCAGGGCGGCAACCTCGCCCGCACGGTCGGCGTGCGACTGGGGCTGGACACCGTGCCCGGCGCGACCGTCACCCGCTTCTGCGCCTCCTCGGTCCAGACCACCCGCGCCGCCTTCCACGCGATCCGCTCCGGCGAGGCCCGCGCCGTGGTCTCGGCCGGCGTCGAGTCGATCTCGATGAGCTCCGGAAAGCTCGTGGACGAGGACACCCGCGACCCGCTGTTCCAGCAGGCCTGGGAGCGGACCGAGCAGCGCGCCTCCCGCGAGATCCCCGCGCCCTGGCACGACCCGCGCGAGGACGGCGAGCTGCCGGACGCCTACATCGCCATGGGCCAGACCGCGGAGAACGTCGCCGAACTGCGCGGCATCAGCCGCCAGGCGCAGGACGCCTTCGCCGTGCGCTCCCAGAACCGCGCCGAGGCGGCCATCGCCTCGGGCTTCTTCGACCGCGACATCACCCCCGTCACCCTGCCCGACGGCAGCGTGGTCAGCGCCGACGACTCCCCGCGCGCCGGGGTCACCGCCGAGTCCGTCGGCACCCTGGAGCCCGTGTTCCGGCCCGAGGGCACCGTCACCGCCGGCAACTGCTGCCCGCTGAACGACGGCGCCGCCGCCTTGGTGGTGATGGAGGCCGACTACGCCGCCGAGCTCGGCATCACGCCGCTGGCCCGCATCGTCGCCACCGGCGTCTCCGGCCTCAGCCCCGAGATCATGGGCCTGGGACCGGTCGAGTCCACCCGCCGCGCCCTGGCCAGCGCCGACATGAGCATCGACGACATCGACCTCGTCGAGCTCAACGAGGCCTTCGCCGCCCAGGTGATCCCCGCGGCCGAGGACCTCGGCATCGACCACGACACGCTCAACGTCCACGGCGGCGCGATCGCGCTCGGCCACCCCTGGGGCCAGACCGGCGCCCGCATGACCACCACCCTGCTGCACGGCCTGCAGGAGCGCGAGGGCCGGTTCGGCCTGGCCACGCTCTGCGTCGGCGGCGGCCAGGGCATGGCCCTCATCATCGAAAGGATGTCCTGATGACCACCACCACCTCTGACTCCGTCGCGACCGAGCGCGCCGTCGTCTCCGCACCCGACGCCTGCGCCGCGACGCCCGCGGCGCTGCTGCCCGCGGCGGCCGACCACTTCGCCCTGTTCCAGGACGTGGCGGGGGAGGACCTCGCAGCCTGGGTCGCCGCCCGTTCCCTGGCCGACGAGGTGCTGCCACGGATCAACGACTGCTGGGAGCGCGGGGAGTACCCGAAGGATCTGATCGGACGCCTCGGCGAGCTCGACCTGCTCACCGACGGGCTGGACGTGCCCGGCCACCGCACCCTCACCCCGCTGGGGACGGGCCTGGTGAACATGGAGCTCTCGCGGATCGACGGGTCCGTGGGCACCATGGTCGGCGTCCAGGGCGGGCTCGCCCTGCGCTCGATCATGCTGCTGGGCTCGCAGGAGCAGAAGCAGCGCTGGGCCGAGTCGCTGGTGACCGGCCGCGAGCACGCCGGCTTCGCCCTCACCGAGCCCGACCACGGCTCCGACTCCGTCTCTCTGGAGACGGTGGCGCGGCGCGACGGGGACTCCTGGGTGCTGACCGGCGAGAAGCGCTGGATCGGCAACGGGGCGGACTGCGATCTCACCGTGGTGTGGGCGCGGGTCGAGGACGAGTCCCAGCCGGAGCTGGACGGCCAGGTCAGCGGGTTCCTCGTCGACCAGTCGCTGCCCGGCTACGAGGCCGAGGTGATCCGCGGCAAGGTCGCTCTGCGCGCCATCGATCAGGCCCACATCACGCTGAGCGACGTGCGGATCCCGCTCGATGCCCGCCTGCCCGGCGCCCGCTCCTTCAAGGACACCTCGAAGGTCCTCTTCGCGACCCGCGCCGGCGTGGCCTGGGGCGCCCTCGGCCACGCGATCGCCTGCTACGAGGCGGCGCTCGAGCACGCCCAGAAGCGCATCCAGTTCGGGCGTCCGCTGGCGAAGGCCCAGCACGTCCAGGTGCGGCTGGCCACCATGGCGCAGACGCTGACCTCCATGCAGCTGTACTGCATGCGGATCGCGGAGCTCGAGGCCGTCGGCACCATCCGCCCCGAGCAGGCGTCGCTGGCAAAGGTGCACAACACCCGCGCCGCCCGCGAGATCGCCTCCGACGCCCGGGACATGCTCGGCGGCTCCGGGATCCTGCTGGAGAACCGGGTGGTGCGTCACCGCAGCGACCTCGAGGCCCTGCACACCTACGAGGGCACCGACACCATGCAGTCGCTGATCGTGGGCCGGTCCATCACGGGGGTGAGCGCCTTCGCGTGAGGGGTGGGCGCTCCTCGCGCTCCTGACGGATCACGTCGCGGCCGAAGGACCACACCAGCAGCCCCAGGGCGAGCGCGCAGGTGATCATAGCGATCTCCTCCGGGAGGGCGGGGACCACCGCGGTCATCAGCGCGATGCCCTGCAGCGCCCCGATCCCGCGGCGCAGATCGCTGTGGACCAGGGGCCGGCGCAGCGCCGGGCGCCCCCACGACGCGGCGACGTAGATGTACCGCATCGCCCCGATCACGAGCACCCAGGGGCCGACGGTCGTCGCCGCGAGGACGGACAGCACGAGGACCAGCGCGGCATCGGCCTCCATGTCGATGCGCGCTCCGATGGGCCCTGCGGTCCCGGTACGTCGCGCGACCCTGCCGTCGAGGGCATCGGAGGCGAGGGCCGCCCCGGCCAGCACCGCGAAGAACCATGAGCGGGAGGGCATCTGCGCGGTGAGAGCGAGGACGGTCATCGCTGCGAGCACGCCCGCCGCGAGTAGGCGGAGCATCGACAGCAGATCCGCACCGGTCACCGGCCCGGGTGTTCGGGGCCGCAGAGTCGCGGCGGCCACGATCGTCGGCGACATCCCGAGCACGAGACTGAGCGCCGCGACCCCGACCGTCGGCCCGACCAGGGCGACGACGAGGCCGCCGCCCAGGAGCTGTCCGGTCGCGAGCAGGGCGAGCACCGTCCCGACCCGGCGGAGCCTCGGGACGGGACGAGTCGTCGATGGTGCTGTCGTCATGGATTGAAGATAGATAGGCGGGATCGGTCGTGGCGCGGTCGCCGCGCAGATCACTCGCGGATCACGTCGCTTCCTCGGGCGCTGCGCGCTAGTCGGATCGGCTCCCGCCTACGCTGTGGTCGTGATCTCACCGCACCGCCGCCCCACGTCCGCTGATGTCGCGATGCGCGCCGGGGTGTCCCGCGCGACCGTGTCCATGGTGCTGAACGGACGCACCCAGGGCACCGTCTCCGAAGCCAACCAGCAGCGCGTGCTCGAGGCGGCCGCGGAGCTCGGATACACCCGCTCTGCGCTGGCCATCTCCCTCAAGGAGCGGCGCACTCGCACGATCGGACTGATCACCGACGAGATCGCCACCTCGCCCTTCGCCGGCCGGATGGCCCGTGCCGCCTCGATGGCCGCCGCCCGCGAGAACTACCTGGTCATCACTATGGATCTCTCGCTGCGGGAGAACACGGTGGACGACGCCGCCCGGCTGCTCGCCGAGCGCCAGGTCGACGGGCTGATATACGCGACCATGGGCCGCATCCGAGTCCCCGTCCCGAAGGTCCCGCCGGGGATGCCGCTCGTGCTGCTGAACTGCGAGATCGACGATGCCGACGACGCGGCCGCCGCCGGATTGACGACCTTCCTGCCCGACGACTACGGGGGTGCCCGTCGTGCCGCCCGGCGCTTCGCCGAGACCGGGCACCGGCGGATCGCGATGCTCTCGGACGACGAGAGCTCCGAAGCCGGACGCGCCCGCGAGGCGGGCTTCCGCGACGAGCTCGCGGAGTACGGCATCGAGCCCCGTATCATCGCCGCCGGCTGGCAGCTGGACGACGGCTACCGCGCCACCGCGCAGCTCCTCGCGCAGACCGAGCCGCCCACAGGACTGTTCTGCATCCGCGACCGAGTGGCAGGCGGCGCCCTGCACGCCGCAGCCGCTGCGGGTGTCGAGGTGCCGCGAGACCTGTCGGTGATCGGCTTCGACGACGAGGACTTCTTCGCCGAGCGCCTCACACCGCCGCTGACCACCATTGCGCTGCCGCATGAGGAGATGGGGGAGCGCGCGATGACGAGCCTGCTCGCCCTGCTGAGAGGTCCCCTCAGCGGCGGGGGCGACCTCGAGGCGTCCCCGGTCATCATCGAATGCCCGCTGGTCGAACGGCAGTCCGTGGCGAGTGCGCCTCCGCTCTGACCGACATCGCGGGCCGCGAACACCCTCAGAAGAGTCCCTGAGCAGCGCCGCCCTCGGACGAGGCGGCCCCATCGGCCGGAGCCGATGCACCTCCACCACCTTGCCTTGACACGTGTGCAACCACGTCGGCATACTGGCTTCGGCCTCGCTTCGACACGTGTGTAACTGTCGTGCTGCGAGGTCGGCGTCCCGATCTTCCGCCTGTCCCGACTCTCAATGAAGAGGACCGTATGGCCAGCCCTTCGAACATCACCCGCAGAGCACTCCTCGGCGCCGCCGGGGTCGCCACCGTGGCAGGCACCGCCGCCGCCTGGCCCCGCCTGACCGGCACCGACATCCCTGGCCGGGGCGAGGACGCCCTGACCATCCTCATCCTCGGCACCTCCCAGGACGCCGCCGGTCGGCAGGTCATCGCTGACGCGTTCATGGAGGAGCACCCGGACATCCCCGTGCTCATCCAGTCCGTGCAGGCCACGGACTGGGGTGACTTCTTCGCCAAGATCCTCACGATGGTTGCCTCCGGTACTCAGCCGGACGTCGTCTACACCGCCACCGAAGGCGCCCAGCTCTTCGCCGAACGTCTCGCGCTGCCCCTGGACGACTACATCGCCCGCGACGCCAGCCAGCTCTATGACTACTTCGACGACGTACATCCCAGCCTCATCGAAGCATTCATGTACCGCGGCAGCGTCTTCCAGCTCCCCCTGGATTTCAACGCCGCGAACATGTACCTCAACCTCGATGTCATCGACCGCAACGGCCTCGAGATGCCGGGGGAGGACTGGACGCGTGATGACTTCACGGAGCTGCTGCGGGGCATGCACGGCGACGCCACCCCGTACTACTGGACGAACCGTCTCTTCGGCGGTGTCGTCCCCTGGCTCTATATCCATGACACCAGCTTCCTCGTCGAAGAGCGCGCCGAGGGCGGCCAGGACTTCTGGTCCACCTTCTATCCCGGCGAAGAACGCTCGGGCGGCTACCTCTGGACCGGATCCAACGCCACCGACGAGCGGGTGCACGAGACGTTCGAGTACCTGCGCCAGCTGGTGGTGCAGGACCTCGCCGTCCGACCCGAACAGGGCGGTGGCAACACGCTCGTCGGACTGTTCGCCTCCGGGCGCATCGGCACCACCCCTGCCGGCGGTTACTGGGTCCAGGGCCTCGCCGAGGGCGGTATGGAGCCCGATCAGTACGACGTGCAGTTCTTCCCGAAATGGCGCACTCAGCGCCACCAGTTCGGTGGCGCCGGCTACGCGGTCATGAAGACCACGAAGAAGGCCGACCAAGCCTGGGAGTGGATCAAATTCACCGCCAACAAGCGCGCGATGGAACTGGCCTTCCCCACGCCCGCCACCACTCCGACCCGTCGCTCGATGGCCACCGATGCCTTCTACACCGACGGGCCCGAGCACTGGCGACGGTTCTACGACACCCTCGACCGCTTCCCGACCAGCGGCCCCATCCCCGCCCCGCCCCAGCAGGCCGCCGTGGAGACGGCGCTGATCCGCAACGTCTCCACCGCCCTGTCCGGTGATCCTGACCAGGTGGCCCGTTCGCTCGACACCCTGGACCGGGACCTCCGTGCCGTCTTCGCCGAGGAGGACCGCTCATGACTTCCGACCGTCGCAGCGTCACCCTCCGCTGGCTGTTCCTCGCCCCCACCATGCTCGGGGTGGGCATCTTCGTCCTCCTGCCCATCATCGGTTCTCTGGTGCTGGCCTTCTTCCGCTGGGACATCATCACCGCCCCGCAGTTCGTGGGCCTGGCGAACTTCACGGACATCGCCACCGATCCCCGGGTCGGGGTCTCCTTCCTCAACACCGCAGTGTTCGTGATCTTCGCGGTCACCGCGCAGCTCATCATCGCGATGCTGCTGGCCGTGCTGGTGCACGGACGAATGCCGTCCTGGCTACGGATCTTCTTCCGCTCGACGTTCTTCTTCCCGCTGGTGCTGTCCGCCGCGAGCGTCTCGATCCTGATGCGCTACCTGTTCAACGAGAGCTACGGCGTCATCAACTGGGCGCTGTCCCTGGTGGGCATCCCGGCGGTGCCCTGGCTGACCAGTCCGCAATGGGCGATGGTCGTTGTGATCGCCGTGTACGTCTGGCAGAACTTCGGATTCTCGTTCCTGCTGTTCATCGGCGGGCTCGGGGCGATTCCCACGGAGATCTATGAGGCGGGCGCGATCGACGGCGCCACCGGCTGGAAGAAGTTTCAGCGCCTTACCCTGCCGCTGGTCAGTCCCACCGTGCTGGTCGCCTCGGTGATGGGCATCATCACCGCGCTGCAGATCTTCGACCAGCCCTACGTGCTCACCCGCGGCGGGCCCGGCGATGCCACCCGCACCGTCGTGATGGTCATCTACGAGAGCGCGTTCCGCCAGCTCGAGTTCGGACGGGCCAGCGCCATCGGCCTGATCCTCATGATTCTGATCATGCTCGTCACCGCGTTGCAGTTCCGCTTGTCCCGCCGCTTCGTCTTCTACCAGTGAGGGGCGCTCCCGCTGCCGCGAGCGCCCCTGAGACCGTCCGGAAGGACCGCCGATGACCCGCCACCTGCCCGCCCTCGCCAAGTATGCTGCCCTGACCGTCGCCGCAGTGCTGACCCTCGGCCCGGTGTGGTGGACCTTCACCACCTCCCTGAGGCCTGCGGCCGAATCCTTCAGCCTTCCGCCGAGCTTCTTCCCCACGTCCCCGGACTTCTCGAACTACGTCGCCGTGTTCGAGCAGATCAAGGTGCCGCTGCTGGTGCTCAACAGCGCTCTGGTGACCGGGATCATCGCCGTCGGGCAGATGGTCACCGCCGCGATGGCCGGCTACGTCTTCGCCCGCATGTCGTTCCGCGGCAAGGACGCGCTGTTCGCGATCGTGCTGTCGACGATGATGGTGCCCGTACAGGTCACGATCGTCCCGGTGTTCATGATCATTCGCGGCATCGGACTGTCCGACACCCTGCTGGCCCTGATCGTCCCGGCGATCCCCACTGCGTTCGGCACCTTCCTCATGCGCCAGTACTTCCTGGGCCTGCCGCTAGAGCTGGGAGAGGCCGCGGCGATCGACGGTGCCAGCCCGTGGCGCACCTTCTTCTCGATATACGCGCCCCTGGCGCTGCCGGGCATGGCCATCGTCGGCGTCCTTGCCTTCAATTACCACTGGAACGAGTTCTTCCGCCCGCTGATCTTCATGATCTCCGAGCAGAACTACACGCTCCCGCTCGGACTAGTGACCCTCCAGGGGAATCTCGGCACGGGCTCGATCTCGATCGTGCTGGCCGGCGTGATCCTCTCCATGATCCCTGCGGTCGTCGTGTTCCTGTTCGGGCAGCGCTACCTGCGAGAAGGCCTCACCGCAGGCACCTCCAAGTGACCGACCCGGCCTGCACCGCACGCCGCTGACCCCACCACCATCCCGAGCAGGAGACCCGCCCGATGGCCGAGACCGCCGACCCTCATTTCCCCTCCCTGCACCGCGTCCACCCGCGCGGCTGGCTCAACGACCCCAACGGGATCCTGCGCACCGATGACGGGCGGTGGCATGTGTTCTTCCAGTACAACCCGGACTCCGCACGCCACGAGAACATCCGCTGGGGGCACATGTCCTCCTCGGACCTGGTCAGCTGGCACGAGGAGCCGCTGGGGCCGAGCCCCCGCCCCGGCGAAGCCGATCAGGACGGCTGTTGGAGCGGTGTCGGCCTGATCGACCGTGCTGGAGATCCTTCGGGCGTGCCGACCCTGATCTACTCCGGGGTCGACGGGGTGGACAACCAGCTCGCCCGCGTGCTCGTCGCCCGTCTGGACGAGTCCGCGACCGACCTGGTCGAACCGGGCGTCGTCGCGGCGGACATCCCTCCGATCCCCGGGTTGATCGGCGTGCGCGACCCCTTCGTCCTCACCCTCGGCGGCCGGCGCTGGGCGATCCAGGGCGCCGGGATCCGCGAGGACGATGAGTACGTGCCTGCGATCCTGCTGTACGCCTGCGACGACCTCGAGCACTGGGAGTACGTCGGCCCGCTGCTGCGCGGCGATGATCCGGTCGCCGCCGAGCATGCCCCCGCCGACCTCTGGGAATGCCCGCAGCTGGTGGAGATCGACGGGCGCTGGGTGCTGCTGCTGTCGCTGTGGCGGCATCCCGACCGCGCAGAGCGCTCGACGATCCAGGTGAACTACCTGGTGGGTGACCTGGTGTCGGGTGCCGACGGCATCGCGCAGTTCGTTCCGTCGACGGGTGGCCAGGTCGATCTCGGTCCTGACTTCTACGCCCCGCAGGCCGCCGTCGACGTCGACCGGGTGCTGCTGTGGGGCTGGGCCTGGGAAGGGCTCGAACGCACCCAGGAGCAGATCGACGCGCAGGGCTGGTCCGGGACGCTCACGTTCCCCCGCGAGCTGCGTCTCGACGGGGATCTGCTGCTCGCGCGGGTCCCGGACGAGCTGAGGGCGCTGCGCGGGGGCCGTCTCGAGATCACGGACGGGGAGCCGTTGGATCTTCCGGTCCCGGCACGCGCCGAGGTCCGTGTCCGCGGGGCCGTGCGGGTCGAAATCGTCGGCTCCGCGGCGACCACCGAGGTGCTCGCGGTCGACGACGGCCCGGCCACCGTGTTCCTGGACGGCAGTCTGCTGGAGCTGATCCCGGACGATGCGACCCCGCACACGAGGCGCCTCTACCCGGAGGTCGGGGACACGGTGCGGGTGCGCGGCGAGGTCGAGGAGGCCTGGCTGCTGGTGCGGCCCGACGGGAGGACCTGACGGCCCCGGTCGACGGGAGGCGCTGACAGCATCCGCCGACGGCGGCCTGTGGCGGCAGGGACGGCGCCCGGCCAGCACCCGTCGGGCAGCCTCACAGACTCCGCAGCGTCTCGGCGAGCACCTCCGACTGCTGGCCGGGGCACAGGCGATACGTCCACGTCTGCGACGGGTCGCCCTGTTTGATCACCCGGATCTCGCCGGTCTGGTCCCCGCATCCGAGCTGGTCCCGGCCGAGGAGGTAGTCGTTGATCTCGGTCAGCACGGCACCGGTGGCGTCCCAGCCCAGCGGCGCGCTGCCCGTCCCGTCCCCGTCCTCGTCGTCCCCGGGCGCGAGACCGGCGCCCCATCCGTCCGGGGTGTTCTCGGCGCTGATCCCCATGCCGATCTCGTGCTGCGCCTTCGTCAGGACATAGCGCTCGACGGGCGCCGACTCGTCCGGGCCGTCCTCGGCCCACGGGCGGATCTCGATCGTCCAGTCGTCCAGGGGGTGGGCGAGGTGCTCCGCCGGCTCCGGCTCGGCGTCGTCCACGCGCTGGCGCAGATCACGCAGGGGAGTGTCGTCGCCGCAGTCCTGGACGGAGGAGTCGTGGGTGACCGACCCGGAGATCTCCACGCCGGTGGACGGGATGTCCGTGCAGGGGGTCCGCTCCTTCTCGGAGAGCGTCTTCTCCCAGGCCACGTACTTCTCGGCGGCTTCCTCGATGCGCTCGCGGTCTCCGGCCTCGAGCTCTTCGGTGAGATCGTAGATCACCGCATCGTTGGGCAGCCGGTAGCGCATGCTGATCGTGTCGGCGTCGATCTCGGTGGTGGCCCCGCCGAAGTACCCGAACATGCCCGCGCTGGTGATGTGGAGGGTGATGACGTCGCTCGCGGCGAGGTCCGGGGCTCCCCGTCCGGGCAGCAGGGAGCAGGCCCCCAGGGTCAGGGCGAGCGCAGCGAGCAGTGCGCCCGCTGCGGTGCTGCGTGCGCGTGGCATCCGGCGTGTGCGTGTCATGGTCCCCTCCTCGACACGGCTCCCCCGAGCCGAGTGTGATCAGCGTAGGGAACGCCGGCGCGCGGGGCGATGGGGAGAGGTGCCCATCCGGAGGGCGAGAACGGGCACGGGCCGCTCAGAGGCTCCCCAGCGGCAGCCGGGCCTCCAGCTCGGCTCGCCAGGGATCGAGATCCCAGCCCTGGGCCGCGACCCAGGCGTCGTCGAAGTAGGTGTCCGTGTAGCGATCGCCCGGATCGCACAGCAGGGTCAGCACCGAGCCGGTCTCACCACGCTCGCGCATCTGCGTGACAAGCCGCGCCACCGCCACCAGGTTCGTGCCGGTGGAGGCACCGACCCGTCGGCCGATCCGTTCGGAGAGATACCGGGCCGCCGCGACAGAGGCCGCATCCGGCACCCGGATCATGCGGTCCACGACGCCGGGCACGAAGCTCGGCTCCACCCGCGGGCGGCCGATGCCCTCGATCCGTGAGCCCGCGTCGGTGGTGACGGTGGGGTCTCTCTGCACCCAGCCGTCGAAGAAGGCGGAGTTCTCCACATCGGCGACGCACAGCCCGGTGGGCAGGCGACGGTAGCGCAGGTAGCGGCCGAAGGTCGCGCTGGTGCCCCCGGTGCCGGCGCCGACGACGATCCAGCGCGGGATCGGATGCGGCTCCAGCTCCAGCTGGCCGAAGGTGCTCACGGCGATGGAGTTGTTGCCCCGCCAGTCCGTGGCGCGCTCGGCGTAGGAGAACTGGTCGAGGAAGAGCCCACCCAGCTCGTCGGCCAGGCGCTGCGCCTCGGCGCTCATGTGCTCGGCGCGGTCGACGGTGTGGCAGCGCCCGCCCGCCGCTTCGATCAGCGTGATCTTGCGGGAGCTGGTGCCGCGCGGGATCACCGCGATGAACGGGATCTCCAGGATCCGCGCCATATGGGCCTCGCTGACCGCCGTCGAGCCCGAGGACGCTTCGATCACCGGCATCCCGGGCCGCAGCCACCCGTTGACCAGGGCGAACAGGAACAGGGAGCGGGCCAGGCGATGCTTCAGGCTGCCGGAGGCATGGGTGGACTCGTCCTTGAGATACAGCTGGATGTCCCACGCGGCGGGCAGGTCGAGGGAGACCAGGTGCGTGTCGGCGGAGCGGCGGTCGTCGGCCTCCAGCCGGTGGATCCGTTCGGCGACCCAGGCCCGCAGGGAGTCGTCGCTGCGGTCCACGTCCGTCAGCTGCGCCAGCAGCGTCGCGTCATCGTCCATGGGGTGACGGTACCGGGTGTCGGTGGCCTCAGGGCGTCCGCACAGCCCCGAAGGTCAGCCGGCGCCGCAGCGCGAAGCCCAGCTTCTCGTACCCGGCGATCGCCGAGGTGTTGGTGGCTGAGGCGTGCAGCAGGGCCCGGTCTCCGCGCTGCTGGATGCCGAAGGCCACGTCGAGCACGAGGCGGGAGGCGAGGCCCTGGCGGCGATGGTCCTCATCGACCGCGACGGCGCTGATCTCGGTCCAGCCCGCGGGGTGCAGGCGCTCGCCGGCCATCGCGATCAGCCGCCCGGCGCGCCGGATCCCCACGTACCGTCCCAGCACGTGGGTGCGGGGCAGGAACGGCCCTGGCCTGCTGCGCTCGGTGAGGGCGAGCATGTCCTCCACGTCCGCCGCGCCGAGCTCGATCGCCTCCTCGTCGGGCCGCGCCCGGACGCGCTCGGTCTGGACGAGCTGGACGCCGGGGATGGAGAACACCGGAGCCCAGCCCTCGGGCAGCAGCGGATCGGCGTGGGAGACACCCACCGACGCCCCGTGCCCGAAGACCTCGAGGATCGCGTCCCACACGTCCGGATGATCCCAGTCCCGGATGCCCACGAACGGCGAGACGTCCTCGGGGAAGCGCCGCACCAGCTCATTGCCGATCGCGAGACCGGCGTGGTGTCCGGTCAGCGAGGACCAGGCGGGATTGTCGAGCGCGGGGTCGAGGCCCCCGGACGGCTCGGTCGGGTCGCCGTCGTCGGGCGGGAGATCCGCCTCCCGGGCGCTGACGTGCAGCGGCTCGGCAGAAGGGGTGTCCTGCAGGTCCATGCGTGCTCCTGGATCACGGAGAGTCGTCCGACGGGATCGGCGGGGAAGGATGGCACGTTACTCCTCGCCCCGCCGACGATGAAGGGTCATGTCATCGGGCGTGACATATCCGCCGTCTGCTCCGTCTGCTCCGTCTGCTCCGTCGGATCTCACAGCCCTCAGACATGGGGTCGCAGCGAGCGCTCCCGCGACACCTGGCGGACGAGCCCCCGATCCTCCCAGCGCAGCACGAGGAGGAAGACGACGCCGAAGCCCAGCCCCACCAGCGCACGAAGCGCGATCGGGGAGTCGTCGGGGACGAGCAGCACCATCAGCGACCAGACGATCACGAGCCCCAGCATCGCCGCCGAGGGCAGGTCGAACGACAGCGCACGCAGCCCGGTCCGTCCGTGATGCCGGACCGCCCCGGCGACGAGGAGCGTGGCGGCGGCGATCAGCAGCGCCCCGATCCCTGTGTCGAGGTCGGAAGGCAGCGGGAGGGCATCGAGCATCGCGAGCGCCCCGAGCGCGGCCAGCGCGCTCGCGACCAGATGCAGCGACAGCGGGATGCGCTCGGTGGCCCGCGCGGCGCGGCGCGCTCCTCTGTCCAGGTCGGATGCCTGCATGCTCGCCTCCTGGTCGTCCTCGCCCCACCGTAGAGCCGCTCGGCGCCGGCTGTCACGAGCAGGCAGCGCCGAGCGGATGCGGTGAGGATGCGTCAGGCGACCAGCTCGTCGATCTGGTCGATCGCCGAGCGCGAGCCCTCCTCCACGCCCATGTCCAGCACGGTCTGCAGGGCCTCCCGGTCGGCGTAGGAGGTCACGTAGGTCGCGCGGGTCCCGGTGTCGGTGGCCTCGAAGGTGCTGACGCAGGTCGAGACGGGCAGCTCCGAGTTCGGAGTGAAGTCCTCGTGCGCGAAGCCGTCCTCATAGGTGAAGGAGCGGGGTTCGTCGACCTCGAGCACCTTCCAGTACCCGGGGAACTGCTCGCCCTCCGGCCCGGTCATGTAGTACGTGACGCGGCCGCCGGGGCGGAGGTCGTGATCGACCACCGTGGCCGGGAACTCCTTCGGCCCCCACACCTTCTCCAGCTGGCGCGGGTCCGCGTAGATGTCCCAGATCCGCTGCACGGGCGCGGCGAACTCGGCGGTGATGGTGAGGCTCGGGCCTTCGAGGTCGTGGCGGATGTCGGTGACGGGCATGGTCAGTCCTTCCGGTGGGGTGGGTCGGTCGGGGTCGGGCCGGCCGACCCGGGGTCGGTCTCGGCGGCCAGGAGCTCATCGATGCGGGCGATGTGCTCGCGCTGGATCGCTTCCAGTTCGGTCAGGAGCTCGGAGGCGGAGCGGAGGGTCTCGGCGTCGCCGCGGGCCAGGGTCTCCCGTCCGCGACGACGCCGTGTGATCAGGCCGGCACCCTCGAGCACCGCGACGTGCTTCTGCACCGCGGTCAGGCTCATCGAGTAGTTCCTGGCCAGGGCGGAGACCGACTGCTCTCCCGTCAGCACCCGCCGCAGGATGTCGCGGCGCGTGCGGTCCGAGAGGGCGTGGAACCAGGCGTCCGCCCGGTCGTCGTCGATCCGATGCATGGCGCAAACCTACAACCATACGGTTGTGAATGGCAAGAGGTGCTGCCGGGTGCTCGGGAGCTCTATGCTCGGGGTGTGGCGCAGCAGCGGGGGAGGTCGCCCGGCTACGACTGGGAGGACACCTCCGGCCCGTCGGAGCCGGAGGCCCTCGAGCTGCCCGATCGCCGCCGGGATCCCTGGTCCGACGAGGGCGGCGCGCCCACCCTCGGGGACTCCGGTTCGGCGGGCGTCGGCGTGTCCGACGGGGCTGGCTTCGGCGCGCCCCGCTTCGAGTACCCCGCCGAGGAGGAGGCCGAGCAGACCTCGCGCAGGCTGCCTGCCTGGTCCCTCGTCGTGATCGTCGCCCTGCTGGTGATCGCACTGATCGCCGCCGTCTCCCTGATGGTCTCCGGCGTGCTGCACCTGACTGAGGAGGACCCTGCGCCCGCGGGGGCTCCGCCGCCCCCGTCGGCCGCGTCGACCCCCTCGGAGGGCAGTGGGCAGCAGCAGAGCCGGCCCGGCGTGGTCACCGACGCCGACGGCACCGAGCTGCGCGACGGGACCGGTGCCTACGAGGATCCGGCGCTGATCGGCGAGCACGCCTTCAGCTGGCGCGCCTGGACCGACGGCACGATCAGCGTGCGCGGCCTCGAGGTCGACCTGGACGCCACCCTGCCCGGGGCCGACGGGACCGACGTCGTCCAGGACGGCTACCGACTGGTCGCCGTCACCTACGAGGTCAGCTACGACGGGCCCGGCCAGCTCGCCCCCGTCGAGGAGCTGTGGCTGACCGGGGAGACCGACCGCGCCTACGTCCGGGACATCGCCCCGGGGCTGGTCCCCGACCCGATGCGCGAGGTGCCGCCCCTGGAGGGCGGCGAGAGCGCCGAGTTCCACAGCGTGTTCGTGGTGCCCGAAGCGGACCTGGAGGGCCTTCGGCTCGGTGTGGAGACCTACAGCGGTGAGGCGCTCTACTACGCCACCCGCTGACCCGCGTCCCCATCGTGTCCGGCCTCGTGCCGCCGACCGGGCGGGGCGGCGAGTGCGCTAGCGTGACGGTGGCCGCCCGCCTGCGCGGCCGATGCCTGCCACGCTGAGAAGGGGGAGCGCGACGCAGCGCGCCAGGGGCCACCATGAACCACACGCCACGCACAGAGCCGCTCGGCTCCGATGATCCCACCCGGATGCGGTCCGGATCGGGCTCGCGCTCGCCGTTGTACCTGACGGTCGGCTGCGCCTCGGTGATCCTCGGACTGATCCTCGGCGTCGGGGGCTTCTTCGGCGTGCGGGCGGTCACCGACGAGCCGACCGATCCCCCGGGCAGCCGGACGTCCGATTCCGGCGGTCCGACCACGACGGCGGTGGAGACGGCCCCGGTCGGACGGAGCGCCTCCCTCCCGCTGCGCACGACCTTCCCGTTCGTCGCGCCGGACAAGTTCCCGGGAACGGCCGAGATGGCCCTGGTCGAGGTCGACTGGGACGCCACGGATGAGCTCGTCGCCTTCTCCGAGTTCAACGGGGAGCCGGAGTCCGGATCGAAATACATCATGGTCACTGCGGAGGCGACCTACCGCGGGGACGGCGAGCTCACGCCCTTCGACTGGATCGGCCTCCAGTACGTCGACGCCGACGGCGAGCAGCACTTCCGGGCCTACCTCCTCACGGAGCTCGATGCGGAGCTCCCCACCTCGGTCTCCGACGGCGAGAGCTTCCGGGAGGCGTTCGTGTTCGAGGTCCCCCAGGGCGTGACCGAGGGCGGGCACTTCGTCGTCCTCCCGGACTACACGCACGGGGCCGACGAGGGCGTCTGGATCGACGCCGCCTGAGCCTCGATGCGCCGATCGGGTTTCCGGGGTGCTTTTCGATGGTTGCGGTCGAGCAGTGACCCTGATGCCGGCGTGAGGGCGTGCGGGTGCTGCCGGTCTGCCCGGCATTTCCACTTCGGTTCCTTCTCGTAGGGACAGATCGCTGCTGGTCAGGTCATCATCACCCGGGTGGTGTCGAAGAGGTTCTCCCAGGCCGTGTGCCAGGGCCAGTTCCGCGGTAGGTGCAGTCGCCAGGAGCGGGCGCGGTTCGCGATCCGGGCGGGCACCGCGATCAGATGATCGACCAGGGTCTGCCAGCGGGCGCGGGCATGGAAGCTCGAGGCCAGCACCCCGGCAGCGCGGGCGAGGTTGAACGCGATCGCGGCCAGCACGGTCCAGGCACTGTTGGCGGTGAACACCCCGGAGGGGCAGTGAGCCAGCGGCCCGCCCTTGAGGTCGGCGATGACCTGCTCGACGATCGCGTGGTCTCGGTGGGAGGCCTCCGCGGCCAGCATCGAAAGCGGTGAGTCGGTGAACACCGCGTGGTGGCGATACGCATCCAGCAGCCCGCCCTGCTCACTGTGCCCGTGGCGTGGGTTCAGGCGTTTCACGCGACGCACGATCAACCGGGCCGTGACGTGCTCGGCCTGCTTGCGGGAGGTGAACGCGGTGTACTCGACCTCGGCGACCTCGGCATCGGAGATCCACCGCTGCTCGGCCTCCTCCCAGATCGCCTGCGGATACTTGATCGGCGTCCATGCGTCCTCGGGGATGCGAGAGATCGCCCCGACCACGGACGGGTTCATCCTCGCGGTGAGCGAGAAGTGGGCCCCGCCCCGGCGGGCCGCGGCCACCGTGGCGTGCTGGAAGTAGGCCGAATCCGCACGCACGGTCACCATCCCGGAGACGCCGGCGCGCTTCGCAGTGGCCAACGCGCTGCCGATCATCGCCGCGGTGCCGTGGGCCGAGGCCGCCGCGCCCCGACGCAGCCGGATCCCGGCGATCACCGGCACGGCCTGCAGCGTGGAGAGGGTCGCGACCTGGGCGTTCAAACCCTTCACCCCGCTGTAGCCGTAGCCGGCGCCCTGCTTCGCGTAGCCGTGGGTGGCCCGGATCGTGTCATCGATATCGACGAACGCGACCCGGTCGCCACCGCTCAACAGGCCCGGCACCCGGGCCGCCAGCCCGGTCAGGACCCTGGAGGCGACTGCGTCGAGCTGGCGCACGTGCCCGAAGGTGTATCCGCGCAGGTGGGTGCCCAGCGTCGTGGGTGCCCGCCGCGCGGTAAACGCCCGGCCCATCCCGCCATGACGCAGAACGTCCATGTCCGAGATGCTGTCGGCGCCAGCGAGCATTCCCGCGACCAGGGAGGGGACCTTCACATCGGCGTTGGAACCGATGCTGCCCGGCACCGTGACGTGCTCGGCGACCAGGCCCGGCAGGCCCGCCGACTCCGCGAGCGCCATCACCGGCACCAGCCCCGCCCGACCAACCAGATTGTCATCATCGAACTCGGCAGAGAAATCATGGGATACTCGCACTACCAGTGCTCCTGTTGCTCAGCGTCATGGAACCTTCGAACAGTCCCATTATCGCTGGCCACAGGAGCATTTGGCTGTCACGACCCGCCTACCCGACCGGCGGATCCAGGCTGAGGGGCGGTGCCTCCGCCCGAGGAGCGACGCCTCTGTCCGAGGCGTGTCGTCCCGTGTCGTCCCGTGTCGCGACGGGCCGAGCCGAGGCGCCGTCGAGGTCGACCGGACGGACGTGCCGCAGCGACGCCGACCGCGGTGGACACCGGAGGTCGCTCTGAGGCATGATCTACCTGAAACCCGCGGTATCAGACAACCGTGCGGGGAACCGCCTGCCCTCGACGACGAGATCGCGAAAGGTCACTGATGAGCAGCTACACCGAGCACGTCACCCGAGTCCTCACCGAGGATCGCGCGCATCCCGGGTTGGGCACGGTGGCCGTGCTGACCTGCGCCCCGCCGGAGGGGGAGGAGAAGCGCCCCGCGACCCTCGGTCCCCGCTCCATCGACGCGGTCACCGGCGCCCTGGCCGCCGCGCTCGACCGTGCCGAGGCGGGCGAGATCCAGGCGATCGCCCTGACCGGAACCGGGCGTGTGTTCCTCGCCGGTGCTGACCTGTCGATGTTCGCCGACCCGGCCGCGGTCCAGAACGTCGAGGGCATGACCCAGGCCGCGCATGACCTGCAGGTCCGTGTGCGCACCAGTCCCGTCCCGGTGCTCGCCCACCTCAACGGCGCCGCGCTCGGCGGCGGCCTCGAGGTCGCGCTGATGGCCGACGTCCGCACCGCCGCGCCCGACGTGAAGGGCATCGGCGTGCCCGAGACGAGCCTCGGCATCCTGCCCGGCTGGGGCGGCACCACCCTGCTGCAATCCGTCGTCGGCCCCGACACGGCCGTGCGGATGATCCTCGAGGACCCCGCGCGCGACAAGCAGCTGACCGCCGATGAGGCGTTCGAGGACGGGCTGGTCGACGAGATCGCCGCCGACCTGGACGAGGCGCTCGACGAGTTCGCCGCCCTCGTCGCCGCGCACGTCGATGTCGACGAGGCCGACACCGACGTGGTCGATCCGACGGTCGCCGAGGCCGCCGCCGATCCCACCTCCGCCGTCCCCGGTGCCTGGGGAGGGCGCACCGCCCCGCTGCCCGGGGTCGACACCCCGGAGGCCGAGGCGCTGCTGGATGCGCTCGATGCCTCGCACGGCAGCGCCGAGACCCGCCGCACCTGGGCCGCCCGCCTCGAGGGGCAGGGGGCCCCGGCCGTCGGCCGTGCGCTCGGACTGCTGCAGAACCTGCCCGGCTCCACCCTGCCCGAGGCGCTCCAGCGCGAGGCCGAGGCGCTCGGAGAGCTGGTCCGCTCCGACGCCGCGGCGGCCTCGATGTACTCCGCGGAGCTGCTGCGCCGCGGCAAGCCCGGCCGTCGTCCCGTCGAGGGGGCGCGGGAGATCCGCCGCGTCGGCGTGGCCGGCGCCGGACTGATGGCCTCGCAGATCGCCGCGCAGCTCGCGCTGGGCCTCCGGGTCCCGGTTGTCATGCGCGACCTCGACGAGTCGATCGCCGCCAAGGGCCTGGCCGCCGCACGCGACGTCATCGCCACGACCGCTTCCCGCGGCCGGATCGACGAGGACACCGCGACCCAGGTCGCCGGCAACCTCTCGGCGACCACCGACCTGCAGGAGCTCGCCGGCTGCGACCTCGTGCTCGAGGCCGTCCCCGAGGTGCTGGCGATCAAGCAGTCCGTCTTCGCCGAGCTCGAGAGCGTGCTCGATCCCGCCGCGCTGCTGGTGACGAACACGTCCTCGCTGTCGGTGACGGCGATGAGCGAGGATCTCGCCCACCCGGAGAGGGTCGTCGGCCTGCACTTCTTCAACCCGGTCGCCAAGATGCCGCTGGTCGAGGTGATCCATACCGAGGCGACCGACGAGCCGACCCTCGCCACCGGCCTCGAGGTGGTGCGCCGCCTGCGCAAGTTCGGGGTGCGCAGCGCCGACGCGCCCGGGTTCATCGTCAATCGCCTGCTGTTCCGCGTGCTCGGCGCCGTGCTCGCCTCCCTGGATGCGGGAGCGGACCCGGCCGAGGTCGACGCCTCCCTGGACGCCCTCGGGATGCCGATGCGTCCCTTCACCCTGCTGGACCTCGTGGGACTGGGGGTCGCCGACCACGTCGGGGCGGTGCTCGCCGAGGAGCTCGGCGACCGCTTCCACGCCTCGCCGGGGCTGCACGCCATGGCGGAGAAGCAGGCCCGCTTCACCGAGCACAGCAAGACGGCCGTGCACCCGCCGGTCTCCCCGACGGTCGCCGAGACCTTCGGCGCCGATGCCGCGCAGGGTGCCGGACAGGCCCTGGTCGGGGACGCCCTGCTCGAGCGGGTCCGCGACGGTCTCGCCGAGGAGATCGCGCTGATGCTCGACAACGGTGTCGTCGAGCGGCCCGAGCAGATCGACCTGGCGCTGATCCTCGGTGCCGGCTTCCCGCGGCATCGCGGCGGGGTCACCCCGTACCTCGATGCCTCCGGGGCGACGCAGAAGACGGCCGATCGCAGCTTCCACGGGGAGCTGTTCACCACGGCGAGGTGAGCCGGGGAGACCGTCGTCGGTGCGTCGAGGGGTGCCGGCACCGGCGGCGGAGCCTCCTGGTCCGATCGGAGGCCGCGCCCGATCGTCGTGCGCGGGTCAGCGGCGTGGAGCCGCCCAGGCCTCCAGCCGCTCGAGGGCCCGCTCGATCGTCGGGCGGTCCTTGCAGAAGGCGAGGCGCAGGTACGAGGAGGCCTCCCCGGCCTGCCCGTCGCGGTAGAACGCGGACAGCGGGATGCCGACCACGCCGGCCTCCGCAGGCAGGCGCTCGCACAGCGCGGCGGCGTCGGGCTCCCCGAGCGCCGCGGCGTCGGCCACCACGAAGTACCCGGCCTCCGGCACGCTGACGCGGAACCCGATCGAGCGCAGCCCGTCCAGCAGCAGGTCGCGGCGTTCGCGCAGGTCCTGCGCGAGATCGTGGAAAGCCGCCGGCGGCATCGCGAGCCCGGCCGCCACGGCGGGCTGGAACGGCGCCCCCGAGGAGTAGGTCAACCACTGCTTCGCCCCGAGGATCGCGGTGACCAGCTCCGGCCGCGCCGTGACCCAACCGATCTTCCACCCGGTCACCGAGAAGGTCTTGCCGGCCGAGGAGATCGAGACCGTGCGGTCCTGGGCGCCGGGCAGCGTCGCGATCGGCAGATGCGCGGGCCCGAAGGTGAGGTGCTCGTAGACCTCGTCGGTGACGATCAGGGCGTCGTGGGCGATCGCCTCCTCGACGATCGCCTGCATCGCGCCCACCCACAGCATCAGGCCGGTGGGGTTGTGCGGGGTGTTGACCAGCACCAACCGGGTGCGGTCGGTGAAGGCGGCGCGCAGGTCCTCCTCGGCGACGTCGAGCACGAGATCGCCGGCCTCCTCGGTGCGCGAGCGCAGCGGGACCGTGCGGTGCACGCCGCCGGCGAGGGCGATGATCGCGGCGTACTGGTCGTAGAAGGGCTCGAGGGTGATGACCTCGTCGCCCGGTTCGACCAGGGCCAGGATCGTCGCCGCGAGCGCCTCGGTGGCGCCCGTGGTCGCCAGCACCTCGGTCGCGGGGTCCCAGTGCAGGCCGTACCACTGGGACTGGTGGCGGGCGACCGCCTCGCGCAGCTCGATCTCCCCCGGACCGGGCGGGTACTGGTTGCGGCCGGCGCGGATCGCCGCGATCGCGGCGTCGGCCACCACGGCGGGCGGGTCGTCGTCCGGGAACCCCTGGCCCAGATTCAGCGCCCCGGTCGCGACGGCCTTCGCGGACATCTGGGCGAACACGGTGGGACGGGCCTCCCCGTCGACGAGCAGGCCGGCAGCCTGCGAGGCGCGCATCCAGGGGCCGGTGGTGTCCATGCCCCGAGTCTCTCAGAGACCCGGCTACGACGGAGGGGCGTTCAGGGGGAGGGCTCGGTGCCCGGCCCCTACGGGGTTCGCCCCGTGGGGTCGGCGGTGGCCGGACTCGGATCCGACGGCGGGGTCACCCCGTCGGCCGACCCAGCTGCGGGCTCACCGGGTCCAGCTGCGGGCTCACCGACGGGTTCACCGACGGGTTCAGCGGCGGGGGAAGACGAAGCGTCCGTAGGTGACGTACCGGAAGGAGGTCGAGACGGCCTGGCCGATGAGGGTGCCGGAGATGTTGTCGGCCAGCAGCGAGTCGAGCCCCAGCACATATCGCGAGAAGCCCAGACAGGAGAGCTGCAAGCCGGAGGCGATCACGTTGACCAGGATGAACAGCATGATCGAGCGGGTCGTGTCCGGGCGCGGGCGGTCGCCGAAGGTCCACAGCCGATTGCCCAGGTACGTCAGGCACGAGGCGGCGCCGATCGTGAGCACCTTCGCCGTCAGCGGGTTGTGGTGCATGAGGCCCTCGCCCCAGCCGTCCGTGGGGTGCCAGAACACCAGCACGTTGTACATCGCGGCATCCAGCAGGAACACGATCCCGCCGACCAGCAGGAACTTCACGGTGGAGGCCAGGTGCTCGTCGAGCAGGGCGCGCAGAGAGGCGCGGATCCCGGTGCGCTGAGGCGTGGGGGAGGGCGCGGGCCGGGTGGGGTCCGCGATCTCCGCCTGCGGGTCGGGCGTCAGCACGCCCGGCACTGTACCCGAGGCGTTAGGATCGACGTCCTGCCGCCGCGACGGGTCGGAGGGACCTCACAACGTCCCGCTGAGCCCCGGGCGCGTGCGGTGCGACCGTTGCGACGGGTCCGACCGGAAGTCGGCGCCCTGGGAGCGCGCGGTCACGGCCGCCGCGTCAACCCTTCGGCACACCGTGGGGACTCGGCCCATCCGGGCCCGATCCGCTGGCGGCGCCCCATGACCATCGCGCAGGAAGAGATCTCATGACCCACGTCGCCCTCACCATCGCCGGCTCCGAGACCACCGGAGGTGCCGGAGCGCAGACCGACCTGAAGACGTTCCACCAGCTCGGAACCTTCGGCACCGCCGCCCTGACCTGCATCGTCTCCTTCGACCCGAGCAACGACTGGGCGCACCGCTTCGTGCCCGTCGAGCCGCAGGTGATCGCCGACCAGATCGAGGCCACCACCGCGGTGCACGACATCGACACGGTGAAGATCGGCATGCTCGGCACTCCCGCCACGATCGACACGGTCGCCACCTCGCTCGAGGAGCGCTCGTTCACGAACGTCGTGCTGGATCCCGTGCTGATCTGCAAGGGCCAGGAGCCCGGCGCCGCCCTGGACACGGACAACGCGCTCAAGGAGCAGATCCTCCCGCTGGCCACCTTCGTGACGCCCAATCACTTCGAGGCGCTCTCGCTGTCCGGGATGGAGAGCATCGATTCCGTCGAGGACCTCACCGAGGCGGCACGCCGCATCCACGAGACCTTCGATGTGATCGTGCTGGCCAAGGGCG
Organism: Brachybacterium fresconis; assembly: GCF_017876515.1. Lineage (NCBI taxonomy): Bacteria > Bacillati > Actinomycetota > Actinomycetes > Micrococcales > Dermabacteraceae > Brachybacterium > Brachybacterium fresconis. The sequence goes on along the minus strand of NZ_JAGIOC010000001.1, from coordinate 2,469,077 downwards.
GTGTGGTGCTCGAGGGCGAGGACGCGGTGGACGTGTTCCACGACGGCGAGCAGACTGTCGAGCTGCGCAGCCCCAAGATCGGCCAGGAGCGGGTCTCCGGCGCCGGGTGCACCCTGGCCGCTGCCGTCACCGCCGAGCTCGCCAAGGGCGCGAGCCCGCTCGAGGCCGCCCGCGTGGCCAAGGACATCGTCACCAGCTCCATCGAGCACCGCCAGGGCGGCCACGCCCCCTTCGAGGCCGTCTACCAGGGCGCCTACCAGAGCTGAGGGCACGCTCGGGCGGTGTGGCGACCGGGCTGAGAGTGCGCTTGGGGCAGGCGCCCGCGGGGCTTGTCGCATCCACTGGCGCTCTACGAGCAACCTGCCGCTCATAGGGCGCTGCCTGCTCGTATGGCGCCGGTGGATGCGAGGTCCGACAGCGCGAGGTCCGACAGCGCGAGGACCGGCGGCGCGAGGTCCGACAGCGCGAGGACCGGCGGCGCGAGGTCCGGCGGTGCGAGGTCCGGCGGCGACGGCCCGGGTGAGCGCTGGCGGCGACGGCCCGGGTGAGCGCGCGGCGGCATGGGATCGGGGCGCGGAGGCCCTGCCGCTGGTCACGAAATCGTTCCGACATGTGGTCTGTCGTGTCGTGATCTGGACAGACGTCGCCCGTACGCGCATTCTCGGACCATGAACGAGAGCAGCGCGTCCTCGGGGGCGCAGGACGCGAAGCCGACGGCGCACCGAGCGCGGACCACCGCGCCCGGTTCGTCCGCACGGGACGCGCCCGGTTCGTCCGCACGGGACGCGCCCGGTTCGTCCGCACGGGACGCGCCCGGCCCGTCCCAGCAGATCGGCGAGCCCCTGATCTCGGCGCGCGGCGTCGACAAGTTCTTCGGCGACTTCCAGGCGCTGAAGAACATCGACCTCGACATCCGTCGCGGCGAGGTGGTGGCGCTGATCGGCGCCTCCGGCTCCGGCAAGTCCACCCTGTGCCGCTGCCTGAACCGCCTGGAGACCATCACCCACGGCGAGATCACGATCGACGGCGAGCTGCTGCCCGAGGAGGGCAAGGAGCTCACCAAGCTGCGCAGCGACGTCGGCATGGTCTTCCAGGCCTTCAACCTCTTCCCGCACCTGAAGGCGATCGACAACGTCACCCTGGGCCCGCGGCGGGTGCGCGGCCTCAGCAAGGCGGACGCCGACCAGCAGGCCCGGGAGCTGCTCGAGCGGGTGGGCCTGGCCGACAAGGCGAGCTCCCTTCCCACCGCCCTGTCCGGCGGTCAGCAGCAGCGCGTGGCGATCGCCCGCGCCCTGGCCATGAAGCCCAAGGCGATGCTCTTCGACGAGCCCACCTCGGCGCTGGATCCCGAGGTCATCAACGAGGTCCTCGACGTGATGACCGAGCTCGCCGAGCAGGGCATGACCATGCTCGTGGTCACCCATGAGATGGGCTTCGCCCGCCACGTCTGCGACCGCGTGGTCTACATGGACGAGGGCGAGATCGTCGAGCAGGGGGAGCCGGAGGAGTTCTTCACCGCTCCGCGCAGCGACCGCGCCCAGGCCTTCCTCAGCAAGATCCTCGCCCACTGATCACAGCCTTCCCGGCCACAGCACCCGCTCATCCCCGCACCTGACCACCCGCACCCTCCCACCGCTCGTCGGCCCACCATCCGTCGGCCACCCGTCGGCCACCCGCCGTTCCGTCCGGAGCGCCTGAAGAATCGGAGAGATCCATGACCCCCACCACCTCCCGACCCGGTCGTCGCGCCGTCGTCGCCGCGGCCGCCGCCCTGCCGTTCGGCGCGGCCCTGGCCGCCTGCTCCTCCGACACCGGTGCCGGTCCCGACCTCGGCGGCGGCGCGTCCGACGGCGGCGGCGAGGGCAGCCCCTACGGAGACGCCATCGCCTCCGGCCCCATCGCGGCCGACGACGTCGTCTCCGCGAGCACCTGGGCCAGCGCCATCAAGGACAATGGCAAGCTGGTCCGCGGCGGAACCCTCGCCAACCAGGTCTTCTCCCTGGCCAGCACCACCGGAGGCGAGCCCACCGGCTTCGACGCCGGCATCACCCAGCTGCTGGCCCAGTACATCCTCGGCGAGGGCGGGGTGGAGAAGGTCGAATACATCGACACCACCGTCGAGACCCGCGAGACCATGGTCGAGAACGGCACCGTGGACTGCGTGATCGCCACCTACTCGATCACTCCCGAGCGCCTCGAGGTCATCAACTTCGCCGGCCCCTACTACCTCTCCGGCACCGCGATCCAGGTGCGCACCGAGGACAAGGACACGATCTCCGGCCCCGAGGACCTCACCGGGCTGAAGCTGGTCACCCAGGCGAACTCCACCGGAATCCAGGCGATCGAGGACTACGTGACGGACCCGGCGGACGTCCAGACCCTCCCGGACAACGAATCCTGCGTGGCCGCGCTGAAACAGGGACGCTCCGACGCCTACGTCCTGGACCAGGGTGTGCTGCTGGGCAACTCCAAGGCCGACCCCGACGTCACCGTGGTCGGCGAGCCCTTCGTCGACGACCCCTACGGCATCGGGCTGTCCCAGGAGAACGAGGACGCCCTCGAGTTCGTGAACACCTTCCTGCAGGAGATCATCGACTCCGGCACCTGGAAGGCGCTGTGGACCGCCACCATCGGCGACGTCATCGACGGTGAGGCCCCCGAGCCGCCGACGCCCGGCGACCTGCCCGTCTGATCCGCCGACGACGGGACGCCGCCCCTGGGGGCGCGTCCCGTCGGCCGCCCCGGTCGGCAGCCCGGCGGCCATTCCGCTGTCAGGCATGACGACCGGCTCCGCCCGCCGACCCCGCCCGTACCGAGAGGCCCCGCATGGAAGCCATCGTCGAGAACATCCCCCTGCTGCTGCGCGGCATCGGGTACACCGTCGCGCTGACCCTGCTCGGCTACGTGCTCGCCCTGATCGTCGGCACCGCCCTGGCGGTGTGCCGCGTCAGCCCGATCCCACCCCTGCGCTGGGCGGCGACGGTCTACGTCGAGATCTTCCGCAACATCCCGCTGCTGAGCCTGCTGATCCTGATCGCCTTCGGCCTGCCCGACGTCGGCCTGCGCCTGCCCTACTTCTGGTGCGGCGTGCTGGGCCTGACCCTCTCCTCGGCCGCCTTCGTCTGCGAGAACGTGCGCTCGGGCATCAACACCGTGCCCGTCGGCCACGCCGAGGCGGCCCGCTCCATCGGGCTCGGCTTCTTCGGAACCCTGCGCTTCGTGGTGCTCCCGCAGGCCTTCCGCAGCATGATCCAGCCGCTGGTGAACGTGTTCATCGGCACCGTGATCGGCTCGGCGCTGTGCTCGGCGATCGCCGTCAGCGAGATCACCTGGGTCACGCAGACTCTCAACATCCAGTACGCGCAGGCCGTGCTGATGTTCCTGGTGGCAGGCGCCGTCTACCTCGGGATGTCCCTCGGCGGCGCCGCTCTCGGCGGAGCCCTCGAGCGCGCCGTCTCCCCGGACGGCCACGCGGGCGGCCGGGACCGCAAGACGCTGGACGTGGCCGCAGGAGCGCAGGCATGAGCGCGTCGACGAGAGCCTCGTCCGCTGCCGCCACCCAGGTGCTCTTCGACGCCCCCGGCCCGAAGGGGCGCCGCCGCATCCTGCTGCTGTCGGTGCTCAGCTCGCTGGTCATCCTGGCCCTGATCGCCGGTGGGCTGTGGCAGTTCGCCAAGAACGACCAGCTCGACCCGAACAAGTGGGTCGTCTACCTGCGGGCCGACTACCTCGCCTTCCTCGGCCGCGGCCTCGTGGGGACCCTGCAGGTCACCGCCGTCGCCGCCGTGGTCGCCTTCCCCTTCGGCCTGCTGCTGTCCCTGGCCCGCCTCTCGCGGTTCACGGCGCTGAGCGCGGCGGCCGCCACCTGGATCGAGTTCTTCCGCGGGATCCCGATGCTGCTGGTCGTCTACGCGTTCCTGCTGGCCCTGCCCGCTTTCGGCGTCACCTTTCCCCGGTTCTGGATGCTGGTCATCCCGATGATCCTGGTCTCCTCGGCGACCACCGCCGAGGTGTTCCGCGCCGGCATCAAGGCGGTCGATCGCGGTCAGCACGAGGCCGCCGCGGCGATCGGGCTGAGCAGACGCGACTCCCTGGTCCACGTGATCCTGCCGCAGGCGGTGCGTCTGGTGCTGCCCAGTCTGATCCTCGCCCTGGTCACGCTGCTGAAGGATTCAACCCTCGGCTACGTGGTCAGCTTCAACGAGCTCCAGTTCCAGGGCAAGACGATGGTGTCGATCACCCGCTACCTGGTGCAGACATACGTGGTCGTCTCCGTCATCTACATCGTGCTGAACTTCCTGCTCACCCGCATCGCGCTCGCGCTCGATGCCCGCATGAAGGCACGCGCGACCGCCGGCTGAGCCGCCGCGGCCGCCCGCGGGTCGGCGCCGGCGCCGTCCCGCCCGCCGGCGCCGTCCCGCCCGCCGGTGCCGTCCCGCCCGCCGGTGCCGACCCGTCCCCACCCGCTCAGAGAAAGCCGGATCCGCCATGTGCCGTCTGCTCGGCGTCGTCTCCCGCGACCCCATCGCCCTGGACCGGGCGGTCGCGCAGGAGATCGAACCCTTCACCGCCCAGTCCGAGATCCACCGCGACGGCTGGGGAGTGAGCTGGTTCGACGACGAGGACGTTCCCAGCGAGCGCCCGGCGCCGCTCGCCAACCCCCGTCGGCCGCAGATCCGCCGTCACCTCGACGTCGCCCGCGAATCCGCCGCCTACCGGGAGGCGGTCGCCGCCGCCCGCGGCCCGATGATGCTCGTGCACCTGCGCCGCGCCAGCCCCGGTCTGCCGCTGCGGATCGCCAACACCCACCCCTTCCGCGAGGGCGAGACGGTCTTCGCGCACAACGGCCAGTTCGACCTCACCGACCCGCTTCGCGATGCGATCCTGGCCCGCGGCGGCCCCACCCCCGAGGGCACCACCGACTCCGAGCTGTTCTTCTCCCTGATCACGCTCCACCAGCGCGAGGCCGACCTCACCACCGCGGTCCAGCGCGCTGCGGCCGAGCTGACCGACCTGTGCCTGCAGCACGGCCTCCGGGTGCCCGAGGCGCTGAACTGCCTGGTGATGACGCCCGACGAGATGGTCGCGTACCAGCAGCACGATCCGACGCAGGCGGCGCGTCATCAGAAGGTCGACATGTACGCCCTGCGCTACCGGATCGACGCCGACCGCGTCATCGTCGCCTCCACCGGGATCCCGCAGACCGGCTACCTCGAGGTGGGTGAACGGCAGGCGCTGGTGATCCAGCGCTCCGACCTCAGCGCCGGGGTGCGGCCGGCACTCGAGGATCCCGGGCGCTGAACGTCCGGGCCGACCGATCGGGCGGGACTGTCCCGATGGGCGCTGCGACGTCGGACCGATGACATAGGGTCGATCGCACCGGATCTCCTGGCCGGCCCGCGACGGTCCGTCGCGCTGCGGCCCGGGGACCTGGACCACTGCCCGCCGCACACCGCTGCGTACGACGACCCGATGGGGAGCAAGGCCGTGATCGGATTCGAGAACGTCCGCAAGGAGTATCCGGGCGGGACGCTGGCCGTCGAGGACTTCAGCCTCGAGGTCGCCTCGCACGAATCCGTCGTGCTGGTGGGCACCTCCGGATCCGGCAAGACGACCCTGATGCGCATGGTCAACCGCATGGTCGACCCCACCTCGGGTCGCGTCCACATCGACGGCGACGACGTGGCGAGCCTGGACCCCGTGCAGCTGCGCCGCAGCATCGGCTACGTCATGCAGGCCTCCGGACTGCTCCCGCATCACACCGTGCTCGACAACATCACCACGGTCCCGGTGCTGCGCGGCAGCTCCCGGCGCGACGCCCGCACCCGCGCCGGCGAGCTGATGGAGACCGTCGGCCTGGACGCCGCGCTCGGCAGGCGCTACCCCTGGCAGCTCTCCGGCGGCCAGCAGCAGCGCGTCGGCGTCGCCCGCGGCCTCGCCGCCGACCCCAACATCCTGCTGATGGACGAGCCCTTCGGCGCCGTCGACCCCATCGTCCGCCGCGAGCTGCAGCAGGAGCTGCTGCACCTGCAGCGGGACCTGAAGAAGACGATCGTCTTCGTCACCCACGACATCGACGAGGCCTTCCTGGTCGGCGATCGCGTCGTGATCCTCCGGCCCGGCGGGATCATCGCGCAGGTCGGCACCCCGCAGGAGATCCTCGCCGAACCGGCCGACGACTTCGTGGCCAGCTTCGTCGGCGCCGACCGCGGCACACGCACCCTGCACGTCGAACGGGTCGACGGACGCGACATCGTGGTGGACGCCGACGGGCGCGCCGCCGGGGTGCTCGGGCGGTCCCCGGGCGAGCAGTCCCCGGACGCACAGTCCCCGGACGCGCTGCCGACGGGGGAGACCCCCTCGTGAGCTGGGTGCTCGAGAACCTCGACATGATCGCCGGCTACACCGGCTCCCACCTGCTGCAGGCGCTGCCGCCGATCCTGATCGCCTTCGCCCTCTCGCTGCCGCTGGCGAAGCTCGCCAACGCCCGCGGCTGGCTGCGCACCGGCGTGACCACCACCTCCGGCCTGCTGTACGCGATCCCCTCCCTGCCGCTGTTCGTGCTGCTGCCCGGCATCGTCGGCACCAGCGTGCGCAGCCCCCTGAACATCGCGATCGCCCTGTCGCTGTACGGGCTCGCCCTGATGGTGCCGGCGGCATCGGACGCCTTCCGCTCCGTGGACCGGACCGTGCTCAGCTCCGCGACCGCCCAGGGCTACGCCTCCGGTGCCCGCTTCCTCCACGTGGAGCTGCCGCTGGCCGGCCCGGTGCTGCTGGCCGGGGTGCGCGTGGTCGCGGTCAGCACGATCTCGCTGGTCACCGTCGGCGGCGTGCTCGGCGTCCCCAGCCTGGGAATGCTGTTCGTCGACGGCTTCCGGCGCGGCATCCTCGCCGAGATCACCGCCGGCGTGGTGCTCACCGCCGTGCTCGCCCTGGTCATCGACGCCTTGCTGGTGCTACTGGGTCGTCTGCTGATGCCCTGGTCCCGGCCGACGGCGGGGAGGCGCTGATGACCGGCAATCCCTTCCTCGACGCCCTGGCCTGGCTCACCGACCCCGTGCACTGGTCCGGCCCCTCCGGTGTCCCGATGCGCACCCTCGAGCACCTCGGGTACACGGTGCTCGGCGTGCTGGTCGCGGCGCTGATCGCGATCCCCGTCGGGCTGCTGGTGGGCCATACCGGGATCGGCAAGGGCATCGCCGTCACCCTCGCCGGCGCCGCTCGCGCCCTGCCCACCCTGGGCCTGGTCACCCTGTTCGCCCTGCTGCTGGGTCTCGGGCTCACCGCGCCACTGCTGGCCTTCGTCGTCCTCGCGGTGCCGTCCCTGCTGGCCGGGGCCTACTCCGCCGTCGAGACCGCGGACCCCGCCACCGTCGACGCCGCCCGCGCCCAGGGCATGACGGAGTGGCAGATCCTGGCGAAGGTGGAGATCCCGCTGGGCATGCCGCTGATCATCGGTGGTTTCCGCGGTGCGACCATGCAGGTGGTCGCCACCGCCATGCTCGCCGCCTACGTCGGCAACGGCGGACTGGGGCGCTACATCTTCCTGGGGCTCGGCTCCCAGGACTATCCCCTGATGATCGCCGGCTCCCTGCTGGTGATCGCCCTCGCCCTCGTGCTCGACCTCGTCCTGCTGGTGACCCAGCGCCTGACCGCACCGCGCGGGGCCCTGCCGGCCGAGAACTGACCGCCGGCGCGATGAGAGATGCTTGCCCCATCGGTCCCCAGTCCGCCCCGTCCGACCCCCAGGAGAACCCCCATGAGCATCCACAGCACCCGTCGTCACCTGCTCGGCGCGATCGGCGTCGGCGGCGTCGCCCTCGGAGCGGCCGCCTGCGGCACCTCCGATCCCTTCGCGGAGGGCGAGGGCAGCGGGGGAGACGGGGCGTCCGACGGCGGGAGCGGCGGAGACAGCCCCTCGGGAACTCTCGTCATCGGCTCCCAGGCCTACTACTCCAACGAGATCATCGCCGAGCTGTTCGCGCAGTCGCTCGAGGCGACGGGAGTGACGGTCGGCCGCGAGTACCAGATCGGCCAGCGCGAGGTGTACATGCCCGAGCTCGAGGCCGGCAAGCTCGACGTGATGCCCGAGTACATCGGCAATCTGCTGCAGAACTATGACTCCGAGGCGGAGAGCGCGAGCCCCGAGGAGATCCACTCCGCGCTCGCCGAGGCGCTGCCCGATCAGCTGCGCCTGCTCCCCTTCGCCGAGGCCACCGACCAGGACTCCTACACCACCACCTCCGCGTTCGCCGAGGCCAACTCCCTGACCTCCATCGGGGACCTCGCCGGCGTCGAGGAGGACCTCAAGATCGCCGCCAACAGCGAGTTCGGGGTGCGCCCCTACGGGCCCGAGGGCGTCAAGGAGGTCTACGGAGTCGACATCACCGTCGTGCCCGTCGAGGACTCCGGCGGGGCGCTCACCGTCCAGGCGCTCACCGACGGCGACGTGCAGCTCGCCGACCTCTACACCGCCGACCCGGCGATCGTCGCGAACGACTTCGTCGTGCTCGAGGACCCCGAGTCCCTGATCCTCCCGCAGAACGTGGTGCCCGTCGTGTCCGAGAAGGTCGACGAGGACGCGGCGGATGCGATCACCGCGGTCATCGAGGCGCTGAGCGCCGACGATCTCCTCGAGCTGAACCGCCAGAGCGTCGAGGAGCAAGCGAGCTCCGCCGACATCGCCTCCGGGTGGCTGAGCGAGAAGGGCCTGGTCTGATGCGCATCGCCGTCACCGGGGCGAGCGGCAAGGTCGGGGGAGAGGTCGCCCGATTGCTTGCCGTGGAGGGGGTGGAGCCACGCCTCGTGGTGCGCGACGCGGCCCGCGCTCCGCGACTGCCCGGTGCCGACGTGGCGGTGGCCGCGTTCTCCGACGCCGCCGCCTGCCGGCAGGCCTTCGCCGGCGTCGACGCCCTGCTGCTGGTCTCCGCAGGGGAGGCCGCGGATCGTCTCGAGCAGCACCACATCGCGATCAGCGCCGCCGCCGAGGCGGGCGTCGGCCACGCCGTGTACACGTCGTTCCTCGGGGCCTCCGCGGATGCGGAATTCACTCTGGCCCGCGACCACGGCGCCACCGAACAGATGCTTCGGGAGAGCGGGATGTCCTGGACGTTCCTGCGGGACAGCTTCTACGCCGACATCCTGCTCGACTTCGCCGGCGCGGAGCGCGTGATCCGTGGCCCGGGCCGTGACGGGCGCTGCGCCTATGTGGCCCGTGCCGACGTCGCCGCCGTCGCGGCGGCGATCCTGCGTGGCCCCGATGCCTGGACAGGCCGGATGCTCGACCTCACCGGACCGGCGGCGCTCACACTGGCCGAGGCCGTCGAGATCCTGTCCGCGACCCGCGGCGAGGATTTCTCCTATGTCGACGAGACGCTCGAGCAGGCCCGCCTCTCCCGCGCCCGGTACGGGGCGCCCGACTGGCAGATCGACGCCTGGATCAGCACCTACACGGCGATCGCGTCCGGGCAGCTCGACGTGGTCAGCGACGACGTCCAGGAGGTGCTCGGGCGCGCGCCGCGGGCTCTGGCGGAGGTCGCCGCGACGCCGCTGTGACCCCGTGTCGTCGACCATGCGGCCGGATCGAGATGGCACCGGCCGACCCTGCGCGGCACAGCGGCCACATGGCCACCGAACGGACCCAGGAGGCCGTCGCTGGAACGATCGACGATCTGTCCGCACCGGGCCCCACGCCGGGCCCGTCGGAGCGGGGCGTAACCCTCGCATACCGGGACGATGTCTGTCAGGCTTCGAACAGACGGAGACGAGACCGCAGCGCGACCCGAGGAGCACAGTGATGACCGACGACGCCACGGATCCGGCCACCGGTGAGGTTCCCGACGAGATAGCCCGCAGCATCCACATCGCGGCGACTGCCGAGACGGTCTTCGGGATCATCCAGGAGCCCGGCTGGTTCATCAACGACGGCGAGTACCGCGAGCACGAGATCACCCGCGACGGGCCCGTCACCCGCGTCGTCGACGAGGTCCACGGCAGCTTCCAGATCGCCGTCGAGGTGCACGAGGCGCCGAATCGGGTGGCCTTCCGCTGGCTCGCCGGAGGGATCGGCGAGATCGCCGACGCCCCGAACAACACCGTCGAGTTCATCATCGACCCCGCCGGGCCGACGAAGGCCGACGGCGTGCAGCTCACGGTGCGCGAGCGCGGCTTCGCCCGCCTCAGCCTGGATGCCGAGGTGCGCCGCCGGAACTACGAGGAGAACTCGAAGGGGTGGGAGGAGGAGCTCGAGGTCGCCCGCGCCCTCGCCGAGAAGGGGCGCTGACGCGCCGGTCGCCGGCACCGGTTCCACCGATGCATCCCGGGACCGGGACGTCTCGGTGGAATCGCCCTGCGTGTCCCCGGCCCCCGTGGCCGGGATACCCTCGAGGAATGGGCAGGGTCACCGAATCGGCGCGGATCCGCACCGTCCGGGTGCGCGAGGGCACGCTCTACGCCGGGCGCAAGGGCGACCGGGTCGCCGTCGAGGAGCCGCTGGACATCCGGGTGAACGGCCAGCAGCTCAGCCTCACCATGCGCACCCCCGGCCAGGACATCGAGCTGATCCACGGATTCCTCCACGCCGAGGGAATCATCGCCCATCGCGAGGACATCACCGAGGCGCGCTACTGCGACGGCGCGGTGGTCGACGACGGCACCGGCTTCGCCCGCAACACGTACAACGTCATGGACTTCACCACCACGGCGCCGCAGCTGCTGCCCCTGGTCACGAAGAACTTCACCACCACCTCGGCCTGCGGGGTGTGCGGTTCCGAGAGCATCGACGCGGTGCGGCAGAAGGGCCGGTACACGCTGGAGCAGGGCTGGTCCCTCGACCCCCGGGCGATCCTCGCGGCCGCCCGCGCGCTCACCGGGCAGCAGGCCGTCTTCGCCCGCACCGGCGGCGTCCACGCGGCCGCCCTCGTCGATCGGACCGGGAACCTCCTGGTGGTCCGCGAGGACGTCGGCCGCCACAACGCGGTCGACAAGGTCATCGGCTGGGCCCTGCTCGAGGATCGACTGCCGCTTGCGGACTGCTTCCTGCTGGTCTCCTCCCGCGCCAGCTTCGAGATTGCGCAGAAGGCCTACATGGCCGGGATCCCCCTGCTGGCCTGCGTATCCGCCGCCAGCTCGCTGGCCGTCGACACCGCCGATGAGGTCGGCATGACGCTGCTCGGCTTCACCCGTGCGGCCGAGGACGGCGACGGGCGCATGAACGTCTACACCCATCCGGACCGCCTCGACCTCAGCGGCGTCGAAGGCTGAGGCTCTCCGCGATGTCGACGGGCGACACTGCTCGCTATCGTGACCCCGTGACCTTCACCGATGCTGCGCTCGAGCGCTTCTGGGCCGAGGCCCGCTCCGCCCACACGTCCCTTCCGCGGGAGCTCCCCGAGGCCTGGGCCTTCGGCGCCACCCCCGAGCACGCCGACGACCTGCTCGCCCTCGTGCTCGCGGGGACCAAGACCGGCACGGCCTCGGCGCTGGCAGATTACGGAGCGGACGGAGAGGACGCCGAGCCGCTCCCGGCCGTCGGCGACCTGTCGATCGTCCTCGACGGGGCCGACGTGCCCCGGGCGGTCCTCGAGGTGACCGCGATCGACATCGCGGCCTTCGACGAGGTCACCGCCGAGCATGCCCGGGCAGAGGGAGAGGACGACCGCACCCTGGCATCCTGGCGGCGCATCCACGAGGATTTCTGGACAGCGCATGCGGCCCGCGGGTTCGCCCCGGACATGCCCGTGGTCTGCGAGCGCTTCCGGGTGCTGTACGCGGAGCCTCCGCGGCGCCCATGACCGTGCGTCCGTGACCGTGCGGGCGTCGGCGGTGATGCGTCGCGCCGACGCCGCCGTCGCGCCCCAGCGCCCCGTACTCCCCGCGGCCATGCCCCTCACCGCAGCGACAGCAGGCTCGCGGCCGTGACCTCGTCGACCACCAGATCGGTCGCGACGCCGGCGCGCAGGGCCGCCCGCAACGGCAGCGCCTTGCGGGAGCCGGAGACCACCAGCAGCCGGTGGGCGATGCGGGAGAGCCGACTGGGATCGGCCCCGGAGCCCCGCGCGTTCATCGCGATGTCCCGGAAGGAGCCGTCGGCCCGCAGGAATACGGTGCACACGTCGCCGACGGCGCCGTCGGCCCGCAGCGAGGCCAGGTCCTCGCCGGTGAGGTAGTTGTTCGTGTAGACGTGGCTGGGCACCTCCGCGTCGAAGGCCCCGACGCTGAAGACGGCCAGGGTGGTCTGCCGCTGGGTCTCCAGCACCTTCTGCACCGAGCGCTCGCGCCACATCGCCTCCCGAGTGGCGGCGTAGTCGAAGAAGGCCGGGACGGGGAAGTGGTGGACCGTCGCGTCCCACAGCGTCGCCGCGCGGGCCAGCACGGTCGAGATGTAGGTCAGCCCGGAGCCCTCGGTGTTGATCGCACCGTTCAGCTGCACGATGCGCATCCCGGGGATCGGGCGCGCCCGCACGCTCCCCAGTATCGACGCGATCGTCGTGCCCCAGGCGAGCCCCAGGGTCATCCCCGGCTCGAGCATCTCGTCGAGCACGTCGGCGCCCGCGTCGGCCACCGCTTGCAGCCGCTCGTGCTCGCCGTCGCCGGGACGGGCGGGCACCACGCGCGTGCGCACCCCGAACCTGTGGGCGATCCGCCGGCGCAGCTCCTCGACCCGATGGGCGTCCGGCGGGCGCAGCGTGATCTGGACCAGCCCGGCCTCCCGGGCATCGCGCAGCATCCGGGAGACCGTCGAGCGGGAGACCTCGAGATCGATGGCGATCGACTCCATCGTGCGGCCCTCGCCGTAGTACATCCGTGCAGCCTCGAAGAGCGTGTCGGGGCGCGATTCGGGATTCATGACATCAGTCTTGCACGTTCGTGCACGGAGTTTGCGTTCTGCTGCACGACGGTTCGAGGATGACTCCATTGCCGCCGTGACCGTCGCGCCCGTCGCGGCGGACCACGAGTCCACCCGGCGTCATTGCGAAGGAGCATCCACGTGTCCGATCAGAACCGGTCCGCCCTCACCCCCGGGGCCCGGACGGAGCACCTCGCCCGCCTGCGCGCCGCCACCGCGGAGAACCCCTTGGACGTCCTCGTCGTCGGCGGCGGGGTCAACGGCGCCGGCGCCGCGTTCGACGCCGCCACGCGCGGACTGTCCGTCGGGCTCGTCGAGACCCGCGACTGGGCCGCCGGGACCTCGTCGCGCTCCTCCAAGCTCATGCACGGCGGCCTGCGCTACCTGCAGATGCTGGACTTCAAGCTCGTCGCCGAGGCCCTGCGCGAGCGCGACCTGCTGCTCGAACACACCGCTCCGCACCTGGTCAAGCCCATCAAGTTCGTCTTCCCCTTCTTCAAGAAGGTGGTCGACCGCGCGTTCATCGGCTCCGGCGTGATGCTCTACGACGCGATGCAATCCGTGGGTCGCAAGCGTGCCGTGCCGATGCACCGCCATCTCCTGCACGACAAGATGCTCGAGGTCTTCCCGGCGCTCGACGGGGACAAGGCCGTCGGCGCCCTGGAGTACTACGACGCACAGGTCGACGACGCCCGCTTCGTGATGATGCTGGTGCGCTCGGCCGCGCAGCACGACGCCTCCGTCGCCAACTACACCAGCGTCGTCGACTACCTCCACGAGGGCGGGCGCGTCAGCGGCGCCCGGGTGCGGGACGAGGAGACCGGCGAGGAGTTCGAGGTCCACGCCCGCGACACCCTCCTGGCCGGAGGCGTCTGGACGGAGGATCAGCAGGACCTCGCCGGGGCCGACGCCGGTCTGAAGGTGCTCGCCTCCAAGGGCATCCACGTCACCATCGCCCGCGACCGCATCCCCGCCGTGCCCGACACCGGCATCATCACCCAGACCGAGAAGTCGGTCCTGTTCATCATCCCCTGGGACGAGTACTGGGTCATCGGCACCACCGACACCGCCTGGACCGAGGATCCGGCCGACGTCGGCGCGACCTCCGACGACATCGAGTACGTGCTCGAGCACGCCAACGCGGTGCTGGCCGACGACCTCTCGCGCGAGGACGTCATCGGCGTCTACTCCGGCCTGCGTCCCCTGGTCCAGCCGGTGCAGAAGGGCGGAGGCTCGGCGAAGGTCTCCCGCGAGCACACGGTCATGCAGGTCGAGCCGGGCCTGTCCGCCATCGCCGGCGGCAAGTTCACCACCTACCGGGTGATGGCCGAGGACATCGTCGACTTCGCGATCAAGGAGCACCAGCCGGGGCGGCCCAGCCTGACCCGCTCCGTGCCGGTGATCGGCGCCCAGGGCTACGAGACCCTGGTGCGCGACAAGCAGAAGATCGCCCGACGGTACGACCTCGACACCGTGCGCATCGACCGCCTGCTGTTCCGCTACGGCGCGCTGCTGAGCGACGTCCTCGCCCTGATCGACGAGGACCCCGCGCTCGGCACGCCCCTCGAGCACGCCCCGCGCTACCTGCGGGCCGAGGCGCTGTACGCCGTCCGCGCCGAGGGAGCGCGCCACCTGGCAGACATCCTCGAGCGTCGCACCCGGCTGGACTACGAGACCCGCGATCGCGGTGTCGACGCCGCCGCGGAGGTCGCCGCCCTCGTCGGTCCCGAGCTGGGCTGGGACGAGAGCGGCCAGGCCCGGGAGGTGGAGACGTACCGCGAATACATCGCCGCCCGCCTCGAGGGCGAGCAGGCCGGGACCGACGCCGAGACCGCTGCCCGCATCGGTGCCGTCCCCGAGGTGCCGCCGAGGCACTGACCCAGAATCTGCAGTCCCCGGGCACCGAGTCCGGGGACGCCGCGGGGCGGCAGAGCGCACGCCCCCGAGGCCCTTCGGGGCCTGTCGCCGGCGGGAGCCGGCGCACGACCTGTCCTCCGTCAGGTCGATCTCGACGAGGAGAACGCATGGGAACGATCGGAACGATCCTGTTGTCGGAGATCGCGGGCACCGCGATGCTGACCCTGATGGGCGGCGGCGTCGTCGCCAACAACATCCTGGGAAAGACGAAGGGCAAGGACGGCGGCTGGCTGATGGTCAACTTCGGCTGGGGCCTCGCGGTCTTCGTCGGCGTCTACACGGCCTTCAAGACCGGCGCGCACATCAACCCCGCCGTCACCACCGGCCTGCTCATGAGCGAAGCCGCCGAGTACGCACCGGGCATCTCGATCACGCTCGGCACCACGGTCACCTACTACATCGCCGAGGTCATCGGCGCCTTCATCGGCGCCGTGCTCGCCTGGCTGGTCTACAAGAACCACTACGACCAGGAGAAGGACCCGGGCACCATCCTGGGTACCTTCTCCACCGGCCCGGAGATCCGCTCCTACGGCTGGAACCTGGTCACCGAGATCATCGCGACCTTCGTGCTGGTCTTCGTGATCATCATGTTCGGCAACACGCCGGACAAGCTCGGGCCGCTCGCGGTCGCGCTGCTGGTGCTCGCCATCGGCGCCTCCCTCGGCGGGCCGACGGGGTACGCCATCAACCCCGCCCGAGACCTCGGACCGCGCCTCGCGCATGCGGTCCTGCCGATCCCGAACAAGGGCGGCTCGGACTGGGCATACTCGTGGGTACCGATCGCCGGTCCTCTGATCGGTGGCTCCCTCGCCGGACTGTTCTCGCTCATCTACTTCTGAGCGACCTGACCTTCTGAGACCGTCGAGCGCCGCACCGGCCTCCCCGGCACCCATCCACGACACCTCCCCTCATCCACGACGAAGGAGTTCCGATGAACGACCAGACGATGTACATCATGTCCATCGACCAGGGCACGACCTCGACCCGCGCGATCATCTTCGACCACGCCGGGCAGATCGTCTCCTCGGGGCAGAAGGAGCACGAGCAGATCTTCCCGAAGTCCGGCTGGGTCGAGCACGACCCGCAGGAGATCTGGAAGAACACCCGTGACGTCGTCGGCCAGGCGCTGGTGGGCGCCGACATCAACCGCCACCAGCTGGCGGCCGTCGGCATCACCAACCAGCGCGAGACGACCGTCGTGTGGGACAAGAACACCGGCGAGCCCGTCTACAACGCGGTCGTCTGGCAGGACACCCGCACCCAGCGCATCTGCGACGAGCTCGGAGGCGACGAGGGCGCCGAGAAGTACAAGGAGCGCGTCGGGCTGCCGCTGGCGACCTACTTCTCCGGCCCCAAGGTGAAGTGGATCCTCGACAACGTCGAGGGCGCGCGCGCCCGGGCCGAGGCCGGCGAGCTGATCTTCGGCAACACCGACGCCTGGCTGATGTGGAACCTCACCGGCGGCACCAACGGTGGCGTGCACGTCACCGACGTCACCAACGCCTCGCGCACGATGCTCATGAACATCGACACGCTGGACTGGAACGAGGACATCGCGAAGGACATGGGCATCCCGATGTCGATGCTTCCGGAGATCAGGTCCTCTTCCGAGGTGTACGGGAAGGGTCGCAAGAACGACCTGCTCATCGACACCCCGCTCGCCGGCATCCTCGGCGACCAGCAGGCCGCCACCTTCGGCCAGGCCTGCTTCGACGTGGGCCAGGCCAAGAACACCTACGGCACCGGCAACTTCATGCTGATCAACACCGGCGAGGACCTCGTGCGCAGCGAGAACGGGCTGCTCACCACGGTCGCCTACAAGATCGGCGACCAGAAGCCGGTCTACGCCCTCGAGGGCTCGATCGCGGTGACCGGCTCGCTGGTCCAGTGGATGCGCGACAACCTGGGTCTGATCAAGGACGCCCCGGAGATCGAGGACCTCGCCAAGGACGTCGACGACAACGGCGGTCTGTTCATCGTCCCTGCCTTCTCGGGCCTGTTCGCCCCGCACTGGCGGCCCGACGCCCGCGGCGCGATGGTCGGCATGACCCGCTTCCACAACAAGGGCCACATCGCGCGGGCCACCCTGGAGGCCACGGCCTTCCAGACCCGTGAGGTGCTGGACGCGATGATCGCCGACGCCGAGAGCGAGGGCGTGGAGCTGTCCGAGCTCAAGGTCGACGGCGGCATGGTCATGAACGAGACCCTCATGCAGTTCCAGGCCGACATCCTCGGCGTGCCCGTGGTGCGGCCGAAGGTCATCGAGACCACCGCGCTGGGCGCCGCCTACGCGGCCGGCATCGCCGTGGGCTTCTGGAACGGCGAGCAGGACGTCATCGACAACTGGGCCGAGGACAAGCGCTGGGAGCCCTCCATGGAGGAGGAGACCCGCGAGCGCTACCTCCGCCTGTGGAAGAAGGCCGTCGAGCGCACCCTGGACTGGGTCGACGAGGACACCGAGGCGCTGTACTCCTGAGCGCCCGCGCTCCGGGCTGACCTCGACGACATTGCGCACGTGGCTTCCATCAATGGAAGCCACGTGCGCAATGTCGTGTCCGGTCAGCGGTGAGGAGTCTCGCGAAGATTGTCACCGTCCGGCAACAACCTCGGTGATCGGCGTCTCAGGGGCGTAGTCTCGGCGTCACCCCTGGTCCTCGGCGCTCGCACGGCGTCCCGTCGTCGTCCCCGGGCGCGGATCAAGCTTTCCCTGGTCTGTGACCGCGGCCCCGACTGCACGATCTGCGCGGAACGACTGCGTTCGCCGATGACCGAATTGTCCATCATCGCCGGTCAGCTGGCCCGACCACTACTAGCGTTTCACCCGTCCCGACCACCCCTTCCCCATACTGAGATCGGAGCCCTCTCGTGGATCTCGTCTTCAAGATCATCGCTCTGGCCATCTATTTCGGCGTCATGCTCGGCATCGGCCTGTATGCCTTCCGCAAGACGTCGGACGGCGAGGACTACATGCTCGGCGGACGGCAGCTGCACCCGTTCACCGCAGCCCTCTCCGCCGGCGCCTCGGACATGTCCGGCTGGCTGCTCCTGGGCCTGCCCGGCGCCCTGTACATGAACGGACTGGTCGAGGCGTGGATCGCCGTCGGCCTCACCATCGGCGCCGGACTGAACTGGTTCTTCGTCGCACCGCGCCTGCGCCAGTACACGCAGATCGCCGGCAACTCGATCACGGTGCCGAGCTTCTTCGGCAACCGGCTGCACGACCGCACGAACATCCTGCGGATCGCCGCCGGCGTGATCATCCTGGTGTTCTTCACCTTCTACGTCTCATCCGGCATGGTCGCCGGAGGGGTCTTCTTCGAGTCCACGTTCGGTGGTTCGTACGTCACCGGCATGCTGCTGGTCGCCACCATCACCATCGTCTACACGCTGTTCGGCGGGTTCCTCGGCGCCAGCTACACCGACGTGGTCCAGGGCATGATCATGCTGGTCTCCCTGCTGCTCGTCCCGATCACGGCGATGTTCGTGGTGGGCGGACCGGTGGCGATGTTCGACTCCGTGCGTCAGGTCAACGCCGACTTCGGCTCCATGACCGCCGGCGGTACCTTCATCGGGATCATCTCCTCGCTGGCCTGGGGCCTGGGCTACTTCGGCCAGCCCCACATCATCGTCCGCTTCATGGCGCTGCGCTCCTCGCGCGACGCCAAGTACGGTTTCGCGGTGGGCATGACCTGGATGATCATCTGTGTCATCGGTGCTGTCTTCACCGCTCTGGCAGGCCTGGCCTACTTCCAGCAGAACCAGGACGCGGTGCTGACCGACACCACCAACGGCGAGTCCGTCTTCCTGGACCTCTCGCAGCTCCTGTTCCACCCCCTGATCGCCGGCGTCCTCCTGGCTGCCGTGCTCGCAGCGATCATGTCCACGATCTCCTCGCAGCTGATCGTCTCCAGCTCTGCGCTGATCGAGGACCTCTTCGGCGGGATCGGGATCAAACTCAGCGCCAAGGGCGCCCTGTGGGGCGGCCGGATCGGCGTGCTCGCCGTCTCCATCATCGCCCTGATCCTGGCTCTGAACCCGGACAGCTCGGTGCTGGGCCTGGTGGCCTTCGCCTGGGCAGGCTTCGGCTCCGCCTTCGGTCCGATCATCCTGCTGTCGCTGTTCTGGCGCCGCCTGACGGCCGCCGGTGCGGGTGCCGGCATGGTCGCCGGTGCAGCGGTCGCCTTCATCTGGGGCCAGTTCACGCCCGACGTGAGCTGGGGCCTGTTCGGCGACCAGCACCTGTACGAGATCATCCCCGGCTTCCTGATCTGCCTGGTCCTGGCCGTGGTGGTCAGTCTCATCACGCCGCGTCCGCCGGCGCTGACGATGCGGGAGTTCGACGACATGGAAACCTCGTTCGCCTCCGGTGAGATCCCCGATCACCCGGAGGACACCGAGGTGGCCGGCTCCGGCTCGGGGTCGGGCACCACCGCCTGACCTGCGCAGGGCCGACCGTGTCGTAAAAGGTGCCACCTCCGTGGCACCTTTTACGACATGGTGCCCGCGATGGCGTGGTGCCCTCTATGGCGGGGTGCCCGCGTGGGCGTGGTGCCCGCGATGGTGTGGTGCCGTCAATAGCGGGGTGCCTGCGTTGGCGTGGTGCCCTCTGGATCGTGGTGCCCGTGACACGCGGGCGGCGCTGCTCGGCTCAGACGCTGAAGAGGCGCTCGCTCTCGGGGCCGCGGGCGCCGGGCCGCGCGGCGAACAGGGAGCCGGCCTGCGGGTCCTCGCCCTCGGCCAGGTTCTCCCGGCTGGTGGTGATGAACAGGGTCGAGAGGTCATGGCCGCCGAAGGTGCAGGCAGTGACCTGCCGAGCTCCGACCGAGATCTGGGTGGTGACCGTACCGCGCTCGTCGAGACCGAGCACCTGGCCACCGCCGTTCATCGCCACCCAGACCCGGCCGTCGGCGTCGAGCGTGAGGCCGTCGGGATGACCGTCCTGGTCGGTCAGATCCGCAAAGGGGCGACGGCCGATCAGGCCTTCGTCGTCGGACCAGTCGAACTGGTCGACCCTCCCGGTGGGGGTGTCGACGTAGAAGGCGTGGGCGCCGTCGGCCGTGAAGGCGAGCCCGTTGGAGATCGTGAGGTCGCCGAACAGCTCGGTGGTGGTGCCGTCCGGGAGCAGACGCCACATCGCTGCTGCGCCCGGCCGCTGGTCGTAGGCCATCGAGCCGCACAGGAACGAACCGTCGGGCGCGATCGCGCCCTCGTTCATCCGGATGTCCTGCTCCCACAGCGGTGGCAGCGGGGTGATCGAGCCGTCGGCGTCCTCGAGGGCGAAGCCCTTCTCGAGTGCGAGGACGGCCCCGCCGCCCACGGCCGGGCGGACGCAGGCCACCACCGGGCTCGGCGTGGTGATGCGATGCGCGGTGCGGGCCCCGCCGAGCTGGGTGAGAGCTCCGGCCGCCTCGAGCTGCATGATGTCGCCGGCGAGCATGTCGACCCAGCGCAGGCCGCCCCAGCTGTCGGACCAGTACGGGCCCTCGGCGTGGTGGCAGATCGAATCGGTGAGACGGTCGGCGTGCATGGGGGCTCCGTTCGCGCGGTGCTGCTGTGGCCCTACCGTACGGGCTGTGCGGGGGAAGTGCAGGATCGTGCTCAGGGCAGGCTCATGGTCCGAGACAGGACCGCGCTCGGGAGGGTCCGATCCGGCACTTCCCCGGTCAGCGGCGCCGCAGGACGCCGAGGGCCTGAGCGACAGGAACGGCGCCGGCCGCGGCCCAGGCCTGCGGGCGGCATGAGGCCGGGTAGGGCACGGGAGGGGAGACCTCCTCGCTGCTCTGGCCGCTGAACAGCTCGGGAAGACGCTGGTCGAAGCCGTTCGCCGCCTGCAGCAGGGCCCGTGCCACGACCCGCGCCTCGGCGGTGAAGCCTCCGCGCAGCATGCCGCGCAGGATGTAGGCGGTGTCGTGGGTCCACACGCTGCCACCGTGGTAGCGCAGCGGGCCGTAGGCCCCGTTGGTGGTCGACAGGGTGCGGATCCCGTATCCGGACAGCAGGCTCGGATGCAGCAGGCGGTCCACGACGATCCGCTCCTGCGCCGGATCGAGCAGTCCGGTGCCCAGGAGGTGGCCCATGTTCGAGGCCACGCTGTCGACCGGGCGTTTGTCCCCGTCGAGGGCGAGCGCCACGTACGGCCCGAAGTCGTCCTCGCACCAGAACGTCTCCTGGAAGCGTTCGCGCAGGCGGTGGGCCCAGGCCCGCAGGCGGGCGGGAAATTCGGCGGGTGCGGGTGCGGGTGCGGGTGCGGATGATGACGTGGGGGAGGGTCCGGGGCCCGGGGCGGGTGGGTCGGCATGCACCGCCTCGGCCTCGGCTGCCGTGCCGAGGCGCTCGAGGAGGTCGGCGGCGTGGCCGGCGGCCGCATATGCGTAGCCCTGCACCTCAGCCAGGGCGATCGCGCCGCCGGCCAGGGAGCCGTCGGCGCAGCGGATCGAGTCCCCGGAGTCCTTCCATCCCTGATTGGCCAGGCCCGTCCCGGCCTCGTCGAGGTACTCCAGCAGGCCGTCGCCATCGGCGTCGGCGTGCTCGAGCAGCCAGAGCGCGGCCTGTTCGAGCGCGGGGTGCAGCTCGGTGAGGACCTCTGCGGGCAGCCCGGCGGCGTCCGCCTCATGCAGCAGCTCGATCCACAGCGGCGTGGCGTCGATGGTGCCGTAGTAGACCGGCGGCAGCACCGTGGAGCCCATCTCCATGCCCTGGGCGCGCACCTCGTGGAGGATCTTTCCCGGCTGCTCGGCGGTGGCGACGTCGGCCGCGGTGCCCTGGCGGTCGGCGAGCGTGCGCAGGGTGCCCTCGGCGATCGAGCGGTCGAGGGGGAGCACGAGGGAGGCGGCGATCAGCGCGTCCCGGCCGAACAGGGTGAAGAACCACGGGGCGCCGGCGGCGAAGAAGGTCTGCGCCGGGGACCCCGGGATCTGCAGGCGCAGGGCGTCCAGATCGGCCAGGGAACGGCGCAGCAGCAGGTCGGCGGCACGGACCTCGGGATCGGCCGACGCGGGCTCCGCGGTCACAGCGGCCGCCGGCCAGGGGGCGCTCGCCGCGGCGAACGGCACGGTCGGATCGTGCAGGGCCAGATGCCAGGAGGCCTCCGCCATCACCGCCCTGTCACCCTCTGCCTCATGTTCGAGCGCGCCCCGGGCGGGCGGGGTCTCGAGGACGACGGTCCACGTCACGATCGCCCCGTCGGCCACCAGCTCCGTCCCACCATCCCCGACGTCCAGCCGGGCGGAGCCGCCCGCGTCGCCGACGTCCCAGCGGGCGACTGCTCCGTCGGCCCGCGCCGACGGGCGGATGTCGCCGATCTCGGCCAGCAGTCCGGGGTCCTTCACCGCGGACATCGATGCGGCGTCGGTGATCAGGCCGAGACGGAGCACGAGGCGGTGCGGCCGATGATCGTGCGAGAGCAGGCGCACTCGCTCACCGATGCCGCTCGCGTCGGCGGTGCGGGTGCGTTCGAGGATGAGCAGCGGATCCGTGACGTCGCCCGGCGTGGAGACCACGTCGCGGACGGTCAGCTCGCGGGCCGAGCGCACCTCGGTTCCCAGCGGGGTGAGCGCGACGCGCTCGCCCGCACAGCGCAGGTCCGAGACCACCCGGGTGTCCCCGATGTAGATGCCCTGCGCTCCGGCGCCCTCGATGCTCCCGGTGGGCCGGGACCACGCCTGGACCGGGGCATGGAACACCCCGACCAGGTCGTGGAGGAACGGCTGGTGGAGCTCGACGGGGCGTGCGGGGCTCAGCAGCGGTGGGCCCGGGGTATCGGGGGAGGTGTGCATCGGTGGTTCCTCACAGCGGGCAGGGTGCTCACAACAGGGTGCGGATCCGCTCCATCATCGCCTGGACGCTCACGCCGTAGCGGTCGTTCAGAGTCGGCAGCGCGCCGGCGTCGAGGAACTCGTCCGGCAGTCCGATCGGGGTGATGCGCTCGCCGAGGCCGCGGCCGGCCACCGTGCGCGAGACGGCGTCGAACAGTCCGCCGACCACCGAGTGGTTCTCCGCCGTCAGCACCAGGCGGCCCTTTCCGAGGGCGGAGACGACCGATTCCTCGTCGAAGGGCTTCAGGGTGGGTGAGTGCAGCACGGCGACCCCGATCCCGTCCTGCTCCAGAGCCGTCGCGGTCTCCAGGGCGCGCTCGGTCATCAGTCCGGTCGAGATGAGCAGGACGTCCGCTCCTTCCCGCAGCAGCTTCGCCCGGCCGAGCTCGAAGGAGTAGTCGTACTCGTCCAGGACCAGCGGGACCTTCCCCCGCAGCAGGCGCATGTAGGTCGGACCGTCGGATGCGGCGAGCTGGGGGACCGCCTGCTGGATGTCCAGGGCGTCGCAGGGATCGACGATCGTCAGGTTCGGCATCCCGCGGAGGATCGCCACGTCCTCGGTGGCCTGATGGGACGGCCCGTAACCGGTGGTCAGACCGGGCAGGGCGCACACCATGTTGACGTTGAGGTTCGCCTCGGCGATGTCGAGCGCGAGGAAGTCGTAGGCCCGCCGGGTGGCGAAGACCGAGTAGGTCGAGGCGAAGGGGACGAAGCCCTCCATCGCGAGGCCGGTCGCGGCACCGAGCAGCGCCTGCTCGGCCATGCCGATCTGGTAGAACCGCTCCGGCATGGCGTCGCGGAGGATGTGGACGTCGGTGTACTTCGCGAGATCGGCGGAGAGGCCGACGATCCGCTCGTCCTGCTGGGCCGCTTCGACCAGGGCGTGCCCGAGCGGGGCGGAGACGGTGCGCTGGCCCTCCTTGGCGAGGTCAGCGCTCATGGCGCCGGAGACCAGCTTCTTCGCGGGGGCGGTGACGGGGTTCGTGGGTGTGTTCATCGTCCTGCGCTTTCGTTCAGCTTCTGGTGGGCGGCGGCCCATTCCGCGGCGTCGACCTTCATGAAGTGCAGCTTCTCCCGCTGCTCGAGGAAGTCCACGCCCTTGCCCAGCGTGGTGTCCACGATGAGGACCCGAGGGCGGGGGTCCTCGATCTCCCGCAGCTCGATCAGATGGTCGAGCAGAGCGGGAACATCGTGGCCGTCGCAGCGGCGGGCGATCCAGCCGAAGGCTTCGAACTTGTCGGTGACCGGCTCCATGGACAGCATCTGGGTGCTGCGGCCGTCGGCCTGCTGGTCGTTGAAGTCGACGATCGCGATGAGGTTGTCGAGCCCATGGTGGCCGGCGACGGCGGCCGCCTCCCAGGTCGAGCCCTCACCGAGCTCGCCGTCGGACAGCAGGTTGTAGACGAAGCGGTCGGACCCCTTGCGCTGCAGTCCCATCGCCACGCCGTTCGCGATCCCGAGGCCGTGGCCGAGGGAGCCGCCGGAGATCTCGACCCCCGGGGTGTAGGAGCGCATGGAGGACATCGGCAGGCGCGAGCCGTCGCCGGCGTAGGTCTGCAGCTCCTCCTGGGGCAGGAACTTCGCCTCGGTCAGCGCCGCGTACAGGGCCAGGGCATAGTGCCCGATGGACAGCTGGAAGCGGTCGCGGTCCTCGGACTCGGGATCCGACGGGTCCAGGTGCAGCTGGTCCGCGTACAGGACGGCGAGGACGTCGGCGATGTCCAGGGCCTGCCCGATGTAGCCCTGTCCCTGGACCTCGGCCTGGATCAGGGCGTACTGGCGGATGCGGTGGGCTGCCTCGCGGATGCGCTGGATCCGTTCGGGATCGGACGACCGCGCCGTCCCGGTCGCTTCTGCCCATTCCGGCGACGACGTGGGTTCTGCTGTGCTCATGTCTCTCCTGAGGGGGTCGGTGGGGTCGGTGGGGTCGATGGTGTCTGTGGGGTGATACCTGGCGGTGCGGCGACTGCCGGTGAGGTCGGCAGACGCGAGATCCTCCGCCAGGAATCGAAGTGCTCCGCCATCGCGGCGGTGACCGCCTCCTTGCGCCGGGAGCGCAGGGCGCGGGTGATCTCGAAGTGGACGGCGTCGCTGTCGAACATCGCGGGGAGCTCGCCGTGGTTGCGTGCGATCTCTTTGCCGATGACGATCCGCCGCCGCTCCAGCAGCAGATCGTGCAGGGCATGGTTCATCCCGTTGACCACGTAGGTCATGATCGGGTTGCCGACGATCTCGAACAGCGCCATGTGGAAGGCGTGGTCGGCCTTCAGCCCGCTGACGAAATCCCGTGAGGCGGAGGCGTCGACCATGGCGTACACCTGATCCTCCAGGGCGTGGATCTGCTCGTCGGTGACTCGTTCGAGGATCCGTGGCGCGATCGCGACCTCGAGCATCTCGCGGGCCTCGTTGATCTGCGCGACCGTGACCAGCCCGGCGCGCAGCATCAGCTCGAAGACATTGCCGGTGCCCGCCTCGAGCGCGGCGGGCGAGACGAGAACGTTCCCCGAGCCCTGCACCTTCGTGAGCATTCCGAGCATCTGGAGCCCGGAGAGCCGCTCGCGGACACGGGCCCGGGACATGCCGCTGATCTCGGCGAGCCGCCGTTCGGTGGGGATGAGGATGCCGCCGTCGACCTCGACGCCCTCGCGGACGAGTCCGTCCAGGAATTCCAGGGTCTGGGGTTCCACCTGACCTCCTTCGGTCGGGTTCGCTGCAGCGGCGGGGCCGGGGACTCCGACGGTGACCGGTGGGCTGTCCGTCGGAAGGTCGGCAGGGCCGATGCAAGCACGGGGTGGGGGAGCGGGCAATCGTCGCGGATCTGCCGATGCCGCGAACGTGCGGCGGATGCGCAGGTCAGAGGCGATGCCCGCTCCGAGGATAATGGTCGACCAATTATCTCCCGTGGGCCCGGAGCTCTCCCCGCCGACTGCGCCCCGAGGGTGGTCTGACCAATCTGTGACGCGTTGCGGCGCTCTGAGCAGGACGATCGTCGCGGCGTCGTGATCCGCCGAGCGGCATTCACTTGTTGGTATGACCGGCGCCTCGTAGCGTTCGCGTCGATCCGATCGGGCCGACAGGCCCTGACCACACCGACGTGAGGGAGCGCAGTGACGCACCACGAGCCCATGGGCCCCCGGACCAGAACCGCAGTCGTCACCGGCGGCGCGTCTCCGCGCAGCATCGGCCGGGCCACGGCCACCCGCTTCGCCCGTGACGGATGGGCGGTGGCGATCCTCGACGTCGACGGGGAGGGTGCGATCGCCCTCGCGCGGGAGCTCGCCGGCGAGTTCGGCGTCCCGGCCGCCGGCTACGGCGTGGACATCACCGACAGCGGCGCGGTGAACGACGTCGCGGCCCGGGTCGCCGCCTCCGAGCTGCCGCCCGTCGGGGCGCTGGCGAACATTGCGGGCATCCCGTCCCCCGTCGCCTTTCTCGAGGTCGACGACGCCCTGTGGGACAAGATCATCGCCGTCAACCTCACCGGCACGTTCTACGTCACCCGCGCGTTCCTGCCGGCGATGATCGATCACGGCTACGGCCGCGTCGTGAACATGTCCTCCGTCTCGGCGCAGCAGGGCGGCGGCGTCTTCTCGAAGACCCCGTACTCCGCGGCCAAGGCCGGGGTCCTGGGCCTGACCAGGTCGCTCGCCCGCGAGATGGCCCCCGAGGGCATCACCGTGAACGCGATCTCGCCCGGTGCCGCGGACACCACCATCCGCGGCGACACCACCGCAGAGGCCGAGGCCGCGCTGTCCGCCTCGATCCCGATGGGACGACAGGCCACGGCCGACGAGATCGGTGCGCTCGTCGTGTGGCTCTCGGGCGCGGACGCCGGGTACATCACCGGCACCACCCAGGCCATCAACGGCGGCTCGTACATCTCATGACGGCCCGCAGCCCCCGGACCACGGCGGAGCGGCTCGCCCGCATCGGCATCTCGACGATCTCCTTCCGGCACCGTCCCCTGGACGAGGCACTTCGCCTGATCGCGGCGACGGGCAGCTCGGAGATCGACCTCGGGGCGATCCCCGCGGTCACCGACCACGTCCCCGTCCCGGTCGACCGGGATCCTGCCCAGTACGCGGACCTGCTCCGTGAGCATGGTCTGCGCTGCGGCGCCGTCAACGCCGATCCGGGAGATCTCAACGATCCCGGGCTCGCCGAGCGCGACCTGGTCGCGGTCGTGGATCCTCTGGTCGAGCTGGCCGCCGCCCTCGACGCCGCGCTGATCGTGCCGGCAGGTCGGGCGGACCACGCCCCGTTCGTGGACCAGCAGAGCGACCTCGCCCGGATCGCCGGGAACCTGCAGGTCATTTCGCGGGTCTGTGCAGCGCACAGGGTGCGGCTTCTGGTCGAGGTGCTGCATCATCGCCGATACCTGCACACCGTCGCCGCCGCCGACGAGCTCCTCGCACGCAGCGATCCCGACGCCTTCGGCGTCCTGTTTGACGTCTCCCACGTGGTCGCGTCCGCAGAGGACCCGATCACCTGGGCGCGCCGCCTCGGCCCCCGGATCGAACGGGTGCACCTGCGCGACGCCGTCGCCGGGAACCTGAACCTCTCGCTCGGCGCCGGCGAGGTCGACCTCTCCGGCGTGATCGCCGCCCTGGAGGCCCAGGGCTTCGGAGGTACCTACGTCCTGGAGCTCGAGACCCACGACGTCGCAGAGGCCGACCGCGAGGCCGACGTCGCCCGCAGCCTCGCACTCGTCGGAGAGGTGCTGACCGCGACCCCCGCCTGAGGCACCGTGCACCGTCCCTGCCGACCGCGCACGAACGCGCGGTCCCCACCCCTGGAGGAACCATGGACACAATGGTGATCGTCCATCTGGTCATCGCCGTCGTCGGCGTCATCCTGCTCATCGCCTGGGCGAAGCTCAACCCCGTCATCTCGCTGATCATCGGCTCGCTGTACCTCGGTGTCGCCGGCGGCCTCGGCTTCACCGCCACCGTCACCGCGGTCAACACCGGCTTCGGAGATCTGATGACGGAGGTCGGTCTGATCATCGGCTTCGGCGTCATGATCGGCACGGCCCTGTCCGCGACCGGCACGATGCAGCGGGTCGTCGACTCGATGCTGAAGGTCGTCGGGCCGTCCAGATCCCCCTATGTCCTGGGCCTGGCCTCCGGCATCCTCTTCCCGTCGATCTACTTCGACGTGGCCCTGGTGATCCTCGCCCCCATGGCCGGGACCATCGCCAAACGCACCGGTCGCAGCATTGCCCAGCTCGCCGGCGCGCTCGCGATCGGCCTCGAGGTCGGCCTGCTCGTGGTCGTCCCGGGCGTCGCGGCCGTCGCCGTCGCCGGCCCGCTCGGGATCCCGCTGGGCAAGCTCCTGATCTGGGGCGTCCCGCTGGGCATCGTCTTCATCATCTCCAGCATCTTCCTGCACTCCCTGCTCATGCGACGGATCTTCGATCCCGCCACCGATCGCGACCCCGAGTTCGACGACTCGATCTTCGGCGAATCCCCGGAGGAGGAGCAGCAGCGCCTCGCCGCCGAACGCAGCACCGCCCAGTCGGCGGCCGGCACCTCGACGGGCGGTGGCGCCTCGACGACCACCGATGGCTCCTCGACCGACGGGGCCGACGTGCCGAACTCCGGCTCCGGTGGCGTCGCCGTCCAGCAGGCCACCACCGCCCACCGCTATCCGCTGATCGTCGCGATGCTCCCGGTGATCGTGCCCGTCGTGCTGATCGTCGCCGACACCTTCACGCGGGCACTCGGCAGCGAGCTCGCCGTGCTCGGCTTCGTCGGCAGCCCTGTCGTGGCCCTGCTGATCGGCCTGGTCATCGGCATCATCCTCGCGATCCCCGAGGTCACCCGCAACGGCATCGACGACCTCGTCACCAAGGGCGCCGCGAATGCCGGCTCGATCCTGCTGTTCACCGGGGTGGCCGGCTCGCTCGGCGCCGTCATCACCCAGGTCGGCGTGGGCGAGATGCTCGCGAACCTCTTCCAGGCCAACGCCGCCATCCCGGTGCTCCTGGCCTGGGTGGTCGCCGCCGTGCTGCGTCTGGCCCAGGGATCCGCATCGGTCGCCGCGATCACCGCTGCCACCCTGCTCGCCCCGATCATGGGTTCGATCGAGGCCGCTCCGCTGCTGATCCTGCTGGCCGCGGGCAGCGGCGCCGCCTTCGGCGGCCACGTCACCGACAACACCTTCTGGATCTTCAAGCAGATGCTCGGGTTCTCCACGAAGGGCACGTTCAAGATCTACACGCTCGCGCAGTCCACCTTCGCGGTGGTCGGCCTGGCGGTCTGCCTCGTGCTGGACCTCTTCCTGTGAACCTCGCTGTCCACATCGCCCGCAGGCCGGCGACCCTCCGACCGGAAGGACCCTGACCCATGATCGATCCCGCCCACGGGGGACCCCCCGCGCCCCACCGGGTGACCGTCGTCGGCATCGGGGCCATCGGGCTGCCCATGGCGCTGCGCCTGGCCGGGTCCGGCGCCGAGGTGACCGGGGTGGACCCTGTCGAGGCATCCCGCCATGCCGCGGAGGCGCAGGGTCTGCTCACGGAGGCGTCGGCCGGCTCCGCGGCTGCGGCGGACGTGGTGATCTGCATGGTCGCCACCCCGGAGCAGCTGCGGGAGGCGGCGCTCGGCGAGGGAGGCCTGCTGGCCACGATGGGGCGTGGTGCGACCCTCGTGGTCATGAGCACCGTCGGAGTCGCTCCGGTCGAGGAGCTCCTCGCCGCGGCGGACGGGACCGGGGTCGGCGTCCTGGATGTCCCGGTGACCGGCGGCGTCGCCGGAGCGCAAGCGGGCACGCTCACCCTGTTCGCCTCCGGCGACCCGGCACGCCTCGTGGAGCTGCGCCCCCTGCTGGAGACGATGGGGACCCTGCGGGACTGCGGCCCCGTGGCGGGGCGCGGCCAGGCGATGAAAGCCGTCAACCAGCTCCTCGCCTCCGTGCACCTCGTCGCCGCGGCGGAGGCCCTCGCCTTCGCCGAGTCGCTGGGGCTGGATCCTGCGGAGGCCTTCGAGGCGGTCTCCGGCGGCGCGGGAGGCTCCTGGATGCTCTCGGACCGGGGTCCGCGCATGCTCGAAGGCATCGATGCCCGGGTCACGAGCACGATCGGGATCTTCGTGAAGGACTCAGGACTGGTCTGCGACATGGCCGAGGATCTCGGGTTCGAGGCACCGCTGGTCGCCGCCGCCCGAGATCGCTTCCGGGCAGCAGTCGAGCAGGATCTCCTGCGGCGCGATGACTCGCAGGTGATCCGCACCTATCTCGGCGGGTGAGGCACGGGCTTCGTCCGCCGTTCACCCCTCGCGCTGGAGCGCGGCGAGGGCGTGGGTGATGTCCTTCGTGGCGGGGTAGAGCTCGCGGTACATCCGGTACAGCTCGTCGTAGCGCGCCGCGGCGTCGGGATCGGGGACGCACACGTGATCGATGTCGTTCCAGGCGCTGGTGTCCGTGCCGTGGGCGGCCTGCGCGGCGAGCATCGAGGTCCCGTAGGAGGCGCCGACGGTGCGCCGCGGGACCTCCTGGGCGAGTCCGGTGACGTCGGAGACGATCTGCGGCCACAGCTCGTTCTGGGTGCCGCCGCCGACGGCCACCATCCTCTCGATCCGCACTCCGGCCTCGCGCAGCGCCTCCACGTGGTGGCGCACCCCGTAGGCGGCCGCCTCGAGCGCGGCCCGGTAGAGGTCGCCGCGGCTGTGGGAGAGGGTGAGCCCGGCGATCACGCCGCGGGCCGAGGGGTCGGACATGGGGGAGCGCTCACCGGCGAAGTAGGGCAGCATCAGCAGGCCGTTCGCGCCCACGCCGCTGGTCTCGGCCTCGCTGACCAGGGTCGAGAAGTCGGCGTCGCCGGTCAGCTCCCGCAGCCAGCCGGTGATCGCCCCGGAGCTCGCCATCCCGCCCGAGAGGGTGAACGTCCCCTGCGTCGTGCCGGAGGTGACCCACAGGCTGCGGCTGGGGGCGGGCCGATCGGTGATCGCGACCAGGAACGTCGTGGTCCCGTACATGAGCATCACGTCGCCCGGCGCGGTGGCGCCGACGCTGATCGCCTCGGCCCAGGCATCGATGGCTCCCGCGACCACCGGCACCCCCGGCTCGATGCCCGGGATCTGCGCCGCGGCCTCGGTGGACACCCTCCCGGCGATCTCACCGGACCACTGCAGCGGCGGCAGCTCGAGCCCGGGGGCGACCTCCTGGGTCCAGGGCCGGTGCCAGTCCAGGGCGGCGGTGTCGTAGATCGGGGTGACCATGGACGCGCTGGAGTGGTCGAGCACGTACTGCCCGGTGAGGCGGAAGGCGAGGTAGGAGGACGGCATGAACAGCCGCGACGCCCGGGCGAACACCTCGGGCTCCTGATCGGCGATCCAGCGGATCTTGGGGCCGGCCGCCTGGGAGGAGAGCACGCTCCCGCAGCGCGCGAGGATCTCGTCCTCGCCGAAGTGCCCGGTCAGGTGCTCGATCTGCTCCTCGGCGCGGGAGTCGACTCCGTAGAGGATCGCCGGCCGCACCGGCTCGCCGTCCTCATCGGCCAGCAGCACGCAGGGGCCCATCCCGGAGACGCCGATCCCGGTGGCCCGCGCCTCGGTGCCGGCGGTGAGCTCCGTGGCGAGGCCGACGAACTCCTCCCACCACACGTGAGCGTCCATCTCGACGTGCCCGGGGGCGGGGCGGGAGACCGTGTGCTCGCGGGTCGCCGTGCGCAGGATCCTCCCGTCGAGCGCCACCAGCACGCCCTTCGCACTCGAGGTGCCGATGTCGATGCCCAGCACCGCGTCCTCAGAGCCTGCCATCGACCTGCCCTCTCCTCGTCGTCGTCGCCTCGTCCTCGGGGCCTTCTTCTGACGCCTCGTCCACGTCCTCGTGCCTCGTCCTCCCGGCCCGTTCCGGACGGGCCCGGAGGACCTGTACATCCTGCCATCGACCGGCCCCGGGAGCTGTCAGGGACGGGGCTCGGGACCGGTTCGTCGCCCGCCTCCGGGCGTGCAGTGCGCTGCCTGTGCGGGGCGGCGATGGTTGCGCGACCCACCGTCGGCCTCTATAGGATCGTCGCGTCGGGGGCGGCACGTCCTTTCGGCACATCCGTGCATCGACATCGAGGCCGACCACGGGACGACGACGAAAGGGGACGGAGATGCTCGAGTCCCACATGGACCCGCAGCTCCTGCACCGCGCTGCCAGTGCGTACTACCTCGACGACCTGCGTCAGGCGGAGGTCGCCGAGCGGCTCGGCGTCTCCCGGCCCACGGTCAGCAAGCTGCTCACCGAGGCGCGTCGCATCGGGATGGTGCGCTTCGAGGTGCTCGACGTCGGCGAGCCCGACGTGAGCGATCTCGAGGATCGCCTGCGCGGCCTGCTCGGTATCGAGGAGGTGCGCATCGCCCCCGGGGACCAGACCCAGCGGGAGTACCGCGGCCTCGGCGACCTGCTGGGGGATGTGCTGTTCCGGCTGGAGCTGACCCAGGGCGACGTGCTGCTGATCTCCTCGGGCAAGACCACCCATGCCGTCAGCCGGATGTCCGGCATGCCGGAGCTGCGCGGCGTGGTCATCGCCCCCACCGTCGGCGGCCAGCAGGAATCCGATCCCGCCTTCCAGACCAACGAGACCGTGCGGAACCTCGCCAACCGCACCGGGGCGGAGCCCCGCTTCATCTTCGCGCCCGCCCTGCCGAGCCCCAGCCTGTGGCGCTCCCTGCAGGCCGATCCGAGCTTCGTCGAGATCACGGACCTGTGGACCCGTGCGCGGGTGCTGGTCACCGGGATCGGCTCCCCCTACGCCCGCCGCGATTCGCTGACCTCGGTGGTCCCGCGTGAGGACATCGGCCTGCGCGGTGCGGTGGGCGACCTCTGCCTGCACTTCTTCGACGCCGACGGCCAGGAGGTGCTCTATCCGGGCTCGGATCGGCTGGTGCGTCCCTCGGTCCAGCTGCTGCGCGCGATCCCGAGCTCGATCGCTCTGGCTGCGGGCAGCGAGAAGGCGCCCTCGATCCGGGCCGGGGCGCGGACGGGCCTGTTCACCACGCTGATCACCGACGTGCCCACCGCGGAAGCCGTGCTCGCACAGGCCGGCGAGGAGGCCTGAGCGCACTGCTGGTGCGCTCCGCTGACGAGCGCAGCTGGTGCGCACCACCGTCCGGAACATTTGTGCTTGACGAATGTGCGCGGAGTGTCTAGGCTCACGATCGAACGGGTCGCGCCGCATGCGGCGGGCCCGAGGTCGGCCGCCGCCAGGACAGCGCGCGGAACGTATCGAAGGAGATGTGTCGAGATGAGCGAGACCCCGACGACCATGCAGGCCGTGGTCATGCATGCCCCGGAGGACTACCGGCTCGAGAACAGGGACGTGCCCACCCCGGCCCCTGACGAGCTGCTGATCAAGGTCGAGGCCGTCGGCGTCTGCGCGAGCGACCTCAAGGCCTACGCCGGTGCCGCCAAGTTCTGGGGCGACGAGAACCGTGAGCGCTGGGTCGAGCCCGGCATCACCCCCGGCCACGAGATCACCGGCGAGATCGTCTCCGGAACGGCCGAGGCGCTCGCCCACCACGAGGTCGCCCTGGGCGACCGCATCGTGGTCGAGCAGATCGTGCCCTGCGAGGAATGCATGTACTGCCGGCGCGGCTGGTACTGGATGTGCGACCCGCACGACATGTTCGGCTTCAAGCACTACGACGGCGGCATGGCCGAGTACATGATCGTCCCCGCCCTCGCCCGCGCCCACAAGATCTCCCCGGAGATCCCGCCGCACCACGCCGCGTTCGCCGAGCCGCTGTCGTGCTCGCTGCACGCCGTGGAGCGCGCCGGCATCCAGTTCGAGGACGTCGTCGTGATCGCCGGCGCGGGCCCGATCGGACTCGGCGCGATCATCGGCGCGGCCCACAAGACCCCGCGCATGGTCATCGCCCTCGATTTCGACGAGCACAAGCTCGAGCTCGCCAGGAAGTGCGGTGCGGACCTCACCCTGAATCCCTCCAAGGTCGACATCTACGAGGAGATCCGAGGCCTTACCGGTGGCTACGGGGCCGACGTGTACATCGAGTGCACGGGTCACCCCAGCGCCGTCGGCCAGGGCCTGAACCTGCTGCGCAAGCTCGGCCGCTACGTCGAGTACTCCGTGTTCAAGGAGAACGTGTCGGTCGACTGGTCGATCATCTCCGACGACAAGGAGCTCGACGTGCGCGGTGCCCACCTGGGCCCGTACACCTGGCCGGCCGCCATCAAGATCATCGAGTCCGGCGTCCTGCCGCTCGAGGAGATCTGCACCCACCAGTTCGGCCTGAAGGACGTTCAGAAGGCTCTCGACACGGTCGCCGACTCCGCCGGGGCCTCCGTGAAGGTCTCGCTCCTGCCCGGCACCTGAGCCTCCCGCCCCGGTGCCGCCCGGCACCGGGGTCCGGGCCGATGCCGTGGTCGGACCGTCCCCGAGACGTTCCGACCGCGGCGTCGCCCCCTCCGTCACCGCCTCCACCCACCCCCTCCACTCACCGCAACCATCCCCGGCGCTCATCGCGGAGCGCCCCACCCCGCTGCACCCGGGCCGCCGACGAGGGCGGTCGACCGCAGCCCCCTTCCCGTCCGCAGCGCTCCGCCCGGAGCGCGACATCGGCGCCGATGTCCTGCGGACACGACTCCATCCCTCGTCGACGGTCCGCCCGCCCGACCCTGTGTCGCGCCGACGGCGC
The DNA here is from genome assembly GCF_017876515.1 of Brachybacterium fresconis. NCBI lineage: Bacteria > Bacillati > Actinomycetota > Actinomycetes > Micrococcales > Dermabacteraceae > Brachybacterium > Brachybacterium fresconis. The sequence goes on along the minus strand of NZ_JAGIOC010000001.1, from coordinate 2,434,854 downwards.
CGTCCTCGACCACCGACCGGCATCGACGCCTTCGAGCGGATGCGCCGGGCACCCGACAGGAAAGGCTCAGCATGAGCACCGCAACGGCCGCGGCACCGCAGACCCCGCAGCGCGCGAGGGCGCCGAAGAAGCACCTGGGCCGCTGGACAGCAGTCGCCCTGACCGTGATCGGCCTGCTCGTGGTCGTCCTCGGCACGAAGGTGGTGCCCGAAGGAGCGGAGGAGCAGCTCGCCGGCCCGCAGGCCTTCGACAAGGCCACCTTCGGCGCCGAGCAGTTCCCGACCGTCCAGCAGGAGATCACCGACCGCGCCGTCCCCGCCCCCGAGCTCGCCGAGGCCATCGCCGCGGACCCGGAGGCCGCCGCTGAGGAGCACGGCGTCGAATCCGCTGGTCAGACCGTCTACAGCACCACCTTCACGGGCACCGTCGGGGAGGGCCAGAGCGGCATCTACGACGTGGCCATCGACGGCATGCCCGAGAACGTCACCGTGCGCATCCAGACCGGCCCCGCCATCAACGGCACCGAGCTGCGGGATGCGACCGGCAACTACGACTTCGGCCAGTTCACCAACCAGATCGAGTACCAGGACGCCGGCGCCGCCCTCAATGAGGAGATGAAGAAGCAGGTCCTCGACCCGATCGACCCCGCCGAGCTGAGCGGCAAGACCGTCACCGTGACCGGGGCGTTCACCGCCATCAACCCCGAGGGGTGGCTCGTCACCCCGGTCTCCGTGGAGGTCCAGTGAGCACCCCGGCCGATCACAGCACGCCGTCCGATCACGGCACGCCGTCCGATCACCGCACCGCGCCCGGAGCGGACGGCGCGGACGAGGTGGTCCTGCAGGCGCAGGACATCGTCAAGCACTACGGCGGCACCCAGGCCCTCAAGGGCGTGAACTTCGGGGTCCACCGCGGGAGGGTCACCACCCTGTTCGGGGAGAACGGCGCCGGCAAGTCGACGCTGATGAAGATCCTCTCCGGCGTCGA